>CANQWE010000028.1 GCA_947627475.1 uncultured Clostridia bacterium
CCTCCTTAGCTCAGTTGGTAGAGCGCATGACTGTTAATCATGATGTCGCTGGTTCGAGCCCAGCAGGGGGAGCCATAAAGAGGCTATAAAAAAGATATAGCCCCGAAACCCCCGGTAAAATTGGGGGTTTCGCCATTTTACAGACTGATTCTTGAGGCGACAAAAATTTAGATGAAAAAAGAGTTTTTTCGCTTTGTGGCATGACTCAAACTCTCACACAGCAGAATGCGCACATACCAGCAGATGGAAGCAAAAAAATCCATCTGCTTTTTTTATGTTTTTTTTAAGAAAGGAGCTTTCAATGAAAAAAGAAACCAACCTAAACCAAGTAAAAGACTTAGCAAAAATCTTTTTGATGTTGGACATAGCGGAAACTCCAATTCTGCATTTGAAATACACCGAATGGTAAGAAGCCATACCGCCTCGCTTTTTTGAAATACGCACAGCCGCATCTGTCAAAAAAGATTTTTCAGAAATACTGAATGACGCATGGGTATGCTCCGAAAATCCCAACAGCGATCCCAATGTTAGCCAAAAGGAACTGCTTGCTATGTTCCGAGCGGCCGGACCCACCGACCTTATGGATTAGGATGAATATCTGCAATTCAGGCAGCTTGACGATACCGTCACTGTTTACCGAGGCGTGACCGAATATAATGCAGAGAATATCAAAGCGCTGTCATGGTCCCTTGACTATGACAAAGCGAATGGTTTGCCCATAGATTCGGCGAGGACGGAAAAGTGTACGAGAGGAAGATCAGAGACGGAATGATCTTTATAATACAAAATATTAAAAGCGGTAAAGTATGCAGGACTTTGTCAGGCAGAAAGCTCGATCCTTGAAGGATTGCCCATCAAAGACCGCAGCTGTATCTCGTAAAAATCTGGTCTGTCGTTTTTTATTACCGCAAGCCACCGCCAAGAATGCAGCGGCAACGAACCTGTTTATGAATGTCTTTTAGTTCCGGTACCTTCGTTAGCATTTTCATATTTCGTTTGTTTCGAAATTCTGTTACAGCTGTCGGTCCAAGATATGCAATGCAGCGCCCCGTCCAGTTTTAATTTATACAGATAATCGGGAGAGTCAAACGCCTCTCCTTCAGCACCAATCAACATCGGTTTTATATTCTTTTGTGCAAACAAGTCGTTCATGTCAACTGCATGCTCCCGTCTCAATGCTTTTTTGATTCGGAACTGGAACAGCTTTTGTGTTTCGATACCGAGATCGATGCGGAGAAGTTCTGCAATGAAAAATCAGCTATCTTTGTTATCATGTCAGGGAAGCCCCCCAATACCTTTTTCATGATTTTGCGGATTATCCAATAGCTATACCGGGAAATCCTTACTGTCGCCGAGGAGACCGACAGTAAGCTCAAAAACCGCTGTACATTCTTCTGTGGCGAGTTTGGCACCTTATCAAAGATAGAATCGAAATAATGTTCTTCGCCTCCCGCTTCTGTCGATTCAAATCGTTCCGATCATTCAATCCTTTGCCCAACTGGAAAAAACTACGGAAAAAAGGTACCGATATTATTGTAAATAACATACAGGTCACCTTGTTCGACGGATTTGCGCCCAACAGTAGTTTGGCAGAAGTCCTCTCCAAAGCGCTGGGTTCTCGCACAGTGATGTCTGGTTCACTGAGTCGTGGCAAAAATCATCCATCACAGTCCCTGCAAATGATAGAACGACCTCTGTTTACCCCGGATGATCTGAAATTTATACCGAAAGGTTAAGTTGTTGTCATGAAAACGGGATTCCACCGATGAAGGTAAGTTTGAACCTTTTCTTTCAATGGGAAATCGAGTTTGAGAAAGACAGTCCCTATACTGAAAAGGTCAACGGCGGGCACAGGATTGTATAGGAGTAAAAATTGTAGAAGGCATGATGAAAAAGTATCATCCAAAGGAACATGCCCAATTACAAGCGGTGGCAGATGCAGAAACATCCGGCGGCCAATAGCAGAGTGAGAGCGCCCCATGCTAAAGTATTTAATGACGCCGAATGAAAGACAGGGTTAAAATCGGTACCGCCGAGCCGCAGACAGATATAAAAAATGCAAGAGGTGAAACAAAACGAGTAAATTTGATTTTTTATACCGTATGCAGCTGCCGTACCGTCGGTGTCCGTCTATTTTTATCTTTCCTACCGTGTGATCAGACACGGCAAATGCTGGCCTGCAATCCCGACTTTTGAATGGTAAAAACAAATAAACTGAAAAAGTACAGGCCCTACTCTTCAAATTTTATTCCATTTCGTAGTAGTGCTTCTAATACCTTTGAATCATACAATTGATTGTGATTCGGTTACTGAAGATTTGATTTGAAGTGGGTATAATATAATTAAAGAAGAGAAAGGGTATTTATACAGTTCTCAGATGTATTTACCTGTAGACTGTTGATAAGCCACGAAAGGAAGTGGATTATGGAGCATATATATGATATACTAATAATTGGTGGTGGGCCTGCCGGATACACGGCGGCATTGTACGCGGCGCGAGCAGGATTCCAGACCGTTTTGTTGGAAAGACTGGCGGTGGGCGGGCAGATGGTATTGACTGGAGAAATTGACAATTATCCGGGTTTTGAGAAAGGCATAGACGGTTTTACCCTAAGTCTGAAAATGCAGCAGAGCGCCGAACGGTTTGGCATGAAAACCGAATACACCGAAGTGATCGCTGTGGATTTTTTCGGTAAAATCAAAAAGGTTGAAACCACAAATGGAGATTTCCGAACGAAAGCCGTTATCATCTCTACCGGAGCAAATCCGCGGGAGCTTGGCCTTCCGGGAGAACAGCAGCTGATCGGAAGAGGAGTTCATTACTGTGCCCATTGTGACGGCAGATTTTATAACGGGAAGACCGTTGTGGTAGTGGGCGGGGGAAATTCGGCCGCATCGGCAGCCCTCTATCTTTCCAGACTGGCCAAGAAGACCTATGTGGTCCATCGCAGGGATACGCTACGGGCAACGAAGGTGTATCATGACCCGCTGTTGAGGGCGGAAAATTTGGAGTTCCTTTGGAACAGCACCGTTTCAGAATTGATAGCGGATGACAAGCTGATCGGTGTCCGGGTTAGAAATGTTAACACTGGAAAAATAAAAGAACTGGCCTGTGATGGCGTTTTTGTCAGTATCGGTAGAAAGCCCGCTACGGATTTTTTGACAAACGCAGTTGAACTTGATCCTTTTGGTTATATCGTGGCTGACGAATCCACAAGGACCAATATAGATGGCGTGTTTGCGGCAGGTGACGTCCGAACCAAGCCGCTTTGTCAAATCGTTACTGCTGTATCAGACGGCGCCGTGGCCGTACACTATGCCGAAAAGTATCTTACCGGGAAGGAATGGGATATTTGATTGCATCATAACTCTTTTTTATAAGCTATATTAATGAAAAGAACAGGAGAAAAAAATATGTGTGAAAACAGATTTTACGTTTGCGAGCATTGTGGCAATCTTGTGGTACTGATCCACAACGCGGGGGGACCGATAATGTGCTGTGGACAAAAAATGACGCCGCTTGAGCCTGGAACCGTAGAAGCCAGCACGGAGAAGCATGCCCCGTTAGTCACTATGGAAGGGAACACCGTCAAGGTGGAAGTTGGCTCTGTACAGCATCCCATGACCGAAGAACACAGTATTCAGTGGGTCTATCTTCAGACAGACAAAGGTGGCCAGCGCAAGTGTCTGGAAGCCGGTACGGTTCCTATCGTGACCTTTGCCCTGTCGGATGAAAAGCCGGTTGCCGCTTATGCTTACTGCAACCTGCACGGCCTTTGGAAGACGGATATTTAACGTCCTTTTTTAACATTCAAGCAAAAGCTCATGTGATTGGAGGAGGATTATGCTCAAAATAGGTGATAAGGCGCCCGATTTTACGCTGAAAGACAAGGACGGAAGAAAGGTTTCTCTCTGCGATTTCGCAGGTAAAAAGGTAGTCGTATATTTTTATTCCAAAGATAATACACTTGGCTGTACCAAACAGGCTTGCGCTTTTGCCGGACTTTACAATGAGTTTCGGGAAAAAGGAGTGGAAATAATAGGCATCAGCCGCGACAGTACCACCTCGCATGTCAAATTTGCTGAAAAATATGGGTTGCCTTTTCTTTTGCTTTCTGATCCTGAACTGACTGCGAGCCAGGCATACGGCGTTTGGCAGGAAAAGAAGCTGTATGGAAAAACCACTATGGGAGTGGTACGCACTACTTTTATTATTGACGAACAGGGCAATATAGAAAAGATTTTATCCAATGTTAAACCGGACACAAATGCAGCCGAAATATTAGCGCAGCTTTAAGATATAAAATGAAGGCAGAGAGATTTTCTCAGCCGCCATTTTCTGACGGTATTTCAGGTTGCCGTGTGAAACCAAGTTTAGGATAAAGTTGTAAAAATAGAAAAAGCGCTTTATGTATTTCTCTCGTCCCCATTTGTAATATAAACTAATTAGGCAGTTTGCTCCTTTCATTTTTACGAATAACAGCTTGGACTTCCAACACATCTGGTTCACCGATTCCAAACGAAAACGGTATAATGCTTCGCCGTTTTTAATCGCCTGATAAAGGATATAAAAAGTCTGTTGGATGTCTTGTTAATGAAACAACGGTAAAGGCAGCAAAGCATTGAAGGAACTCTGCCCGCATCGCTACAATGGGCGCAGTATGTCCATTTGGTGACAGGTGGCACCTTTCATGATGGATGGAGAAAGTGAACCTTCCGCCTGTACATTTCGATTTTTTAACGATTCCATTTTCTTGCCCTCTGCATTTTCATCTAAAAAGACGCCAGGAAGGCGTCTTTTTTTTACATTTTTCGGCAGCAGCTGCCTTTATTTTTATTTGTCAACCCTAAATATAGTCTGCTGAAACTTTGTAGGATTCACAGAGCTTCAATAAATACCGTATTGGCAATATATAACGTTGAATGGAAGTCGTTATAATAAGTCTTTGTTTCCTAACAATAGGAGATCGCTGACATGGTCCAAGATGACAAGGTCTCTGTCTGCACCAGTCTCGTTGTGCTCGACACCACCTAAGCATCTCACGAGCGAGTTAAGCATCTCCTGCAGAGCTTGTCATAAAGCCCTCATTAACTTTTTTAATATTCTTTAAAAGTCAATTGATACTTATGTCTAAAGCTTTTGCGAATGCTTTTAAGTCAATATCGTACACAGGACGTTTTCTATTTTCAATTTTTGATAAGACAGATTGTGATATATCTAATCCTTTCACTTGTAATTTTGCCAGCAACTCCTGCTCCATCTTGGAAATACGCATTGCCCGTGCAATGCGTATTTTCTGTCCTGTTGTATGCATCCTAATTTCCCTCAAATACCCATCGGCTGATATTTTCTGGAATATTTCAATAAAATTGCTTTTATGCTTAAACAGCCCGATCATGTAAGTTGAAGCTTTTATATCACTCTAATCTATGAAAGCATAACGCATAGGTACATTATATTTGGATGAATCTACTAATCAGTAATAGTAAATAAGTTTACTGAAATAAAAAAACAGGACAACGCCTAAAAAAATAGGTATAGGAAAGAATCCGATGAGAACACCGTTTAAAAATCGAATGGTTATTGGAGCTCGAATAATGTAAACCGATAGATACACGAGTCAGCAATAGAAAAGAAACAAACACTGTAGGGCAGTCCAAAGATGGATTGAACCGATTAAAACAGCATTTTCAGGGGACTGAGCCAAAATATTATTTTTGCAAAGGATTATTACGAAGCCCAGATCAATAAAGAAGACCTATTTGAGGTAAAAATCACCCTTATGAAAAAGGCATGTTAGACGAAATGGAGAGGAATGTGATTGAAAAATATAATGCCTTTGAATCTGATTATAATGGAACACGTGGAAATTCGGACTGAAGGAACAACACTGCCACAAAAAGGCGTGTTTGGAATTGTGTATATTTACTTCCTCGTCAGAGAAGCTGTCCCCCTGTAGCGTGTGCAGGTAAAACGCTACAGGGGGCTTCTTTCGCTGCATACTTTCCCTTGTAGTTCGCGGGGACTGTGGAAATGTGTGCAATCTGATTCTTTTATCCGCTTGTTGTAATATGGTTAAAATAAAGGATATTTTTTATTTGTTAAAATATATTTCTCTTTTAAACAGTTGTATGTATGCTATAATAGAACTTATAGTAATATAAAAGTATGTCAAAAAATTGTTCCTGGAGGAAATCGTATGGAGCGGATTTATATAGCAGAAGACGATCCGAGCATAAAGGAAGAGCTTACTGCCTTGCTGCAGAATAACGGGTATCAGGTCGTCCAGCAACCACCCTGTGATTTGGCGCTGCTGGATGTCCATTTGCCGGGAAAAAGCGGATTTTCTATCTGTCACAGCCTTCGCAAAACTTCTCATGTGCCGATAATTTTTCTCACTGCATGTACGGCTGTAGAGGATGAAATTTTGGGATTTGAGCTGGGGGCTGACGACTATATTCGCAAGCCCTTTGATTCCAGTGTACTTCTCGCTCGAATCGCCCGACTGTTGCAGCGCACTGGAAACACCGCTTTGACGGTGCGGGATTTGACGCTCCGTCTATCTGATTTGACTGTTGAATATCATGGCGCACTGCAGGAGCTTACAAAAAATGAGACACGGATACTCGCCTGCCTGATGCAGAAAAATTTGTGCTCCAAGGAGGAGATCATCGAAGACCTATGGCAGAACAGCCTATATATAGATGAGAATACACTGTACGTCAATATCAACCGCCTGCGGGAAAAACTAAGGAGAATCGGCGCGGTGGATTTCATTCATACTGTCCGCGGCGTGGGGTATCGTCTATGAAGCTTTCTGAATATTTCGCAGATAAGGGGATAACGCTTTGCTTTATCGGGCTGGGAGGCTTGCTGTTTGCCGCGGCGGCTGGCTTTGCCGGTGTTGCAGGACAGTTGATTCTCTTTTTTGCGCTTCTGTATATTTGTATTGTTTTGACCTGGTTGCTCCTATCTTTTTTTATAATACAAAGGAGAATCCATCGTTTAGATAGAGTTTTTCAGGAGTTGCCGGATAAATATCTATTAGGCGAAATCCTTCCTGCTCCGAAGAGTTCTGTCGAGCGGCAGTATTACCGTATTTTGAAAGAGGTATCCCGGTCCGCTGTAGCTACAGCGGAGATGGCCGTACGGGACAAAGAGGCTTACTGTGATTATGTGGAAAGCTGGATCCATGAAATCAAAACGCCCCTGACTGCCTGTTCTTTGATTTTGGCCAACGATGGGGACTATAAAAAGTTAAAGACAGAATTAAAGCGGGCGGACAATTTGACCGAAAGCATCTTATATTATGCACGGCTGCGCACCGCAGAAAAGGATACCCAAATCCGTAAGGCGCATGCGGCCGATATTATAAGTACAGCGGTAAAAAGCCAGATGGAATTAATGATCGCCGCAAGAATTTGTGTAGAAATCCAGGGAGATTTTCTTTTATATACAGATTGCCAGGCAGTGGGCTTTATGATTAAGCAGCTGCTGATCAATGCCGCAAAATATTGCCCTGGGTGTGCGATCCAGATCACAGCTGAAGATGGACATATTATTGTAGAAGACAATGGTGTCGGTATCCCGGATTATGAACTGCATCGGGTGACGGAACGGGGATTTACCGGAGCGGCGGGCAGAAAGCTTGGCGGCGGTACGGGTATGGGCCTTTACATTGTACGGGAGTTGTGCGAGCGTTTGGATGTCGGGCTGCGGATCGATTCCAAAGTAGGTGCGTATACGCGTATCACGCTTTCTTTTGGAAATATAACAAAACTGTAAGAAAAATCACTGCTCTGCGTTAGAACAAAATGGATTGTTTCATGTTATGATGGTACAAACGGAGGGCTTGTATATGAAAGAAATTTTGAAAATTCAAAATGTAGTCAAGTATTATGGCAATGGGAGCGTGGTAATCAAAGCTTTAGACGGTATTTCCTTTTCTGTTGCCAAAGGAGAGTTTGTGGCGATCATGGGCGCTTCCGGGTCCGGGAAAAGTACGCTGCTGAATGTGATTGCTACGATTGATCGGGCCAGTGCAGGAGAAATTTACATCGGGGGCAAGCAGATTTCTGCAATGCGGGAAGAAGCTTTGTCTGCCTTTCGCAGGGATGCGCTGGGATTTGTTTTTCAGGAATATAATTTGCTGGATACCCTGACGATCGGTGAAAATATTGCACTGCCGCTATATTTGAAAAAGGTGGGGCATGATAGGGCAGAGCGGGAACTGCAGCGTGTGGCCCAGGCTTTGGATATAGGAGACCAGTTGCAAAAGTTTCCTTATGAGCTGTCCGGCGGACAGCGGCAGCGGGCGGCCTGCGCCCGTGCCATTATTACCGATCCGTCGCTGATTCTTGCAGATGAACCTACCGGTGCCTTGGATTCCAAGAATTCCAAGGGGCTGATGCAGACCTTTCAGAAAATGCACACGGCACTGGGTTCTACTCTTTTGATGGTGACCCACGATCCGGTAGTAGGCTCCTATGCGGACCGTCTTCTCTTCCTGAAGGACGGAAAAATCTGGAGCGAGGTTTTGCGCGGCGGACGCAGTCGTCAGGAAATGCATCGGGAAATCCTTTCTGTTACGGCGGCGCTGGGAGGGGAAGCAGATGTTTACTAAGCTTGCGCTGCGCAATGTCCGGCGGCAGATCGGCAATTATCTGATTTATTTTATTACGGTTTCTTTGACGGTCGCCCTGTTATTTGCTGTAAATAATATTATATTCGGTGATGAAATTGCAAAATTTGCCCAGGGAATGACGGAGATGCGTACCGGACTGGCAGGATTTGTTGTTTTTATCGCTTTAATTGTGGCGTTTGTGCTCAGTTATGCTACATCCTTTATGCTGCGGCTGCGCAAACGGGAATTTGGAACGTATTTGACCCTGGGAATGACCAGGAAAAACATCCTTACCATTTTTGTATTTGAAACGGCAATTATTTGCTTGATCGCTATGGGCATCGGACTGGTTCTTGGACTGTTTATTTACCAAGGGCTGATGGCGATTTTTATGCATCTGCTGAACATGGAGTTTGCAATTTCGGCTTATTCCATGAACGGCATGCTTTTTACAATCGCTCTTGTCACCGGGATATTTATCATATCATCGGTTGCTTCCGCTTTATACCTGAAAAAGGTCAGCATTTATGATTTGATTCATGGGGATAAAAAAGTAGAAAAAAGCGTCAAGCACCCTCTGGTATGGCTGATCATTACGGTGCTGACTTTGGTAGTCTGTATCTGTAGCATCGCTGTTTTTTACTGGTCTGTGGATGAGATCATGATGAAGGGAATGAATGCAAATTATTTGTTCTTGTCCTTATTCGCCTTTGCAGGCAGTATGATCTTGTTTCATGTGGCACTTTCCAAAAGCCTGGTGTATGTTCTGATGAAGAGGAAGCGTTTCTGCAGCCGTGGGACACACATTTTTGTATTGCGCCAGCTTTCTGCGGTGCTTGGAAGCAATGCGCTTATGATCGGACTCCTTGCCTTTTTGCTGTCCTTTTCTGTAATTGCTGCAAATGTTTGCTTTGTACAGAAAGCCATGCAGGAGCTTTCTTTGAATCAAAACTGTCCATACGATATCGTATACAGTGACAATTTATATAGTACGGGGGATACCGGTAAAGTACCGCTGCCTCAAGCCGAGGAAGTCATTGAAAGCTATAAGCACATAGAAGCAAAGTATCCGTATGCCCTGTATACCACCGGAAAAAATGATTTTTACCGGAATACCAGATGGTCCGGCGAGGGATATGCGGGACTGACGGATAGTTTTATGTCTGTCAGTGATTTTAATGCGGTCACACAGCCGCTGGGATTTGATCCGGTTGTGTTGAATGATACGTATTTGATTGTAGCAAATTTGCCGGAAATAACAGACTATGACTGGGAGAATTTTACTTTTACATGGAAGGAGCAGGACTACAAATATGGCGGTGTAACCAGGGAATATCCCAGCCTGGCTTATATGTATTTTTACGTTGTCGTACCCGATGCGGCAGTGGAGGACATGAAAAAGGAAGTCAGCTATATGGCGTATGACATTACAGACGGAGAATATGATGCGGCCAGCCTGCGGCAAGCGCTTTCCTATACAGTGGAAAGGGAGGACGGGGCTGAAACTTATGAGCGTACCGATTTTCGGTTTCGTGAATACAGCCGGCAGCAGGAAAACGCCACATCTGCTATTTTGGTGGTAGGCGCGCTTTTTGCAGCTGCGATATTCCTGTTTATGGCTATGGCGATCCTTGCTTTAAAAACCCTATCCGGTCTGTCGGACGATAAAAAGCGTTATCAAATACTGTATCGCCTGGGGACGGGAGAAAAAGAGCAGGGCAGGACATTGTTTGCGCAGACGTTTACATTTTTCTTGACTCCTTTTGCCGCCTGTATTTTGATCAGTGTTCCCACTGCGATGATCATTAAGCATATTATTACGCTCAGCGGAATGGCTGTGCTCCAGTGGCAGATTTATGGCATCGCTGCCTCTATCGCTGGGGTGATGACTCTGATTTATATTTTATATTACGCTGCTACATATATGATTGCAAAAAAGGCGGTCGTTCACCGGTAAATAACTCAACATCCTTGCTTTACAAAACTTTTTCCATTTTTACCTATGCAGCCTTTTCTCACCTTGACACAGTTTGTCTCATATATTGTCGTTGAGGTGATTCAATGAATGATGTTGTTATTATGGCGCTTATTGCGACCTTGGGAACATGGTTTGTTACAGCTTTAGGCGCCGCAACGGTTATATTTTTTAAAAATACCAATCAAAAAGCGCTGAATTTGATGCTTGGATTTGCTGCGGGAGTGATGATTGCAGCCAGCTTTTGGTCCCTGCTGCAGCCGGCAATTGAGCGTGCTGAATTATATTTATCTATTCCGTCCTGGCTGGTTGTAACCCTTGGTTTTTTGGCAGGCGCGGTGTTTATGTGGATTTCCGATAAAATCGTGAGTCGTGCGCAGCGCAGAGCAAACAGTACGCAGCTGCAGACCAATGAACGGACCCACCGCATTATTTTGCTGGTACTTTCAATTACACTGCACAATATTCCCGAGGGGCTTGCTGTAGGGGTGGCATTTGGCGCCTTACATAACAGCGGCGCCTCGCCAGAAGCGCTTATGGGAGCAATTACCATTGCCATTGGGATCGGACTGCAGAATTTCCCCGAAGGGGCAGCGGTATCTATCCCCCTGCGCAGGGAAGGATATTCTCGTAGAAAGAGCTTTCTTATGGGGCAGGCTTCCGGTATGGTGGAACCTATCGCCGGTGTAGTGGGCGCATTGCTTGTGGTGTATATACAAACTTTTCTGCCTTTTGCACTTGCTTTTGCTGCAGGGGCGATGATTTTGGTGGCTGTTCACGAACTGATTCCGGAATGCCAGCAGAATCAAAAGGTGCATCCGTATTTTGCTACTATGGGCATTGTTTTGGGATTTGCTGTTATGATGCTTTTGGACGTGATGCTTGGATGAATTTTCTATTGGATAAAAATCCCCGCTGCAGCCGCAGCGGGGATTTTTACAAAATATAAGAAAATATCCGAGCTCTTCCTTTCTTCCAATGGCAGCGCCTTACAAAAAAGCCAATACTTGCTTTTTTTCTACAATAATGCTATACTGTCTGTACTTCCAGTATAGATAGGAGGAATACATATGAAAAAGCGAACGGGTCTTTCCTTTATAGCACTGCTGTTACTTTTTCTCGCAGGATGCAGTGCGACTACCATTACAGAGCGCGAAGGCAACTATATGTATGGAAAAAATGAGGATATTCATATTTTAGATATTGACACCAGAAATCATATTGGAACGTTGAGAATGACAGATGTTGTGGTTTTATCGGATACTCCCTTTACGATCTCTGAGAAGGTAGGGGAGGATGACTATGGAAACAACATCTATGAAGACATTTCCTTCGCACAGCTTGTGCAGATCTTTTACCAGTATGACAACAGGGGCACGGATAAGAACATATCCTCTTCCAATTTTACTGCATATGATGCGGCCGGTCAAACTGGAGAGATCAATCCGGAAGTGCAGCAGACCGGAGCTTACAGAGAAGACAGCAAATCTTTTTTGGCCGCTCTGAAAACGAAAGGCGACTTTGTCCGCGTGGATTTCCAGTATAATTTTATGCAGACTACCACTACGGCAAAAATCCAGCTGCAGATTGCTGGTGTTGTTCCAATACCCGAGGAAGCTACAGTGGTAACTACCGAGGCAGAGACCACTCCACAAACAATTCCGCAAACAAGCAGAGAGACGGATGCGATTCAAACAGACACGACAGCAGATAAGGAGACCACGGAAGTATTAACAGAGCCGGTTACTGATAGAGTATCGGAAAAGTTAGGGGACGACGGCAAGGAGACCGAAGTGATTATCCTATATTGCGCGGTAGTGGTTCTGGCATCGGCGGTGATTGTGCTTGCGATTCTTTTGGCAGTTCGTTCCCGACGCAAATAGGAAGATCAGTCTCAATCAATGAGACTGATAGGTATTCATTTCCATCATTTCCATCTCACACTGTATTTTTGTTTGCAAGAGGCGCCCTTATATGTTGTGACAGCGCCATGAAAGAAGCTCTCCGGCTACGCCGGAGAGCTTCTTTATGTTGCGTCGTCAACCATTCGATATTTTTCTGCTTGCAGATGAAACATTTGCGCGTATTTTCCATTATCTGCAATCAGTGTATCGTGGGATCCGCGTTCAATGATTTGTCCATTCTCCAGCATGTAGATTTTATCTACCATGCGGGTGGTGGACAGACGGTGGGATATAATAATCACAGATTTTTCTTTGGATAGAGACAGGATCATCCGGTTGAGTTTGTGTTCGGATAGTGGATCTAATGCAGAGGAGGGTTCATCCAAAATCAGTATATCCGTGTCCGCATAGAGAACTCGGGTGATTGCGATTTTTTGGGACTGTCCGCCGGAAAGCCCCGTCCCGCTCTCATCAAATTCTTTGGTCAGCTGAGTGGAAAAGCCCTCCGACATCTTGGCAAAGGTATCTGTAAAATCGATACACTCGAAGATATCCAGAACCTTTTCTTCGTTTAGCAGTTCCCTACCCATAGTGATGTTTTGTCCCAGGGTCGCGGCGATGAGCGTATAATTTTGAAACACGGCGCTGTATTTTGCTCGCAATGCACCCAAGGGATAATCCGGCAGGGGAATGCCGCCATAGGTAATGCTTCCGTCGGTAGGATCATATAGACGGAGCAAAAGTTTAATCAAAGTAGATTTTCCGGCGCCGTTATATCCTACCAGGGCGATTTTCTCCCCGGGCTTTATATCCAGCAGGATATTGTGGAGCGTAACCTCTTCCGCGGCCGGATAGCGAAAGGACACATTCTCCATAGAGAGGGTTCCGGTGCGGGGAAGTGGATGGGTTCCTTTATCGGACAGTATATTTTCTTTTTCCAAAAAACTGCGCATTTTTGATAAATACAAGCAGTGCTTTTGAAACTCCGGCAGTATCGTAGAAAATTGACTGAGGTTTCTGCGCAGCCGTCCTGCTGCATTATAGAGAGCGACCATTTCTCCATATCCGATAGAATGTACAGCAAGAGCTTGATATAGAAGATAGGTCAAATAGGCTCCATCAAAGGCAAGCACATTTTTGACTGCTGTATCCAGGAAAAAGAAACAGGTGATTTTTTTGGCATACTTGTTTTCTATGCCGGTGAGCTGTACGGCAGCGTCCTTGAAGTCGTCGTACAGCTTTTCCGACATGCGGCTCATTTTTAAATCCTTGGTATACTGGGCCAGATAGAAAACCCGGTTAATATAATCTCTCTTTCGCTCATACAGCTTGCGTTCTTCTTCTTTGCGCAGCGTATGCTTATTCAGCAGCATCTGCATCCATGTAGAAAACAGCAGGGTAACCAGCACAAACAAAATACCCAATGGGTTGACCGCAGCCATATACGTCCCGGTAAGCACCAGGGTACACAGAGTGGACACAAAATAGGACATGGTATCGATGCTGCCGAACACGTGGGCAGGCGCATCCCGCATGGCCCAGACAAAATCATTATAGAATTGGGGATCGTCATAGCAGGCAATGTCCAAATGCACTGCTTTATTGTACATTTTCAAGCTAAGCTGTTTTTGAATTTTTTGTTTTTGCAGTGGATAGAAAACAGCATCCAGCCAGGGTTCATAGAACATCCGTGCAAGTATCGTCCCTACCACAGGAACAAACATATACAGCACGTCCGTAAAAGGGCTGCCTTTTTCGGCACAGGAAATAATATATGCAACCAGAAAAGTATGCTCAAATAAAATTGACACGCTTCGGATCATTTCCTGGACAAATTTTACAAGCAGATAAACAGGACTGATGGAGGCGATCATGCGAAAAGCAAAAAGATTATTTTTTAAGACCTGTCCCAGGGGGGCACCTTCCTTTTTCTTATTCATGTGTGCTGTCCTCTCGATAGTTTTGTGCTTGCTTTGCAAACAGTTCTGCGTAGATCCCTCCTGCAGCGAATAGATCGGAGTGACTACCGGATTCCTGCAGGATCCCGTTCTCCAAAACGTAAATATGATCGCACAGGGTGGCGGAGGATAGCCTGTGGGAAATAATAATAGAAATTTTGCCTCTGGCGGGATCGCACTGGCTGCACAGGCGGGCAATGGTCTCGTATACGTGGTATTCTGCCATGGGATCCAGAGCGGAGGAGGGTTCGTCCAAAATCACGATGGGGGCATTTCCTGCAAAGGCTCTGGCAATCGCAATCTTTTGATTCTCTCCGCCGGACAGCACTGCACCGTTTTCATCGAATTCTCTTGTGAGGATGGTTTCGGGGCCGTTTTTCAGCTTCTGTACCCGATCCAGCACGCCAGCCTGGGAAAGTGCGTCTATACCCGCGCTGCGTTCCTTTTCTGTTTGAACCACTTTCATCATGACATTCTCCAAAACCGTTGCAGAGAAAATCGAAAAGTCCTGGAGGGTTGCGCCGATCAGAGCCCGATACTTTTGCATATCGTAGGTGCGGATATCTACGCCGTTTACAAGGATGATACCGTCTGTAGGGTCATACAACCGCATAATCAGCGAAACCAAGGTGGTTTTACCAGAGCCGTTAAGGCCTACCAGTGCGTATTTCTTTCCACTTTCAAAGGAGAGAGAAATATTTCGCAGGGCGTATTTTTTCTGACCGGGATAGCGAAAAGAAACATTTTGAAATGTGATAGATTGTATAGGCAGCACCGGATCTGCGCCGTGGGCATTTTCATGAATTTTGGGGCTGTACCGGAGAAACCGTTTAAAATTATCTGCAAAAAGGCCGTTTTCATATAAGGTGTTGATAGATCTTGTCACGTCGTCCAGCATCCAATTGGCACTGACGATGGCGCTGGAGAGAACCACAAAATCTCCCAGCGGGAGCGTCTTGGTTACCATAACTAAGATAGCTCCACACAGCCACATACCTTGAAAGGCCAGCGGATAACACAGGATTCCTCCAATTACGCCGTTTACAATACGCACCAGTGAAAATTTATGTATGACTTTCTTTATGCTTCCATAGGCTTCTTCGTAAGTGTCAGTCATGATATCATACATATGGGTCAGGCGCATTTCTTCGGCGTACTGCTTTAAATACACTGTTCGGTTCACATAGTCATACCGTCTTCTATAGGGGATTTGCGCCTGTTCACATTGAAAGTTTTTCTCCCAAACCCGTTTGTAAAACACCATTTGTCCAAAGATGGGAAGCAGAAGAAATGGTACAGCAATCCATGTGATATCGCACATGGTGGCAATAACAAAAGCTGCGGCCAGTACCGCGCCTGCAAATTGTCCCATAGACCAGATTACGGAAAGCCCTCTGGACAGAGCTTCATTGGTGGCACGGGTATAATCGTCAAAAAACTCCGGATCCTCCCAGCAGGATATATCTACTGATACTGCTTTATCAAACAGCATTTTATTAAGCCCGTAGTGAATGCGTATATCCGTCAGAGGTGTATACCGCATGTAAAACCACGCTTCAAACAGATGCTGGGCTACCCCTACTGCGGCGACGATCCAAACAAAGGAAGTGGCCTGTCCAAAGGTTCGTCCACCGCTGTCGCTGCCAAATAAATATCGCATGAAAACCACAGTATAAAAGGTCCAGGACGCAAAGCTGGCTAACTGTACCACAAAAGTAAGCACTACTCGCGCCGGAGCGATTTTCCATATTAAGGAGAGGATATATAGATTGTTCTTTAAAGAGGGAATCTTTCGCTTTTTTCTTTCCTTTTTTGACACAATTTCACCTGCGCTTTTCTTATATAGTTGTGGATAATATTTTAACGATATATTAACAATATCATATGTGACAAAATTCGTCAAGATGTTTGCTGAAATTTATACAAAAAGCTCCCCCTGCATTGGGGGAGCTTATAGATAAAAAATCATAAAATATAAATGGAAGATTGCCGAAGACTTTGTTCCGGGAAATGATTGGGAGATCTCAACATGTCTCCCTCCGTCTTTTGCCTTTGACAAATGTTCGCTTGTGCAATGCCCCACTGGGGGGACAGACCCCATATAAGAAAGAAAAATTTCAGCAAATGGTATAGCCGCTTATGGGAGAATCAAATCCCTAGTCTTAAGCCCGGCCACCCAATGTGGCTGCCATGACCGCTTTGATCGTGTGCATCCGATTTTCCGCTTCATCAAAAACAATGGACTGGGGACTTTCAAAAACTTCATCCGTTACTTCCATGGCATCTCTGGAGAAGCGCTGACCCATCTCCCGCCCCACCACTGTTTCATGGTCATGGAAAGCAGGCAGACAGTGCATAAAGCGGCATCCATTCCCTGCATTTTGCATCAATTCCATATTGATTTGGTAGGGAGCGAGATCCCGGATCCGCTCTTCCCAGATTTCCATTGGCTCGCCCATAGACACCCACACATCGGTATACAGAATATCTGCTCCTTTCGTAGCCGCTAAAGGATCGCTGGAGAAACGGATATGAGCGCCTGTCTGCTCGGCGATTTCCCGGCAAGCAGCAGATAGAGAAGAATCGGGATAATATTTCTCTGGCGCACACAAGGTGAGATCCAATCCCATCTTTGCGCAGCCAACCATCAGAGAATTGCCCATATTAAAGCGGGCGTCCCCCATATACACCATTTTTATACCGGAAAGACGGCCAAAGTGCTCCCGGATGGTGAGAAAATCAGCGAGAATCTGGGTAGGGTGAAACTCATTTGTAAGACCGTTCCATACGGGGACACCTGCATATTTTGCAAGGGCTTCTACAATTTCCTGGCCGTTGCCCCGATACTCGATACCATCAAACATACGTCCCAGTACCCGCGCTGTGTCGGCAATGCTTTCTTTTTTTCCGATTTGGGAAGCGGAGGGATCCAGATAGGTAACGTGCATGCCCAGATCGTGGGCGGCTACTTCAAAGCTGCATCTGGTGCGGGTGCTGGTTTTTTCAAAAATCAAAGCGATATTTTTCCCGCGCAGGCAGTCGTGCATCGTTCCTGCCTTTTTTTCAGCCTTCAGTTCTGCTGCCAAATGCAGCAAACGGTCAATTTCTGCGGGAGAAAAATCCAAAAGCTTGAGAAAATGTTTACCGGTAAATTGCATGATGACTCCTTTGTGTATAAATATACAAAATTTTGTAAGCGTTTTTTTAAATATAAGTTCATTTTATCATATTGCGCTTTTATTGTAAAGCCCTTTTTTTTATTTGTATAAATATTTATGCATAAATCTATTTCTTGACATGTTCGGGAAAATATAGTATAATCTATAGGGAAAATATACAATTACAAGAGGAGAATATGAGAAAATATAGTAAAAGTGTTAGTGTGATTTTAGCGGTTTCAATGCTCCTATCTCTGTTGGGATTTGGCGCGCTGGCGGCAGAATATGATCCGCAGCAGGGTGCATTTGTTTTCGAGAGCGAAGAGCTGCTTTCGTATATTACGAAAACCCATAATCTGAATGTGATTTATGATCCCTACGAGGATGCGCTGCGCACTGTGGTCAGCTCCTGGGAAGCAGACTCGGATCCCTATTTTTTGCTGGAAGCTTCTTTACTGGAAAAACCACTGCAGGCCGCTGAGTATCAGTATTTGCTGATTACCTACCGCGCTCCTCAGACAAACTCCGGGGAAGCGACTACAACGGAGCTGTTTCCTTGCGCCGGAGAGATAACCGGTCCTACGGCCGGGCACTCTGTTTTGTTTGATCCGACCCGAGGAGATACCTATGCAGTGCATCAAGTGCAGCTGGCGGCTGTCCCTTGGTGGACGGGAGAAGTGCATAGCATTCGAATCGATACTTTCACGAGGGGACAGTTTGGGGATACGATGTATATCGATTCCATTATTTTGTGCCGGGATGAGAAAGAAGCCCAGGCTGTTCAGACAGATCGGCTTGCAAATGCAGGAAATCCTTCCGATACGTCGGTATCAGATTATATCTGCAGTCGGTATGATGTGCAAAAATATACCTCTCCTGTGTGGGAAGGGAATATCGTGTACAATGAGGCAGTATATCCAATCAAGGAGCAGGATGGCAGCACTACCTACACGCTGATGTATACGCCGGATGCAGTGCAGTCGGTATACGATGCCACCTTCAGCCGGCTGTACCAGGAAGGGGTAGATTATACGGTAGAGGGAAACCGGCTGACGATCCTTCCCGGCAGTTCCATTGCAGTCTTTGATTACGATTACATACATCCCCAGTCCAATCCCAACAATTATGGATGGGACAAATATTACAACCGTACCGCGGCAGGGGATGGAAAGTGGGAATACTGGGGGCAAAGCTCCGAGTTTTTCGGCGGTTATTTGAACGTCACATACACCCACAGCGATACTTGGGATGGGTATGTACCGGAGAACAAGGCAGCTTCGCTTCCGATCACCAGTCGAAAGATCGAAAGTAACGAAAACATGAATGTAGTTTTCTTTGGCGACAGCATCACTGGCGGTGCAAATTCTTCTTCCTACAGAAACCTTTATCCTTACGCCCAGTACTGGAATGAGCAAATCATCAGTAAATTGGAAGAAACCTACGGATGCACCAATATTTCTGACTACTATTCTTCTGTAGGCGGCAGCTCTGCTTCCGGAATGGTTTCTGAAGTGCAGGACAGCGTGGTCCGGTATGCTCCGGATTTGGTTTTCATCGCATTTGGAATGAACGACTGTATGAATGAAAGTCAGGATTCGGACGGAAGCCTGGAACGGGTACGCTCCGCATATAAAGATGCAATTGTGGAGATGATCGAACAGGTGCGACAGCAGTATCCGGATTGTGAATTTGTGCTCGTGCCATCCTTCTATGGAAATCCTTTCTGCCACTATCGATCCTATTATGATGCGTGCAGGGATGCTTTGATGGAACTGGAGGACACGTATACCGGCGTAGTCTGCGCAGATGTGACCAGTATGCAGGCATCTATGCTGGAGTATAAGGACTATTTGGATTTCAGTGGTGACAATATGTGCCATCCAAATGATTTTATGTCCAGATTGTATGCACAGGTTTGCCTGGAAACCATTGTACCCGGCGGGATTGACCCATATGTTCCAGAGGGAGATTCCGGAGAAGAACCCGGCAAGCCCAGTGAGCCTGGCGGCCCCGGAGACGTTGACGGAGACGGGGAAGTGACAATTCGGGATATCGGAACACTGCGTCTGTACCTGGCGGATAAAACGGAAACAGGCACCTTGCTTTTGGAAGCCGGCGATGTTGATAAAGACGGCGAAGTTACCGTTCGGGATGTTGGTATGCTGCGGCTATATTTAGCTGATAAAATCCCTTTGAAATAATACGCAAAATAGAACCCGCCGCAACGCGGCGGGTTCTTAAATCTGTGGAGGAGGACTTATGAAAAAACTTGGCTTTGGATTTATGCGTCTGCCTTTGCGCAATACAGAGGACCCTGCCAATGTGGATATCGAGCAGGTAATCCAAATGGTGGATCATTATTTGGACAGAGGATTTACCTATTTTGATACTGCTTATATGTATCACGGCTTCACCAGTGAAAATATTATCCGGCAGGTGCTGACCTCTCGTTATCCCAGAGATCGGTTTGTACTGACCACCAAGATGCCCACCATGCGGTTGCAGAAAAAGGCAGATCTGAATCGCATTTTTAACGAGCAGCTGTCCAAGTGTGGTGTAGACTATTTTGATTATTACCTGCTGCACAATTTGAATACCTCCCATTATGAGATTGCCGAGCGGCTGGATGCTTTTGTCTTTATCCAGGAAAAAAAGCGGATCGGACAGGCGCGCAAAATCGGTTTTTCCTATCACGATGGGCCGCAGCTTTTGGATCACATTCTCACAGAGCACCCCTATGTAGATGTGGTTCAGCTGCAGATCAATTATCTGGATTGGGACAGCGCTGGGATCCAGTCTAAAAATTGTTATGATATCGCTCGCCGACATGGAAAAGAAGTAATTGTCATGGAGCCGGTGAAGGGCGGCGCCCTCGCCAATGTGCCGGAGGAGGTGCAGCAGCTGTTTGCGCAGGCTGCGCCGGGCCGGTCCCCTGCCTCATGGGCAATTCGGTTTGCCGCCAGTCTGGACGGGGTACTCACGGTGCTTAGCGGCATGAGTAATTTAGAACAGCTCATGGACAATACGGGATATATGGAAGATTTTCAGCCTTTAAACGCAGCAGAGCGAAAGATCGTCGCCCAGGCTGCTGCTATTTTGAAAAAATCTATCGCCATTCCCTGTACCGGCTGCAACTACTGTATCCAAGGGTGCCCCGAGGGGATTCCCATTCCTACATACTTTTCCCTTTATAATGCGGAAATGCAATCCCTGCGCCGGGGCTTTTCTGTACAGCAGGTATATTACGAAAATTATGCCAAGAATCACAGTAAGGCTTCTGCATGCATCCAGTGCGGCCAATGTGAGAGTCAGTGCCCCCAGCATTTGCCGGTGATTCAGTGGCTGAAAAAAGTGGTGGATGTTTTGGAAGAGTGAAGAAACATAGCCCTGCTGGCCTCTTTTTATCCAAGCTTGTCTCCGTTTTGCACGGGCTTGTCCGGCGCGATGAGAACCACGCCGCCGACGGAATAAGTACCCAATACCAGCACCTCTGAAAAAAAGTTGGCGATCTGCCGAGGCGGAAAATTGACTACGCCAAGCACCTGCTTGCCGACCAGATCGGCTGGTAAATAATGTTCTGTAATCTGCGCGGAGGATTTTTTGACTCCGATTTGGCCGCCAAAATCTATTTCCAGCTGATAGGCAGGCTTTCTGGCCTTTTTAAAGGGCCTTGCGGACAGGATGGTGCCTACGCGAATATCCAGTTTTTCAAAATCGTCATATACAGCCATATTTATACACCTTTCAAAAAAGTTAAAAAATGTTAAATTTATTATACGTCAAAAGAAGGTTATGCTATGAAAACAGCATTTTTTGATCGGGACGGAACCATAGCAGAGGATTATCCCGATGAAGAATGGGCTAAGGTCAATACGCCTGTATTGATGCCGTATGCAATAGAGGTTTTGCAGTATTTGCGTGTAATGGGGTACCAGATTATCATAATAACCAATCATTATTTGATCGGCGAGGGATTTATTACGCAAACGCAATACGATGCATACCATGGGAAATTGCTGTCCCTACTCAAAGGTGCGGATATCGCTATATTGGATGTGTTTTATTGCCCTCACAAGCGGACAGATGGGTGCGATTGCCAAAAACCGGGGACTGGACTGATTAGGCAGGCGCTGCAGAAATATCCGGATATAGATTAGTCCAGCGGGTTTGTTGTAGGAGATTCCCTTTGCGATATGCAGATGGCGGAAAACCTTCAAATCGAAGCGTATGGGATCGGTATAGAATACAGTTATAAAAAGTTCACCAAAGTAAAGGACATGAAAGACTTGTTATATATACTTAAAACGAAAGACTCTGACACAACAGGTGACAGAAGGGAAAAACGTCAACAAAACGCTCCCTCCCGCCTTTGGCGCTGCCACCGGTAGGGCTGTAAGCAAGCACAATCTCCACCCACTTCGCGAGATTGGCCCCCTTTGCACAAGGGGGCCTTTGTGCCCTTGTCTTCCCTTTTAGGAAACTGGCTTGCGATATACTGGGGAGGTGTGGTACAAAAATACTTTCAGCCTCCCCTGTGATGCGGCGCGGGCGACTCCTCCAAAGTCGCTTCGAGACGCTAAGGTGGTGGCAAAGCCGCCGGAGGAGTTCCCTTGTATCTTTCATTAGCCATTCATTGTGACAGTGCAAAATGAAAATAGATAATAATACAGGGCACTTCGAATGGCGAAGTGCCCTGCCATTTTACGCGTTGTAGCTGTATCCCAGCTGCAGCGCTTTTTTATTCTTTTCAATCAAAGCGGCTTTGGACTCGGGAATCCCACGGAGCATATCTGCCAGAAAAGTGTCATAATCGAACAAACCGGTGATCTTCAAAAGCTGTCCAAGAATGATCACATTGGCCATTCCTTCGATTTGGTTTTCGCTTGCGAGAGCCGTGGCGGGAATGTAGCAGGTTTGGATATCGGTTCTGCTGCTTTTCTTATTGATCAGGGAACTGTCTACAATCAGCCATCCGCCGGCCTTGACGCTTGCCTCAAATTTATCGAAAGAAGGCAGATTCATTGCAACCAAAATATCCGGAGCAGTTACCAAGGGAGAGCCCACCTCTTCGTCAGAGATGATGACAGAACAGTTTGCAGCACCGCCACGCATTTCCGGTCCGTAAGAGGGAAGCCAGGACACGTTTTTTCCTGCATACATTGCGCTTTTGGCCATTTGCTTGCCGGAGAAAAGGATTCCCTGGCCGCCGAAGCCTGCAAAAAGCATTGCTGTTGTCATTTTGCGGCACCTCCTTTTATAGCGTCGATATCCTTATACACCCCAAGAGGGTAGTAAGGAATCATATCGCTACGTACCCATTCCAGCGCTTTTTCCGGGGAAAGGCCCCAGTTGGTAGGACAGGTGGACAGAACTTCAACGATGGAAAGTCCCTTTTTCTCCTCTTGATTTTTAAATGCCTTCAGAATCATTTTCTTAGCCTGCATAACATTCTTGGGAGAGTCTACAGAAACTCTTGCTGCAAGGGCCACACCGTCTAGTGTGGACAGCATCTCGCATATACGGATGGGGTTACCCTGGATAGCGCGGTCTCTGCCATAGGGAGAGGTGGTAGTCACCTGTCCGGGCAGGGTAGTAGGCGCCATCTGACCACCGGTCATGCCGTAAATGGCATTGTTTACAAAAATGATGGTGATGTTTTCACCTCTTGTTGCAGAGTGTACGGTTTCAGCAGTACCGATGGCGGCAAGGTCTCCGTCGCCTTGATATGTAAATACGAAGGTATCCGGATGGGTACGCTTGATGCCGGTTGCAACAGCAGGCGCACGGCCGTGCGCAGCCTGTACCATGTCGCATTCAAAGTAGTTATAGGAAAATACAGAACATCCTACACTGGCTACGCCTACCGTCTGGCCAGCGATGCCCAGCTCGTCGATCGCCTCTGCTACCAGACGGTGGATGATACCGTGAGTACAGCCGGGGCAGTAGTGCAGCGGCACATCAGAGAGGGCCGCAGGTCTTTCAAATACAGTTTTCATTTCAGTTTTCAGCCTTTCTTTCCACTTGCTTTACAGCGGCAAATGTACATGAAAAAGTGGATTTGGAGTTAGGGTGTATCTCCAGTTTTCATGTAAGTTCCCTTACAGCTGTGCCTGCATAGCACGGATCTTTTCCAAAACAGCGTCCGGCGTGGGAATCATACCGCCGGTACGTCCGTAAAATTCTACAGGACATTGACCGTTTGCAGCAAGGCGCACATCGTCTACCATCTGGCCCTTGGACATTTCTACGCTCAGAACAGCCTTTGCTCTGCAGGCCGCAGCGTAAATCGCTTTCTTTGGGAAGGGCCAAAGCGTGATGGGACGAATCATACCGACTTTAATACCTTCTGCTCTGGCGGCAACGATCGCCGTTTTGCAGACCCGGGCAGTGATACCAAAGGATACCAGCACGATGTCGGCATCATCGGTGAGATACTCCTCGCAACGAGCTTCATTTTCTTCGATTTTTGCATACCGTTCGTACCGCTGATCAACGATATTTTCCAGTTCCTGGGGATCGATATACAGAGAGTTTACAATATTCTTTTTCCGTTTGTTTTCATGACCGCATGCAGCCCAGTCTTTTACCGGCAGTTCTCGCTGAGGGATGGCGCCAAAGTCCACCGGTTCCATCATTTGGCCCAGTGCGCCGTCTGCCAAAATCATGGCGGGCATTCTGTAGATATCAGCCAGATCAAAGGCTTCACTGGTCAGCTGTGCCATTTCCTGGACGGAAGAGGGAGCAAACACCAGCAGACGCAGGTCACCGTGGCCTACGCCGCGGGTTGCCTGATAATAGTCAGCCTGGGAAGGCTGGATTCCTCCCAGACCCGGGCCGCCTCTTTGAATATTGATGATCACACAGGGAAGGTCGCATCCTGCTATGTAGCTGATTCCCTCACTCTTCAGGGAAATTCCGGGAGAAGAGGATGAGGTAATTACGCGAACACCGGACGCAGCGGCGCCCATCGTCATGTTAATTGCGGCTACTTCACTTTCCGCCTGAAGGCAAAGACCACCAACCTTGGGCATCTTCTTTGCAAGGTATTCAGAAAGCTCCGTCTGCGGGGTGATAGGATAACCGAAGAAATACCGGCATCCGCATTGAATTGCGGCTTCGGCGATTGCTTCGTTCCCTTTCATAAGTACTTTTTCTGACATGTCAATTCTATCCTTTCTTCAGTCTTTGGCTCTTGGGAAGTTATGCGTCTTTTTCAACCGTAATGACACAGTCCGGGCACATCAACGCGCACATGGCGCAGGCGATACATTTTTCCTGATCGGTGATGATCGCGGGATGATAGCCCTTTTGGTTCAGTTCGTCTGTGGCAAGGGCCACGATCTTTTTCGGACATGCTGTGACACATAATCCGCAGCCTTTGCAGACGTCTGTTTTGAAAGTAACTTTATTCATATAAAAACCCTCCGTTTCGGATTTATACAAACGATGTTAGAACATCTGTTTTGTAACGTTTTTCATTGGAAACAATGGCTCTCCCGGTATTTTTAAATCGGGCAGCAGCGCCTCATAATAGGATGTAAAACGCAGCGGGATGCCGCAGGCCTCTTCACATGCATGGGCATAGGGAATAGAATCTGCAATTTCTTTTTCTGTGGTATCTGCTCCAATGGAGCTGTTGTTTACGATGCCGGTACACTTTAGATGAGACGCTTCTTCGATCACCCGCATCAGCGCAGCGGCCTCGGCAGGATCCTCTGTAAGCGGACGGTAGCAGCTTACCACGTAAAGCATTTCATAACCCACCTTTTGAATTTGCTCTGCGTACATACCCAGGGCTACGGCCCCATCGTCACCTCCTACGTCGATGAAAGACACAGTATCTGTATCTTCCCGAAAAAGGGAATACAGTTCCGGCGGCAGACTGGGAATATCCACGTTGGAGTTGGCAAAGGCCGGGATAATCGGCCGCACGCCCGCGTCCGAAAGCTGCTTTGCGGCATCTGCGGCCCGAAAGTATGGGTTAACAATATCCACATCTGCCAGCGCTACGTCCTTCTTGGATGGGCACTTTTATACCAGAGGGCCAGATTGACTGCCACATTGG
>CANQWE010000029.1 GCA_947627475.1 uncultured Clostridia bacterium
ACCTTCTTATATTTTTTAGAAAATGTATCTATATGGTCCTGCGCACTGCTACGCATCTCGTGAAATAAAATATCCTGGGTCTTTTCCTCTTCACTTCTTGGTTGGTACAATTCCTACACGCTCCCTTCTTCTACGAAAGCCGCCCAGCCAACGCCACAAACTGCTCTGCAGACAACTTTTCACCCCGGATATCGGCGCGCAGCTCTAAATCCGCCAAGGCAGCCGTGACTGCTTCCCTGGCATATACAGAAGAGAGTGCATTGACCAATGTTTTTCTCCGCTGGGCAAATCCAAGAGAAATCAGTTCCTTCGTCTTCTCAATCCGTATGTCAAGGGCGTCATCCTCCAAAGGAAGATCGTCTATAGCATCCCGGATACCGCCAGGATATAACTGTATCTGTACTACAGAAGACGCAACTTTCGGCTGCGGCAGAAAATTGCCTGCAGAAACAGAAAACAGCTTTTTTGCAGTTCCCGCAAGACGTACTGCTGCGGTAATGGCCCCATAAGCGGCTGATCCTGCCGGTGCGCATAAGCGATCCGCCACTTCTGTCTGCACAAGTACCGTAACAGAGCAGATCTTGGGCGGCCGGGAAGGCCTTTGCGCCTCTAACAGCTTCATGAGAATCGGCGTGGTAATATAATAAGGAAGATTGGCGCAAACATGCACCGGCATATCGCCAAACCTGGACTGCAAAAATGCCGGTACATCCAGCTTCATAAAATCCTGATTTATCACCTTCACGTTTGTGCAGTCTGCAAGGGTTTCTTCCAAAAGGGGAATCAGTCCCCGATCAATTTCCACCGCTATAACCTGATCGTATAGCGCAGAAAGATGCCGGGTCATAGCGCCAAGTCCCGGTCCGATTTCCAAAGCACCCAATGGCTGATCAAAGCTGCTGTTCCAGGATTCCTCCGGAACAGAAGCTTTTGCGATCTCCTGGGGAATCCGTGCATTGATTAGAAAATTCTGGCCAAATCCCTTTTGCGGCGCAAGACGGTACTTGGCAAGAAGCTCCTTTACCACAGCGGGGCTGCAGAGATTTTTATCCCACGTTTCCATTGTACCGTTCAAAGCACGTGCACCTGATACCCGGTTTCAAAGGATACACCGGGCAGCAGATGCTTTACATACTTTTTGCTGGCCATTTCCGGCGTCTCATCCAATCCACCCGGCAGTCCGTTCCAAGGCTCCAAGCACAGAAAAGGCGCTTCCATCTTCACCGGCGTCCAAATTCCAATGGCGTCAAAAGAAGCAAAATCAAACCGGATACCACGTCCGGTGTTTCTGTTCACAAGCTGCAGACTCTTTCTGGGCAGATTCTCCACCACAATGGCATCATCATCGTAATCTCTATACCGCAGGGGCAATTCGTTGTTTTGAATCAAATCAAGTGCCAGGGATGCAGGATCCATATATCCGCTGCCCGGTTCTGTTACATGTGCCACAGCCCCAGTTGCATCTGTAAAACGAATACTGTAATCAGAAAACGCTTCCTCTTCCCGAAGGGGGCAATTGAAACCAGGATGGCCACCAATACAAAATAGCATTTCTTTTGTATCGGTATTGGTTACCCGATACGTGGTAGAAAACCCATCATCCATTACCTGATGGATGATTTTTAATGTAAAATCATAGGGATATGCTGCCTTACTGTCCGCACTTTGCTGTAGCTGAAATACCACCTTATCCGGCGCAACCTGCAGGGGCGTATAATCCACCTTTCTGGCAATTCCGTGCTTGGGCATTGGATAGGAAATTCCATCCAAAATCACCCGATCCTCTTTGGCCCTGCACACAACAGGAAACAGGCAAGGTGCCTGCCCGCTCCAATACTTGGCATCCCCCTGCCACACATATTCGATTCCCTGATGCTGAAAGGACGTCAACTCTCCGCCTTTGGTGCTGCAAACAGCCACAGCGCCGCCTTTTTGTATTGTAAAGGTCATCTGATTGGATCCTCGTTTCTCAGAATACAAGCTTTTCTGCTAAATAAGCTTTTAAATGTGAAATCGCAATCCGCTCCTGCTCCATAGAATCCCGATGGCGTACTGTGACGCAGCCATCTTCTTCCGATTCAAAGTCATACGTAATGCAGAAGGGTGTGCCGATCTCATCCTGCCGGCGGTACCGCTTGCCAATGGAGCCGGTTTCATCAAATTCTATTCGGAATTCTTTTGCCAGCTGCGTATACACTTCTTCTGCCTTATCCGTCAACTTTTTAGAGAGAGGCAGTACAGCAGCTTTGATTGGCGCCAATGCAGGATGCAAATGAAGCACCACTCGGGTGTCGTTCTTCTCGGCATCCACCACTTCCTCATCGTATGCATCGATCAAGAAGGCAAGTGCTACACGGTCTGCACCAAGAGAAGGCTCGATCACATAAGGAATATATTTTTCCCCGGACTCCGGATCAAAGTACTCCATAGATTCACCGGATTCGTTTTGATGGGCCTTCAGGTCAAAGTCTGTACGGTCTGCAACACCCCAAAGCTCGCCCCATCCAAAGGGGAACAGATATTCAAAGTCCGTTGTGGCGTTGGAATAATGGCTCAGCTCTGCCTGCTCGTGATCCCGCAGACGCAGGTTCTCATCGGTAAGGCCCAGGGAGAGGAGGAATTGATGGCAGTAGTCCTTCCAAAAGGCGAACCACTCCAAATCTTCTCCCGGCTTACAGAAAAACTCCAGTTCCATCTGCTCAAACTCTCTTGTTCGGAAAGTAAAGTTGCCAGGAGTAATTTCATTTCTGAAGCTTTTTCCTACTTGGCAGATACCGAAGGGAATTTTTTTTCTGGCAGTGCGCTGTACGTTTTTGAAGTTTACAAAAATACCCTGGGCTGTCTCCGGGCGTAGATATAATTCCGTCGAAGAGTCCTCTGTGACCCCCTGGAAGGTTTTAAACATCATATTAAATTTGCGTATTTCGGTAAAATCGCACTTGCCGCATCCGGGACATGCAATTCCCTTCTCCCGGATATACGCAGTCATTTCATCGTTGGATAGGGCGTCCGCCACCATTTCGATTCCCTGCTCTGCGTTCCAGTCGTCGATCAATTTGTCTGCCCGATGCCGCATCTTGCAGGCCTTGCAGTCGATCAGGGGGTCATTAAAATTTACTACGTGGCCGGATGCAACCCAAGTTTTTGGATTCATCAGGATTGCAGCGTCCAGACCCACATTATATTTGCACTCCTGCACAAATTTTTTCCACCAAGCTTTTTTTACGTTATTTTTGTACTCAACACCCAGCGGGCCATAGTCCCAGGCATTGGCAAGGCCTCCGTATATTTCGGATCCTGCATATACAAAGCCTCTGTTTTTGCAGAGTGCTACGATTTTATCCATTGTTTTTTCACTGTTTTTCATCCGTGCCATGAAACTGTCTTCCTTTCGCTCTTTTCCAAGTCAAGTTTATCTGTATTTATAAAAATATTGTACTGCGCCTTCTACATCCGGGTTGAAATATGCTCCCTGAGAACCCTTGGCCGGAACAAAACGGCCCGGATAGGCCAGCGTCTGCACTTCCAGCCAGGAATATGCCTGCACTACTTCTGCAGCATCCTTTACCACAGCTTGATCCAGGCTGCTTTCCCGAAACTTATTTTTCAGGCCCTCATAATAAGTAAGCAACCCGCTCTCTGAGCTTTTGGACAGGTTTTTTAAAACGCCCTGGGCAAAGCTCTGCAAAATCGTCATTTCATCGTCTACGCCATCCGCATAATCATGATACAGCAGCGCTGCTTCCAGCTTAGCCGATAATTTTGTAACGTCAGACTTTTCCAGTTCCAGCTCATAGGCCGGCGCATCCTTATCCTCCTCTGTATCTGACTTTTCCGGGGGCTTCGATACATAAAGAGAACCGTTGGAATAAATGTCCACTGGGATCTTACAATCGATTCCACCAATCACATTGGCCAGCGATACAAGATCGGTACAGTTCAGCACCGTATACTGATCCACGGTCATACCTGTCAAGCCTTCCACCTTTGCCTTTAAATAATCGATTCCAAAGTAGGAATAAATTTCGCTTAAATTATATTCCCCGGATCCGGTCTCCACCCTGGTAATGGAAGGAATTGCCATTACGGTATATTCCCGCAGGTCCACATTGGCATGCACAAGCACAATTCCAGCCGCTCCTACATACCGATAATCTTTTCCCAGCAGACCAAAAGCGTCTTCTTCATCTATGTCTTCTATTTCGTCTTTCTCAGGAAAATAGTTGTCATACACAGATGGACGTTTGTCCGTCACTACCATAAGCCACGTGAAAGAAGAACCTGTAAGTTCTCTTGTAAAGCGCTCGTCCAATTCCTCCCCGGAAGCGCCAGTCGTCTCGACGGGCGTGAGTACCTCACTTAAATCCTTAGCGCCATCTCCGGTAAATACCCCGCAGACAGTATTTGCAACAAAGCGGGAAGCAAAAACTGCCACGATTCCAAGTATTACAAAGGAAATTCCCAGGGTAATGCCAAAATTGCGCAGATTGCGTATCTGCGCGCCGCTCTTTTCCGGGGAGGCTTGCTGCCGGTTAGCAACCGGATCATCTTTTTTTATCAGCTTTTTATCCTTCAATTTTGTACACTCACCTTTGATATATCTGTAATTAAAATATCTGCCGTCATTTCTGTACTGCAAACAGTAAGGGACATATTTACTCCCAAATACATCTGGTTGCCCAGCAAAAATCCTCGTTCTGTCATTACACCTTCCACTTTAGCCGTTCCTTTCACATCTACCCGGCCGCTGGAACTGTAGCTGGCCACATATTGACCGTTTTCGTCCTCCAAATATTCCCGGGTAGGTGTAAATACCGCATCCCCGGTAAGGGAGCCAAACGGCGTTCCATCCTCTAAGTAATACTCCATTCCCTCGCTGAAATAATCACTATATTCACTGTGTAAATCTGTGGCCACATAGGATATCAAATATTCGCCCGGAATTCCTTTGGTCAGCATACTACGATCTCCCACTGCAATGCGAATGCCGATACCTGCGATACAAAGCAGCAAAAGCAGCCATAAAAACATATCGGCGGCAGAATATCCCCGCAGCTTCTTTGCATTTTTCTTCATGTACAGTTTTCACCATACCTTTCTCAATAGCTTACGGAAGGCGTCGCCTACTTCTTAGGTTTTTTCTCTCTGTCAGCCGCCCTGTCCTCTTTTTCTTCCTTTTCCTTTTTCAATTCCACAGCTTCTTTGGCTTCCTGCATAGCTTTGGCTTCTTCCAGCCGCTTTTCACTGATATGCTCTGCCAGTCCAGATAGAATCCTGGTACTGGGCTTACGCAGGCACAGAAAGTTGAGAATCAAAATTACAACCGCCACCACTGCTATAATCATACTCTTCCATGCGCGCGATTCGTGGAACATTGCGTCGGTATAGGTGACAGCAACAAGGCCCATAATACCACTGATCGCATACAAAAGACGAACAGCCTCTTTATGGGTAAAGCCCATGTCAACCAGCTTATGATGGAGATGTCCCCGGTCCGGATGGAAAGGACTTTGCTTGTGAATCAGGCGCCGTCCAATTGCCACCAGCGTATCCATCAGCGGCAGAGCAAAAATAGACAGCGGTACCAGAAATGACAGCACTGTATGCAGTTTAAATACTCCCTGCACCGAGATGATCGCCAAGGTATACCCTAAAAACAGTGCTCCCGTGTCGCCCATAAATATGCTGGCAGGATTCTTATTATACGGCAAAAATCCTCCACATGCACCTACCAAAATGGCCGTAATCAGTGCAGAGGTCATATCACCGGTAATCAAGACTACTCCCAAAATAGAGAGAGAAGTAATGGCGCTGACACCACAGGCAAGACCATCCAACCCATCGATCAGGTTGATAGCATTAGACAAACCCACGATCCACAAAAGTGTAATGGGAATAGCAAACACGCCGAATTCAATGACAGTTCCAAACATGGTAACCTGGTCGATTACTACTCCAAAGCATACAGCCACCCCCGCTGCACAAATTTGTACAAGCAGCTTAAGCAGTGCCGAAAGACGAAGTATATCGTCTAAAATTCCCAGAACCACCAAAATAGCACCACCGGTCCAAATAGCAAACAATTCGGCAGAAAAGTCACAAAATACCAGTGTGGATACGGTAAATCCAATAAATATACCCAGTCCGCCAATGCGAGGCGTCGGTTTTTTATGCATTCTGCGGGCGTCTGTGGGAATATCCACCGCACCGATCCGAAAAGCCAGCAGCCGCACAGGCGGCGTAACCGTATACGATATCAACGCCGCACATACCACGGCCACAATTGCAAATATAGTGGATGTAATATTCATAAAAGCTCCTATCTGCCCGCAGGCAAAAACAAATGGAAATGGACGGACTTGTCCGCACCGATCTATTCAATCACGTCGACACTGATGCACTGCGCCTGGCAGTACAGCTCAGGAAACTGAATCTCCAGTGTGGTTCCCACCTGTATAGTGTGACCGATGACACTGTACCCTGTATCCATCTCAATCGCATCTGCTTCTATGGTCACATAAAGGATACTACGGTCTTCCATTTCTGTATAAACAGGATTTCCCTCTTTATCTGTTCCCTTAAAATAGGCAGGAGCCGTGGATACAGCAGTGACGATACCGATTTCCCGTTCGTCTGTATAAGCAAATACCGGATTTTCAGCAGCCACCTTGCTGCAAAATTCCGTCTGTATTTCGGGAACCTCCAGTACATATCGAATCCGTATTTCCTCCTGCCCGCCGGGGTGGATAACGATCCGATACACTACCGCGGCCAGAACAGCAAGAACTGCAAGCAGAATGACAAAATCAATAATATTTGGTTTTCGTTTTCGCTCCTGCGTCATGCGTATTCCTCTCAGTCTTCCTTTTTCCGTTTCAATATTACCGAGGCGTTTTCTGATCCGAAATCGGAGAGTATCGCCTGATCTGCCTTCTCAATTTCCCGCTCTGCACTCTTCACATAAGCGGCACCGATTCCACAAAAAAGCCAAAACAGTTCAAAAGAAATTCCATTTTGCCAAAGGGGCAGCACTGCCGCACACAACAGCATGGACGCTGCCGCACATAACGGCGCCCCCCCGCCCAGGCGCATATCTGCTGGGATACGTATCACCCCAAAACGCATGGAAGCATCCAGCATACGTCCCCTGGAAAATGTTTTACTATAAAACTGCATGCTTGTTCCAAAAAGCACGATTACAAATACAGTTAAGGTCAGAAGTCCAATGATGCCAAGTACCCGTACAAGCGTAAGATAAGAGCCTCCGTATATATTTTGAATAGAAACGCTCTCCTGCAAAGCAGTTCCGATTCCTTCACCGGCCAGCAGCTGTGCCGTGCCCAAATGCATTAAGCCGGAAGCAAACTCCTGGACACTATGGGTAATTTCCGTAAAGCTGTCAGCAAAATATCTGTACACCATGTCTCCAAAGCCCCCCGTCAAATGGACGGTCAATACAAAAGCGGCCAGAAGAACGGATAAAAGAAAGAACCCGCTCCGCTTGCGATACAAAAGAAGCAGCAAAACAACCCCCGTGCATGCACACAGCACTTCTACGCCACTGCCGCACAATACAAGGGACGCCAGTATAACCAAAGTACAGCAAATCGCTGTATGGCGGGGCATATATAGGCTGCTGCGCAAACAGCCGCCCACTGAAAGCACCAGGAGTGCCATAAAAAGAACAGACGCCACACCCTGCCTAAAAACAGGAAAATTCAAAACAAAGCGAAGTAAAAATCCAGCATCCGGGAAAACACTGCCGTCAAAATATACGTCGAGGACATATCCGGCAAGATACAAGGCAGCAAGGACGCCTCCTGCTGCGCAAAGAACCGTAGTGATCCGGTTTATCTTTCGAAAGTCATATAGAATGAACGTGGAAACAAAATATACACACATATACAAAACGTATGTGCCGATTTGTGAAAAAAAAGATCCCCCATGATTTACTAAGCCTCCCCCAAGAAGCGTAAGCAGCACAAGGGCGGCAAAAAGGTCTCTCTTATAAAAGCGAAGACTGCGTTTGCCCCGGATCAGCTTAAGTATATAAGACGCTATCGTAATGGAAAGAACAAAAAGCTGCGTTTTCTCGCCTGTAAAAAGAAGCAATACAGATGCGAATAAAATCCCATTTTCCGGCAGTGCAAAAATTATCCCTATACCCACTGTTGCCAAAAGCCCCAGAATAACCGAAATCGGGGGAACCCAAAAAGTCAGGGTACCTGCACATACACCAAGCACAAAAGCAACATTGGCATGCCCGGCAAGAACATATTCCTGCAGGGATTCCCTCCGAACGCTGAAATAGTCGCATAAGGTATTTCCCATTTGCGATCCCAGTAAAGCGGTAGATATATTCCCCCTGGACATCAGCAGTGGAATTGACAATACCATCATGCACAAGCCGCTGTACAAATGTGCGCCAGAAATCTGCTCGTGCCGGAAAAGATTTACCAAAATTGTGATGATAGAGGCATATACTCCAAAAGTTAAAAGAAATGTTCCAAGGAATCGCAGACGAAGACGGAAAAAAAACTGACGCAGGCGGTCGGCTCCATACAGAAGCATGCTCTCATCAAATCTTCTGGAAACAAAATTGCGCGCACGAGCGCCTGTGCCACTGGCAACTCGGAAAAATCTGTTTGTCCAAAACGGGCGCGGCTGACTGCCTGTCCTGCTGTTGTTTTCTACCATTACAAGCAGACTCCTTTCCTCTTTCCCCATGGCAATGGCGTTTTTACATATAAATCGGAGTTTATATTTGTATTATTATACTATATTCAGGAAATAATTTCAAGGTTTATTTTTGCAGGGATCAAACGTGCATTGGAGAATAATAATTGCGCTGCTGCCCTCATATATATAAGCGATGCAAAACAAAGGACAGGGCCATCCGGCCCGCCCTGTTTGTAGATCAGGTCAGAACGAGTCGGAGGTGGGAATCATTAACAGTCTATCAGGACCTACATTTGGAAGAAGCAGGGGACATGTGCAGGATACACCTGTTCCACAGCGGACACCTGCTGTCTCAAAGCATGCACCATCCAAGGGCCGGCGTGTTTTTGTAAACCGATTGGGCCAAACGGAAAAAGAGGCGGCAGAAAACATCCGTATTTTTGGCTGCAATACGCTTACCAAAAAGAAAAAAATGGGATTTTTTCGGCAGCTTCTCTCCAATTTTAATGATCCGATCATTAAAATCTTGATTGGCGCCCTGCTGATCAACGCGCTGGTAAGCATGGGAAGAATGAATATTCCGGAAACGCTGGGTATCGTGGCAGCGATTCTGATCGCCACCCTTGTTTCCACCATTTCAGAATATGGTTCTTCTCTGGCTTTCGATCGCTTGTCCGGCAGAGAAGGCGATACGCTTTGTATGATTCGACGGGCAGGAGAAATCCGGGAAGAACGTATTTCCGATATTGCTGTGGGAGATATTGTATTGCTGCGTGCAGGAATGAGTATCCCCGCAGACGGGGTCCTCATCAGCGGTGGGGTCAGCTGTAATCAGGCAGCCATTACCGGAGAAAGTGTCGAACGGCGTAAAGTCCCTGCCGCGGGAACATCCTTTGATCCGGCAGGAGAAAATTGGCAGCCCAGTTCCCCCAATCAATTGTTTCGTGGCAGCGGTATCTGCAGCGGTGAAGGAGAAATGGCCGTTCTGCGGGTGGGGGATTCCACCTTCATCGGCGAGGTAGCTTCCAGTCTCCAGGAAGACGGACGCCCCAGCCCTTTGAAGCATCGGCTGAGCGAACTTGCAAAAAGTATCAGCTTTATGGGGTATGTAGGCGCTTTCATGATCGCCTTTGCCTATCTTTTTAACGCCTTTGTCATTGACAGCGGTATGGATCTGGCTCTGATGATGGTCCGCCTGCAGGATAGGGGCTTTTTGCTTTCAGAAATCATCAAAGCAATTACCGTAGCTGTATCGGTAGTAGTCGTGGCCGTTCCGGAAGGGCTGCCTATGATGATTACAGTAGTGCTGTCCTCCAACATGAAGCGCATGCTGAAAAATGGCGTCCTGGTGCGCCGCCTTGTGGGAATAGAAACAGCGGGAAGCCTCAATATTCTGTTTACAGATAAGACTGGCACGCTGACCACAGGAAAAATGACCGTATGTGGAATCTACGGCGGGAACTTTTCTTTTGAAAATTACAGTCAATTGAAAAGCTGTGCGCGACTGCGGGAAAAAATCAGCGAATGCGCTGTTACCGCTTGTGCACCGGGCGGCGGATCCGGGGCAACAGAGAAAGCAGTGCTCGCTGCAGTCCAAACCCCAGTACACGCCGTATGTGCAGCGCGCCTCCCTTTTGATTCTGACAGAAAATACTCTGCTTCTCTCGTAAAAGCAGATAATGAAACAACTTCTTATTTTTTGGGTGCGCCGGAACGTCTTCTGGGCGGATGCACAAAATTTATGGATGCAGCAGGTAGCGTCCAAATGCTGGATGCGACAGGCAAGTATACCATCACACAAAAGCTGCAGTCCCTGGGAGAGGCATCCTGTCGGGTGATCAGCTGCGCCATGGGAAATGCAGAGGCTTTTTCCCAGGCGAAATCGGGAAAGGAACCCACAGAACTGATATTTCTTTGTCTTCTTGCAATTCAGGACCCTGTTCGCAGTGAAGTGCGAAGGGCAGTAGCAGACGCCCAGCACGCGGGCATTCAAGTCGTTATGGTCACCGGAGATAACCCTGCCACTGCAGGAGCCGTAGCCCGGGAGACTGGAATTCTCACCTCTACATGCAACCGAATTTTGCCCGCATCCCAGCTGTCTGCAATGCGTGATGAAGAAATCAAAGAAATTCTGCCGCAGATCGCTGTCATATCCAGAGCGCTTCCCTCTGATAAAATTCGTCTGGTGCGTATTGCAAAGGATGCAGGCCTTGTAGCCGGCATGACCGGGGATGGTATTAACGACGCGCCCGCGCTCAAAGCAGCCGACGTAGGCTTTGCAATGGGAAGCGGCACAGATATTGCCAAGGAATCCGGTGATATCGTGATCACCGACGATAGCTTTTCTTCCATTACTAAAGCTGTGCTGTACGGACGGACCATTTTTGAAAGCATCCGTAAATTTGTCGTATTCCAGCTGATGATGAATCTATGTGCCATGGGAGTTTCCCTGATCGGTCCTTTTATGGGAATTGACAGTCCGGTAACGGTAATTCAGATGCTTTGGGTGAACATCATAATGGATACTTTAGGAGGTCTGGCCTTTGCGGGAGAACCGGCACTGCGCCGGTATATGCTTCGGCCCAGTCTTCCCCGAGACGCCGGTATATTAAACGGGGCGATGATCAATCAAATTGTATTTTCCGGACTATACAGCTTGGGTCTGTGTATTTTCTTTCTGCAAAGTGATCTATTGCGTAGCCGCCTATCTGGCGGCAGTGAAAAATACTATCTTACCGTATTTTTCGCCATGTTCATTTTCTGCGGGATTTTCAATTCCTTTAATGCACGCACGCCGCAGCGGAATCTACTCTCACATATCTCTGCTAACAAGCCCTTTATTCTTATCATGACTGCTGTCGCCGTCATACAACTGATGATCATTTACTTTGGCGGCGAAGTATTCCGCTGTGTTCCCCTGCATATGGGCGATCTTTTGTTTGCAGCGCTGCTTGCAGCCACTGTGATTCCGGCAGATCTGATCCGTAAATCCTTATTTCAGCGAAGAAAGAAAAAAACAAAAAAATTTACTGGATAAAAAAATACCACATCCTATCAGAATTTACAAATTACGCTGTATAATTCAAAAGTTATGAGAAACAATAAAAAGGCAAGAACCTGTATTTCAAAGGAGAGTTTATATATGAAAGCAACTGGAATTGTTCGCCGTATCGACGATCTGGGACGTGTCGTTATTCCCAAAGAAATCCGAAGAACCATGCGGATCCGCGAAGGGGATCCCCTGGAAATTTATACAGATCGGGACGGCGAAGTGATTTTCAAAAAATATTCCCCCATCGGAGAACTGTCTCAGTTTGCAACACAGTACGCTGAAACCCTGCATAAAACCTGCGGTCTTTCCGTCATCATCTGCGACCGGGACGCTGTGATCGCCTGCGCCGGTGTTCCCCGCAAGGAATATGCCGATAGAAAATTATCCGCTGAATTTGAAGAAATCATCAGCGGGAGAAATCTTTACACGGCCGGTAGCAACGAAAGCGTTCCCGCAGTGGACGGGGGCCAACATTTTGTCAGCTGTGCCATGCCGATCATTACAGAAGGGGACATAACAGGCTGTGTTGCATCTATTGTAACACCGGAAAATCAAAATTTGCAGCCAGGTTTGGAAGCAAAACTGATTCAAACCGCTGCAGGATTTTTAGGCAGACAATTGGAAAACTAATAAAAAAAGAGGCCGTGGGCCTCTTTTTTTACGCATGTTGCTATTCACACGATTTGGGAATAAAGCATTTCAGCTCATCCGGCAGCATATCCCATATCCTGCAGCTGGTCTATAATATATGGGATCACCTGCTCTCTATCTATTCCCAAAACAAAAGCAAATTCTTCTTTGATAATTTTCTCAGCAGATGCAAGAATTTTGGCGTCTGCTGCATACAGCTTCTTTTTCTTTTCTTCCGCCTGTTTTCTGTGAATAGAAAGCGTCTTAATAACCCATAAGATCCGACTTCGATCTCCTTCTTCCAGGATTTCCTCGTACTGAACAGCCCGGGCCTTTCCATCGTCAATCCACAAATCCTGATACTGTTCAGATTTCGCGATAACATCCCCGATCTCCTCTGCGGAAAGAACATGGCGCATTTCCTGCACTAAATCGTCTGCGTCTACAGGTATATACAGCACATTTCCCTGGTCAAAAACCGCCTGCATTTCATAATATGTTTTTGGATCCATCCCAGCGAATTCCTTTGTTACAATATCCACAATTTTACAAATCCCATTATTTTTGTAGGAAACATACTCCCCTGTCTTATGCGGATACTGTTCTGTGCGTGCATTCATTGTCAACACCCCTTTATACAGCCGCAGGAAAACGGCTGCTTTTGTAATAAAAAAGACGCAGCTGCCGCAGAAAATCTGGCCGCAACTACGCTACATCTTCTATATATAGTATAACAGATTTGACGTACATTTTCAAAGGACATTTTCAACAAAAATAAAATTTTCTTTCGTTCACTTTGCTCAGAAAGGGCCTTCCCGACAGGAAGGCCCTTTTTACTATCTTTCTTCTCGGAAATAAGAACGTCCCAAATGTGCAGGGCCCAGATTTTCCTTTTTGTTTCGAAAACTTACCACCACTAATACAATGATGGTCACAATGTAGGGCAGCATTTTGAAAATTTCCTGGCTGCTTCTGTTCAGCCCCGGGATATAGTAATATGCCCAGTACAGCAGGCCGAACACATAGGCACCCCAAATACCGTTTTTCGGTTTCCAGGTAGTAAATATAACAAGCGCCACCGCAAGCCAGCCCAGCTTTTCGATACTTCCGTCGTTGGCCCAGGTTCCCTTGATATAGTCCATTACATAATATACCCCCCCAAGGCCGGTGATGCCCGCCCCGATACAGGTAGCAAGGTATTTATAACGGATCACATGGATACCCGCCGCATCTGCAGCTTCAGGATTTTCACCAACAGCCCGCAGATTCAGACCGGTAGAAGTTTTAGAAAGGAAAAACTGGAGTAAAATCGCAGCGATTACCGCAAAGTACACCATAAATCCATATTGAAACAGTAGAGGACCGATCACCGGAATATCAGAAAGCTCTGGGATTTTCGTGCGAAATGCATCGCTGGTCACGCTAACAGAAATCTGGCCTACACCGCCTGCCAGCTTATTGAGAGAACCGCCGAAGAAGTTGGCAATACCCGATCCAAAGATGGTAAGCGTAAGTCCTGTAACATTTTGATTGGCCCGAAGGGTAATCGTGAGAAAGCTGAACAGCAGTCCTGCGGCAAAGGATGCACAAAATCCACAGGCCAGTGCAATGACCACGCATAACAGGGGACTTGGATTTTCTGCTGCGCCCTCATAGAAGAACACTCCTACCAGCGCAGCAATTGCGCCGATATACATGATCCCAGGAACACCAAGATTCAAGCTTCCAGACTTTTCCGAAAGAATTTCTCCGATACAGCCCAGCATGATCACCGTTCCGAAAACAACGGCTGCCTGGATAAGAGAAAGGATGGATGTCAGCATATCACGCCACCTCCTTGTTCTTTCCACGCCAGATCATCTGATAGTTGATAAAGAACTCGCTGCCAATGATAAAGAATAAGATGATACCAGTGATAATCTGTGAGGCAAAGTCATTTAAGTTGAACTGAGAAGCGATCTCGTTGGCGCCCTTCTCCAAAAAAATGAGCAGCAAAGAGATGATGATCATCGTCATCGTATTAAATTTGGCCATCCATGCTACAATAATGGCGGTAAATCCCCTGCCCCCCGCAGTGTTTACGGAAATCGTATGACTGGAACCGGATACGGCAATAAAACCCGTAAGTCCGGCAACAGCCCCCGAAATCAGCATAGTGCGGACAAATACTTTTCCCACATTGATTCCTGCATAACGCGCTGTACTCTCCGACTGTCCTACTACGGAGATCTCATAGCCGTGCTTTGTACTGCGCAGATAGATAAACATGCCCACAGCCAGCGCCAGAACAAGAATGACATTTAGCATATACTGCTGGCCGAACAGGGATGGGAACCAGCCGGCCTTCGTCTGGGGATGGATGATGCCTACATAGTTGGAACCGGGAGGGTTTTCCCAAAGAGCCACGCAATAAGATGTGATCTGGATAGCTACATAGTTCATCATCAGGGTAAACAACGTCTCGTTGGTTCCCCACCGGGATTTGAATACTGCCGGGATCACGCCCCATAAAGCGCCTGCAAGGCAGCTGGTTATAATCATAACCAAGAACAACGCAGGTGTAGGAAGGACATCCCCCAGATAAATCATACAGGCTGCAGTAGCGATACCGCCAACGAGTACCTGCCCTTCTGCGCCGATATTCCAAAAACGCATTTTAAACGCAGGGGCCAGGGCAACGCCGATACACAGAAGAGACACAGTATCCCGAATGGTAATCCAGATCTTACGCTCGGATCCGAATGCCCCTTCAAACATCGCGCCATACACCTTCAGCGGATTCATTCTGGTGATGGCATATATCACCACAGCACAGACGACGAGAGAAAGAAGTACCGCTATAATGCGAATCCCCCAAGACAGCAGGAGCGGCATGGAATCCCGCTTAGCGATACGCAAAAGCGGTTCCCGGTGCTTTTTTTTCGCTGAAATTTTACCGGCCTCATACTGCATTTCTGCCATCCTCCTTCTGCAAATGTGTCATCAGCATACCCACTTCTTCTTTGGTAGTTGCGCGCCCATCTACGATACCGTTGACGTGACCGGCACAAAGCACTAAGATTCGGTCGCAAAGTTCCAGAAGCACATCCAAATCCTCTCCAACATATATAACAGCTACTCCCGCCCTTTTCTGTTCATTTAGCAGGCGATAAATAGTATAGGACGTATGGATATCCAATCCACGCACCGCATATGCCGTCATAAGTACAGTAGGTGCTGCGGCGATTTCCCGCCCGACCAGTACTTTTTGTACATTTCCGCCGGACAGTCGCCGCACCGGGATATTGATTCCAGGCGTTACCACTTCCAGCTCTTCTTTGATTTTTTCTGCAAGCTCCTTGGGCTCTTTTCGTTCCATAAACGGGGTATGGCCCCGACGATAATTTTTGAGCATCATATTATCCGTCATACCCATAGAACCTACCAGCCCCATACCGAGCCGATCCTCCGGAACAAAGGAGAGGGTGATGCCCAGATCCCGGATCGCTTTGGGGTTCTTACCCACCAATTCTATCGAAGCATCTGTCTGTGGCGCACAATACAAAATACTCGCGTCGTCACTTACCTTTTGCAATCCGGCAATGGATTCCAAAAGTTCTTTCTGACCGCACCCCGAAATGCCGGCAATGCCAAGGATTTCCCCGCTGTTTGCTGTAAAGGAAACATTGTCCAGAAGCCGCACTCCGTCCTGACGCATCACAGTCAAATTCTTTACTTCAATACGTTTTTGCGGATTTGCTACCTGGGGCCGTTCAATATTTAAAGTAATCTTTTTCCCCACCATCATTTCTGTAAGTGACTGAACAGTGGCATCCTTTGTTTCTATGGTGCCTACATATTCGCCCCGGCGCAGAATGGTCACTCTGTCGGATATGGACAGCACTTCGTGCAGTTTGTGCGTAATAATCACAATTGCCTTGCCGGCTTTTTTCATATTCCGGATCACATGAAAAAGCCGCTCCGTTTCCTGGGGCGTCAAAACTGCTGTCGGTTCGTCTAAAATAAGAATGTCGGCGCCTCGATACAGCACCTTGATGATTTCCAGCGTCTGTTTTTGCGAAACAGACATATTGTATACTTTCTGTCCTGGATCGATTTCAAACCCATACGTTTCACAGATTTCACATACTTTTTTTGCAGCCAACTTTAAATTTGCATCTTTTCCCCTCAGGCCTAAAACTACGTTTTCCACAGCGGAAAAAACATCAATCAACTTAAAATGCTGGTGAATCATACCGATTCCATAGGCAAAGGCGTCTCCGGGAGATCGAATAGAGGCCGCCTCTCCATTTACAAAAATCTTTCCGGCATCCGGATAATAAATACCGGAAAGCATATTCATCAGTGTGGTCTTTCCGCTTCCGTTTTCCCCAAGCAAGGAAAGAATTTCGCCTTTGCGGATATCGATGGATACGTTATGGTTTGCCAGAACCTGTCCAAAGGCTTTCGTGATATTTTGCATCCGAATGGCAGTTTGTTGTTCCAAGCAAGTCACTCCTTTTTATCCCTTTATAAAAGTTAGACAAAGGGAAGCCGAAAGGCTTCCCTTTGCATGCAAGAATACCGTCAATCGGCGTTCAGTTTTGTAATTCCATCAATATTTAAAGCGAACGAAGGTGCGCTACGCAGCTCGGATTCATGGAAATATCCGTCCCAGATCGCTTCTTTGTCTTCCGGATCGGTATTTTGAAGGTTATTATTTAAATCCACTACGCAGCTGTCTACCTGTTTTCCGTCAACCGTGAACTTTGTGATATCAAACACATGCAGTTCTCCGGCCTTGATGGCGCTGATCACTTCTTCTACCTTTTCTTCAGTACCCTCAGCACAAGCTGCACTGAGTTCGGTGATAGCCACTGCATCCTGCTCAAAGCCTTCTGCCCAGTTTTTAGGAAGCGTTTCGCCCTTCTGCATTGTAGAAATTGCATACTCATAATATACAGCCCAGTTGTTGGTTGCAGAAGTCAGAGCAACATCCGGCGCGACGCTCTGCATGTCGATGTTGTATCCAACAGAGAAGGCGAGGGTTCCGTTTTCGTGGGCAGCCTGAACAGCTGCAGGCGCACCGGTAGAGTCTGCATGCTGCCCGATAATTACACAACCGTTGGCCATAAGCATATTGGCAGCTTCACCCTCTGCAGTAATATCAAACCAGGAGTTGGTAAACTGTACCTGCATAGCCACGTTTTCCACAACAGACTGGATGCCCAAGAAAAATGCAGTATAGCCGGAAATAACTTCAGCATAAGGATACGCACCTACATACCCTACAAGGATATTACCGTCCTCGTCGTAGTTGTCTTCCGTCAACTTTTCATCTTTCTCAAGTTCAGCAAGCTTCATACCGGCAACAACACCCGATACATACCGGCTCTGATAAATTTTTGTAAACGCATTACAGAGATTGTCCAGACCGCTTGTCACTGCTGTATCGCCCGTCATAGCTACAAAGGTAACATCCGGTACCTCGCTGGCTGCCTGCTGCATATAGGTCTGATGTCCAAAGCTGTTGGAAAAAATCAGCTCACAGCCCGCGTCCACCAGCTCCATTGCCGCGTCATAGCAGTTCTCATTTTCGGGAACGCTGTAGCGCCAAACGATCTGATCCTCTTTCAGATTCAGATTTTCTGCAGCCTTCTTGATTCCATCAATATGTGCCGCGGTATATCCTTCGTTTTCATCACCCAAAAGAATTGCGCCGATTTTGATGTCCTCGTTTGCCGTGCCTTCATCCTTGCCGCTGTCGGGATCCTTTTTGTCCCCTGTGTCAGCACATGCAGACAAAGCAAACATGCAAAACACCATAGCTACCGCCAAAAGTACAGAAAGTACTTTTCTGTTCATTGGTATACCCTCCAAAACTAAAATTTTATTAATAGGAGCTTTGCTCCAATTAAGCAAAAGATCAGCAGAACTCGATGCCGGCAGCATCCATTTTCCCAATCCGTGCCAGGGATTCTACCCGAATTCCCTGTGCGCGCACCCGCTCCCCGCCGCTTTGATACGCTTTTTCAATCACGATGCCTGCCCCCACAACCTGGGCGCCGGCGTCACGGACCAGGGAAATCAGCGCTGTCAACGCACTTCCCTTTGCAAGGAAATCGTCTATGATAAGCACCCGGTCACCTGGCCTTAGAAATTCCTTGGATACGACAATATCGTATGTTTTCTGATGGGTATAGGATTCTACCTTGGAAGTATACACATCCGCATAAATATTGTTGGTTTTTGTTTTCTTGGCAAAGACCACAGGAACATCAAAATACTGTGCGGTAAGGCAGGCAATGCCGATACCGGAAGCTTCGATCGTCAGAATCCTGGTAATTTTTTCATCAGCATACAAACGTTTGAATTCCCTGCCCAGCTGACAGAGAAAAGCTACATCCATCTGGTGATTTAGAAAGCTGTCCACTTTCAGAACATCTCCTGCTCCGATTTTCCCGTCCCGTAAAATCTTATCTTCCAGAAGTTTCATAACCGTTTTCAGCCCTTCTATCATCTAAATTAGACAATGCAAAAAACACCCCAAAGGTGTTGCTGCATTCCACTCTTCTCTTTATCATCAAATAACAACAATAATATACCATACTTGTCTTATAATTGCAATATTTTTGTACATAATTTTTCTTAAATCTGTCATACTATGTTATTATAGTTGATTGTCACTATAGAAAAGCTCCCCTTGGTAAGGGGAGACTTCGCCTTTAGCTATAGAGAACCTCCAGTCACCATCTCCCACCCGCTATCGCGGGAACGCCCAAGCGTCTTGTGTAACAAGCCGCAACACAAGGGGGCCTTATCTCACCTTCCTTGCGTTAGGAGAGGTGTCAGCGATAGCTGACGGAGGGGTGCACTACTCTTATCTCTTCCACCTATGGCGACAGCTCCGCAAAAAAAGAGGATCTCTCCTCTTTTTTATTTTTTAATGTACGCCCTCTAATAGTAAATCCAGTATTTCGCCGGACAACTGCTTTACTGTATCCCCGTCAGAGGAATAATCTGTGAGCAGTACGTTATAACCGGCAAAAAAACTCCACAGATAGTACACAGCGGCATCCTTGCGGGTTGGCGCAACTTCTCTCCGCCGCACAGCAATATCCAACATTTGCCGAATTAAATCCATAAAAACACCTCTGCTCGCCATACTGCTGGATTCACCGGCAAAGACCTGAGTGCCTGCTTTTTCCCCTGCAGTAATGGAATAAAGGCATTTCACTATGCTGTTACAATTCTCCCGAAGCGTACTGTCTGAATCAATACATTCCCGCATTGCTTCATATATATCCGCATCACGGTTCTGCAAGAGGATATCCAAGATTTCTTGTTTATTTTCAAAATGGTAATATATTACACCGGTTGAATACCCAATCGCATTGCTGATTCTCCGGGCCGTAATTTTGTCTATTCCCTGTTCTATCCCAATTTGCTTGGCCGCGTCAAGTATCATTTCCCGTATTTGTGTGTCATCTTCTCTGCATTTTTTTGGCATTTATCCGTTTCCTCCATACAAATCCCCTTATTTCACTATCTTCATTATAAAAAGGAGCGGACACGTTGTCAACATATTTCGACATTTTTCATAAATAAAAGCACCTCCCATAGAGATGCTTTTTATTTATATCCCTTATGCCTTTTTCGCAGTCTTCGATCCCTTTGTGCCTCCCTGCGCATTCATCGCCAGCAGGTTGGTGTCAAAGGAAAACAAAATATCCGCCTCCTGCCTGCTTCTCTTCAGCGCAAGAGAAATCAACATATCCAGCAGTTCTTTATAAGGTGTTCCCACCGGCTCCCACAAATAAAAGGCCAGGGATCCGGGGATCGTATTGAACTCGTTGATATACAGCGCGTCGGCATCACAGTCCAGCATAAAATCGATTCTGGAAACGCCGGACAGCCCCAGGCAGCGAAATGCCTCTACTGCCATAGTGCGGATCTTCTCCCGCATATCTGACGGTATGTCTGCAGGGATTTTTCGTTTCAGTCCCGCCATTCCTTTGGAACTCCCGCCCTTTGCACCTTTGCTGCCACTGTCCATATATTTGTCCTGATAACTGAGAATCTCATCTTCCATAAAAGGCTCTTCACATTCAGAAGCGACTGCCTCCCAGGCATCCCCCACTACGGAGCAATTAATTTCACGCAAATGAGCAATGGCGCGCTCCGCCAAAATCACATCTGCATAAGTAAAGGCTGTCTCCAACGCGGCCTCCAGGCCCTCACGGTCTGCCGCCTTGGATATACCCACGCTGGATCCCAAATTTACCGGTTTAACAATAACTGGATAGTCCATCTTATCCTCTACACGACGAATCATGTCTTCCGTACTTTCACCCTGCATAAGACGCACGCAGTCCAGCACCGGAAAGCCTCCATCCCGGAGCATGGTTTTCATCACGTATTTGTCCATCCCCACTGCGGAGGCCAGTACATCCGGACCTACGAAAGGAATCCCGACTGTTTTCAAATAACCCTGCAGGGCTCCATCTTCCACATTGGTGCCATGGGTAATGGGAAAAGCCACGTCAATACGTACGGACTGTCCGTGTCGTCCGGCAGCCACAACCGGCTGCAGATAAACATTTCCGCCGTCCGGCACAAACGTCACCTGCCGGCATGTCTGCAGCATGCCGGGAATATCCAGATAAGATGACATACTGCAAAGACTGCTTCCCGTATACATTTCTCCGGTTTTGGCTATGTAAACCGGATGAACATGGTATTTTTCCCGATTCAAATTTTCCATAGCCTGCAGAGCGGATATTACAGAAACCTCATGCTCCACACTGCGTCCGCCGAACAATACCGCCAGTTCTATTTTCATACAGCATTCTCCTCTCAGTAGTTATCCGGCAAATCGTTTTCCAGAAGGATCACTTTTTTGCGTGTCGTCTCAATGGAATAGGCCTTCTGCATCGCATCCGACAAATCCGCCGCTACGTAGGACTGCTCGGCAGGATATCCGGCTTTTGCAAGCCCCGCCAGAATGGGATCTGCCCGTCGCTGCCCTACGGCGATGACAAAATCGCATACGCCGGCAGCCTGCTCGCCAAAGGCCTCGTTCAAAGCCTCCTCCTGCTCACCCAGCTCGATCATACCCGGAGTGATGAGAATTTTATATTCATCAAACAGCGCCATGGTATCCAATGCCGCTTTACAGCCGTTAGGATTGGAGTTGAATGCATCGTCGATAACCGTTACCGGACCTTTCTCCAAAAGCTGCAATCGGTGCGGTACCGGCTGAATCCGTTTGATTCCATGCTGGATATCCGCAGTCGGCACACCCAGCGCGGCCGCCATTGCCACAGCTCCGCACAAATTGACCACGTTGTGGGCGCCGATTAAGGCTGTCTGAAAGGCGTGGCTCTCCCCGCTCGGATAGGTGACAGTAAATGCTGTTCCCTTTCTGGAGACAGAAACGATATGGGCACGGTAGTCGGTATTTTCCCCCGTACCGTAACGTACACAGCCCTGGGGCAGACGACCGGCAATATATTCGTTGTCCGTGTTTAAAAACACCTTGCCGCCTACGGCATCCGCCAATTCATACTTGGTGTTTATGATGTTCTCTATGCTTTTAAACGACTCCAAATGCTGAGGGCCAATAGAAGTGATCATCCCAAGGCTTGGAGATACGATGTCACAAAGCTCCCGAATTTCCCCCACTTTTTTGGCACCCATTTCACACACAAAAATTTCGTGGTATCCCCGCAGGCTTCCCCGTATGGTTTTTACTACGCCCATAGGTGTGTTGTAGCTTTCCGGCGTCATAAGCACATTGTACTTCTGCCGCAGCAGCGTGGTCAGAAAATACTTCATGCTGGTTTTGCCGTAGCTTCCCGTAATACCGATAATTTTCAAATCGGGACAATCCTGCAAGATCCGCTTTGCGTCCTGTACATAGTGACGGCGCACAGCGGCCTCCCCAGGCGCATTGATTCCATTGGACAGCAGAAGCAAAAGCGGAGCGAACATATATCCGAAAAACAATGCTGCAAAATACCAGCCGTCCGTCTCATAGATATACAAAACCACTGCCGCAGCCAAAATCAGCAGGTGCAGCACCATATATGTAATAAGCAGCCGCTTGACTCTTGCTGTATAAACCAGGGGCTTTTTCGCCTTTTTCTTCGGAATATCAGACAGGGCAAACATAATAAATGCCCCGGCGAATATCAGCTGAATGATGTTTCCAATGGTAAAACCGCTGCCGGAGATTTTCCCGATATACAGCGCCACAGCCGCAAATGCTATGGCATATAAGTTGGAAGCTACGCTTCCGAAATTCTTCCCGATCCATTTCAAATGCTGCAGGGGATGATAGGAATTGAGCTGAAAAATATGGGCATGGGTCAGAGCGTTCATAAAAACTGCCCACAAATACGCAACCCCACACAAAATAAAAAAATACAGTTCCATTATAAAACCATGCCTTCCCTTAGACCGTCACGATCAATCAATTTTTAAATAAGACTTCAATATGGAAGCAAAAATATAAGGCTGATCCAGCCATGCGTAATGCCCAGCACCGGCGATTTTGGCAAGGCCCGCATCCGGGATCTTCCGCTCCATCTGTATACCGTCCGCAAGGGGAGTGGCTGTGTCATTCTCCCCCCAAATCAGCAGAACCTCTTCCTGGATTTTAGACAACAGCGGCGCCAGATCCTCATTTACCACCCGGACAAAAACAGACCGCATGACGGGAGACGCCGCAGCATAATCTGACGACCCCATTTTTTTCTGCAGGTTTGGCAGCGCGCCCGGAAACAGTTTTTTCACAGGAGCGCATCCAAGAAAGGTCCTTCCCAGCTTGTATAGCCTGGTACGCAGGTAATAGCCCGCGCTGCGTTTTGGCATGATCCCCGCACAGCCGGTAAAAATCATTCTATCAATGGTGAACGGATAAGATGCGCGGGATGCCATTTTTATCAGAATCCTTCCCCCAAAGGAGTGACCCAAAAGGATCACACGCTCCGGGCCAAAGCTTTCAATAAAGCGGATAACGAAATCCACATAATTGCCAAGATCCCAGGTGTCCGGGGGCTCCATTGTTTTTCCAAAGCCTGGCAAATCGGGGGCAATCACGCGATATTTGGTAGACAAAAGCGCCGAAATCGGTGCAAATAATTCTTTGTTGGAGCCCCAACCGTGGAGTAAAAAAACAAAAGGTCCTTCCCCGTTGTCTGTATAGTCTGTTTCAATTCCCTCTACGATTTTGTGCATTTCGTCACCTCCTTTTTCCAGTATATGCGCATTTTCTATTTGCTACAAAGGTATTTTTATCATATCACATCCCCGATGTACTGTCAAGAAAAGGATGTCGCAAAAAGCTAGAGGAAAGGAAGAAAAAGGGACGCATTTGCGGAAAATGATAACGTTAATATTTACAGCGCCTCCCCATGTAAGCGTCTCACTTTGTGAGACACCGGGGTGGTGCCACCGTAGCGTAAATACAAAAGATAAAAGCTGTAGAAAAGACAGGCTTTAGGCCTGTCTTTTCTTTCATTATTAAATTAAAACCCACTATTTTAATAAATCCCGCTATTTTTCCGCTTTATATTCTGCAATATCCTCAATACGGCACTCCAAAGCAGTGCATAATTTATCCAAAGTTTTCGTTTCTACATTTTCGTTTGCACGCAGACGCCGAATTATTTTGCTGTCGATCCCGCATATTTCTCGGAGTCTGTATGTAGAAACTCCCTGTCTATCCATTACATCCCACAATTTATCAAATACAATCATGTTTTGTCCCGTTTATCTAAAACTGCAGCAATAAAATGTTCGGTCAATCCTTTATAGTGATGAAAGGTTTTTGCATCTAATTGTCTTATTTGGTCATCAATCAAAAAAACGTCTTTATCGGATATTTCCCCTGTCATCAAGTAATCACAACTAATTCCGTAAGCAGTACAAAGATTAAGCATGCTATTAGGTGACAAAAAGCTTTTGCCCAGCTCTGCGTCAGAAATAGCTTGTTGCGTAACATTTGCGATCTCAGCAGCTTCCTCTTGTGTCAATCCCTTTGCTTTTCGTGCTTCGAAATAGCGTTGTCCCATTTCCTGCAGCAATTGCTTTCTTTCTGTAGCCATTTTAAATTGACTCCTTTATTATCGCCTTTCAAAAAGATTATACAAGTAATTCCGTTAAATTACCACAAGCAATACTTGTAATTGGACGATATCGCTTGTATAATGAATATGATCCATAGCTACATTCTTTTCTTATTAGAATGTTTTACCATTGCATCAATAACATCATATATTTTGTTTCTATCTTCTATGGATAGTTTCGCCAGTTTTTCGCCAATTAAAGAATCTTTAACTACATAACCATTTCTCAAAACATCAATCAGAATCATATCAGAGGAAACACCAATGGCATTAATAATATTAATAAAGGTTTCGAGAGAAGGAGTTTTTTCGCCGCGTTCAATCATCCCAATGTAATTGACACTTAAATTTGTCCGACCAGCAATATCTTCTTGCCGAAGGCCTTTGTCTAATCGATACTTACGAATATTTTTCCCAATAGAATCAAGATTCATACTACCCACCTTATTAGTCAGTTGTTGCTTATTACTAATAGTGTAGGTTCTTTTTTAACCAATATACACCAACTATAAGAAAGATATACACACCATATGTTATGATTGGAGTGAATTTATTATGCCACGACACCACATCAAATCTCGCATCATCGGAATTTTTCTGCTGTTGTGTATCCTGCTGTGTTCTTCCTGCAGCGGTATGCCGCCGGAGGGAGACCTGCAGATCTCCTACTTAGACGTAGGCCAGGGAGACGCTTCCTTCCTGCTTCTGCCAGACGGGAAAACCATTTTGATTGACGCGGGGAATCCGGAAAACGGACAGGAAATCATCCAATACATCCGAGACACCGGAACGGACACTCTGGACTATGTGATCGCCACCCATCCCCACACAGATCATATCGGCGGTATGGCGGAAGTGATCCAGGCCTTTGATGTAAAAAACGTATACATGCCAAAAAAGTCCCACACAAGTGAGACCTTTGAAACACTGCTGGATACAATAGAGGAAAAAGGACTTGCCATCGAGACTGCGCGATCCGGGAAGGTGCTGATTGATGAAGGTGATCTGAAAGCAGAATTTCTGGCTCCTATAGGGGACAGCTATGCAGATCTC
>CANQWE010000030.1 GCA_947627475.1 uncultured Clostridia bacterium
TGTTTGCAGAACGGGGACTGGGTATTACAAAAATTGTCGGTGACTTGCTGGGTCCTTGCATGTTTGCCGTGATGATGGGAATCGGCAGAACGGCTTACGGAATTTGGGGACATAAATTAAAAATTGCCCGGGCTCTGACTGCCTGTGCCGTACTTACAGTAATATGCTATCTTGCGGCGGTGTTTGCTCCCGTCCCCGTTGTTTCCCTCCTGGCATGTGGTGTAACCGGGCTGGGTGTCAGTCTGATGTGGCCGGGAATGCTTGCGCTGTGTGCCAATAAATACCCGGGGGCAGGCGCATCCATGTTTGCCATGATGGCAGTGGGTGGCGATATTGGATGCTCTCTTGGACCCTGGCTTACGGGCATTGTTTCGGATTTTGCCGAAGGCATACCGGCTATCCAACAAATGGGAGAACGCCTGTCGCTGGATGCAGAACAAATGGGACTACGCGCCGGTATTTTAGCTGGGGTCATTTTCCCAATTTTTATGGTAGTGGGAATGGGACTTCTTTCAAAGAAAAAGCATACAAAATAAAATGAGTCGGTGGAATATGAAACATACAAGCAACAACGGCTTTGGTGTATTGTGGAAAAAAATATGGAATAGCCCCTTATGGTTTGGACTTCTTGGGTCCTTTTGCATGCTGCTGCTAATTGAATCGCTAAGCCGGCATCATTTCTTCGGGGGGATATTGTTTTTGGTGCAGGAGCCAGTATTCTTTTTGATGAACTGGATGGTCATTGCTGCCTTTCTTTCTCTCACATATTTCATACCGAAGCGCGTTTTTGCCCAGGCCATCGTTGCCCTTGTTTTTGTGGGGCTTGCAGTCATTAACTGTATTCTCTTATACACAAGGGTTACCCCCCTGGAGGCAGTGGACTTTTCCATATTGCGTACAGGAATATCCATCGTCAACATATATTTAACGGTTCTGCAGCTGATTTTGTGCGCTGCAGCGATCGTGGCAGCTATAGCAGGGCTGGTACTTCTCTTTATTAAAAGTCCAAAATCGCCGATTTTGGCAATACATGCTGTGTTTACATTTGCAGGGTTTGCAGTCGTGGCGTCTGCATTGATTGTCTCTTTAACTGTATTTGGCGCGATCCCCTCCAATTTTACAGATTTAAACGAGGCCTATGACACCTATGGCTTTACCTACTGCTTTTCCAGAAGTATATTTGACAGAGGCATTCCGGAGCCGGAAGATTATTCTGAATATAGCATTGAGGAAATTCTTTCCTCCATTGGAAGCGAAGAAAATCATGAGCCGGAAAACAAACCCAATGTGATCATGATTCAACTGGAGTCCTTTATGGATGTTAACTTGTTCTCCGATTTAACATTTGCCGAAAATCCGGTTCCCAATTTTACAAAATTAAAGAAAACCTGCAGCGGCGGACAGCTGTATGTGCCAAGTGTGGGGGCCGGCACAGCCAATACAGAGTTTGAAGTGCTCACAGGTATGAATCTGGACGAGTTTGGAACCGGGGAATACCCCTATAAGACGATACTCCAGCAAAAGAGCTGTGAAAGTATTTGCTACAACCTGCGGGAGCTGGGGTATACCACGCATGGGTTTCACAATAATACCGGCACCTTTTACAGCCGGCATACTGCATATAAGAATTTGGGATTTCATACGTTTACTCCCTTGGAGTATATGAGCGGATACGCCGTAAACCCTCTTGGATGGGCGAAGGATGAGTGCCTGACTGCGCAAATTATAGAGGCTATGGAATCTACCGAAAAGCAGGATTTTGTTTTTGCTGTCAGCGTGCAAGGCCATGGAAAATATCCTACTGAACCGGTGGAAGGGGAAAAGCTGATTCTGGTAGATGGGATCGCGGACGATGCGTTGCGACACCAGTTTGAATATTACGCTTATCAGCTATGGGAGATGGACCGCTTTATTGGAGAATTGATTGATGCTCTCTCCGCCCTGGATGAGGATTGTGTATTGGTGCTGTATGGTGATCACCAGCCAAGCCTTACGTATGATGTGGAGGATTTATCGGTTGACAGTAAATATATCAGCGAATATGTCATTTGGACAAATGATTCCTCCGAGCAGCAAATACGCAATATTGAAGCATACCAGCTTTCTGCTTTGGTATTGGATAAGCTTGGTATCGAAAATGGCTTGCTGACCAAGCTGCATCAAAGATATTCTGCCAGCAGCGACTATCTGGATGCACTTCGAATGCTGCAGTATGATATGCTGTATGGAGATATGCTGGCATATGGCGGCGTGGAGTATACCCCGGCAGATATGCAAATGGGTTACCAGGATATCGAAATCCAGCATGTCACCTATATTGAAGAACGCCACTATATTGTAGGGAAGCATTTTACAAAATCCAGCGTGGTTTATGTAAACGGTAAATCGAAAAATACTACGTTTATTTCCGATACAGTGCTTCTTTTAAACGATGAAAAGCTGGAAGCGGGAGATCAGATCACCGTGCGGCAGATCACAGGAGACTTCGTCGAGCTTAGCACTACACAGCCTTATATCTATGGAGGGGAGCAATCTGCTTCCAGCACCATTGCGCCAAAATATGCAGAGGAGTGAGAATATAAGGTATTGGGGAGTCTGCCAGCCGCGTTTATATAAAAAGTCCTGTGCTTTTGCACAGGACTTTTTCGTGTAACTTACGGGTAAGACTGCTTTAAAAGTGCCGGGCGACTAATGCAGGGGTGTGTGCAAACGGCCATATGCGCTGTGGGTGGTATATTCCGAATGATACCTGCCGATATTATGGTGCAGTAGGTATTCGGAGCAGCCGCAGCCGTTTCCTGCATCAGCCGTTACATAGTATAGCTCCCGCTTGGTTATGGTACAGTTTTCATGAATCGTACAGGGAATAGGCGTATCATCGACTCCTGCGGATACATTGGATACATAGGGATAATAACAGATTCTGCCGCAGTATGCACAGGGCTCACAGTAGGTATATGCGCTGCCCGGCACAGCAAGAACGTGACAGCATAGAATGGCAGATGCGCATATGCCAAGAAGTATTTTTTTCATATACATATTTTTTCTCCATAACTTTTTCTATTTTTATTCTTCTAATAATATGGTAGCCCTACATAGTACTTTTTACTCGTTATTTTTGACGGCAATTATTGTAATAAAATTGAAATAAAAAGAGAGGAGCTTTTCCTCTCTTTTTAACGAAATACTATACGATTTGCCGCCGCAGCTCCGCAATGATCTTTTTTTCTTCCCTGGAGACTTTTACTTGTGTCAGCCCGAGAATATCCGCAGTTTGCTGCTGGGATAAGTCCCTGTAGTACCGCAGCATAATGATTTTACGCCATTGCTCCGGCAGCCGTTGCAGGGCTTCTGACAGGGCAATGCGGTCAAATGCTTTTTCAATGGAGCACGAAGGATCTTCCACCATACTCTCCACGGTCAAGTCTCCATCCTCGCTTACCGGTTCGGATAGAGAAGCTACAGGCCGTCCGGAATCCAGTGCCTGCAGTACTTCTTCTTCGGAAAGACCGGAGACTTCTGCCAGTTCTTGTGTATGGGGTTCACGTCCGTGATGGTTTATAAATTCTTCCCTGCAGCGCATAAGAATGGCACAGTTTTTTTTGTTGACCCTGCTAACCTTAATTAGTCCGTCATCCCGCAGAAACTTTCGGATTTCTCCTATAATCAGAGGAACCGCATAGGTGGAGAAAGCAGTGCCCCTGGATATATCAAAGGTGCGGATCGCTTTCAGCATTCCAATCAGTGCAATCTGTACCAAATCTTCCGTTTCTACGCCACGCCCGGAAAAACGTCGCGCAATGGATGCTGCCAGCGGATAATTTGTACGAATCAGCTCTTCTGTTGCCGCCTCATCTCCTTTTTGCGATTTTTCTATATAACAGGTATTGTCACTGTACTGACTCAAAGGCTCACCTCCCGTTTGATTATGTATTTTTGTTAACGGGGAAGTGCGGATAATTTTTTCATCATGGTTACTTTGGTTCCTTTGCCCGGCTTGCTTCGTACAGTGAGCCCGTCCATAAAGCTGTCCATTACAGTAAAGCCCATGCCGCTGCGCTCGTTTTCTGCATCCGTAGTGTATAGGGGCTGCATGGCAGTTTCCACATCTGGAATTCCGCATCCCGCATCCCGAATTTCGATTTTCACTTTTCTGTCATCGTAGGCATGCATGGTCATATAGATGGGTCCTACTGCATCTCGGTATGCGTGGACTGTGCAGTTTGTGACCGCTTCAGAAACGGCGCACTTGATATCGGCGAGCTCTGCAACGGTTGGATTAAGCTGCATTACAAAGGCCGCCGCCAGCGAGCGTGCAAGAGATTCGTTTTGTGACAGAGAACAAAATTGCAGTTTCAATGTATTGGCGGATTTTTTCATTTTTTTACATCTCCTTCAAAGGTAATGATCCGGTCCAGGCCTGCCATATCAAACATCTGTCGCACTCTGCCGTGCGCGCCTTGTACAGCAAACGCGGTACCCACTTCTTCCGCTTTGGTATAGCGACCTAAAATCAGACCCAGTCCGGAACTGTCCATAAAAGTAACATTGCTCATGTCAATGATCAGCTTGTCCGGAGAAGCGGACAAAAGAGCGGCGTCGATTTCCTGGCGTATATTTTTTGCGCAGTGATGATCGATCTCACCGGTGATTGCAGCGCGAAGCGTGTTGTTTACAGTTTCTAATTTTACTGCAGCATTTTTTGTATCCAAGTTGATCCCTCCATTTCTTATTTTATTGTACAACTGCGAGCATGCATATGCTGTCGAATGTATCTGGGGATATAAGATAGATGTTGACGAATTCGATAGGGCATGGTAGAATATTTGCAGAATCTAAATGCGAAGTGGAGTTAGCTATGAAAATACTACAGGGTGCTGCTTTGGTGGGCCAGTCTGGTGGGCCTACCGCAGCGATCAACGCGACACTTTCCGGCGTTATTCGCGGTGCGATGGAAAATGCGGGAGTCATTACGAAGCTATATGGAATGAGAAACGGGATCGAAGGCTTTTTGGAGGAGCGCCTTGTGGATCTCAGCGGGCTTTTCCAGAATGCCGGCGGGCAGATAGATATGGATCAGCTGGATCTTCTGTGTCAAACCCCTGCGGCTGCGCTGGGATCCTGCAGAAGGAAACTGCCGGATCCAGAAAAAGACAGGGTTTTTTTTGAAAATTTAGTACGCCTTTTTAAAAAATATGATATCCGCTACTTTTTCTATATCGGCGGTAACGATTCTATGGATACAGTGGCAAAGCTGACTGCATATCTGCAGGATGCCGATTATGATATGTGTGTGATGGGCGTTCCTAAAACCATTGACAACGATCTGGCGGGAACAGATCACACTCCAGGCTTTGGATCGGCTGCCAAATATATTGCTGCGACTATGTCTGAAATAATCCGGGACTGCGCGGTTTATACTGTTCCGGCCGTGACCATTGTGGAGATTATGGGTCGTGACGCAGGCTGGCTCACTGCCAGCGCCGGTCTTCCGGCTCTTACCGGTCGGCCGTCGCCGGATTATATATATCTGCCGGAGGTCCCTTTTTCTATGGATGCCTTCATAGAGGATGTGCGCCGTGCGCTTGCTGTACATCCCAATGTAGTAGTGGCCGTTTCAGAAGGGGTGCGGGATAGGGATGGACGTTACGCCGGAGAAAGCGCACAAAGCGGCGTTACAGACGCATTTGGACATCGGTATTTGTCCGGTACAGGGAAAGCTCTAGAAATGGCTGTAAAGGAAAAAATCGGCTGTAAGGTGCGTTCTGTGGAGCTGAATATCAGCCAGCGCTGCGGCGCCCATATACAGTCTGCCACGGATATTTGTGAATCTATCGGCGTAGGAAGAAGCGCGGTGGAAGCTGCTGTATCTGGAAAGACCGGCTGCATGATGGCAATGGATCGGGCAGACGATGAATATAAAATTAGATTTGTACCAAGGGAAATCTCCGGCATTGCAAATGCGGTGCGCAGCGTTCCCCGGGAGATGATCACCCCTGAGGGGAACAATGTGACAGGCGCGTGCCTTGCTTATATATTCCCTCTGATTCAGGGAGAATGTGTCCAAAAATATGTGGACGGTCTGCCTGCCCATTTAATTATTGAATAGGTATACGATTGAGGATGAGAAATAACAGGACCCTACCACCGCTAACGCAGTTCCCCTTCCCCTTGATAGGGGAGGCTTGGAGCCATAGACTCACAGGAAAGGAACAAGAACAAAGATCCACTGCGGTGTTTCGCTGAGGCACAAAAAACAAAGCCCCCCTCTTGGTGAGGGGGGCAGCGTTAGCTGCGGGGGGGAGAGATCCAAAGCAGTTCCCACTTCCGTCGCTGACGCGCTGTCATAGCATCTTGAAGCGATTCTGGAAGAGTCGTCCCGCCTGCTGCCTCTGATGCATTACTCTGACTCGATATTGCGTGCCTTTATTTTTTATCTTGTAAAGTCGGCCATGTTCTGCATGATCACGCCGACTGTATCCATTGCAGCAGCAGCCTTCTCACGCAGACCCTGGGGTTTGTGTTTGCCCTTCATCATAACAGACACTGCTGTACCTACTGCGCTTCCAATCACCATTCCGCAAACAACGTATTTTGCTGCATCCATTTTTTTGGTATCCGATTTAGACATGATTTTTCTCCCTTCTGGAAAGGAGGCGATTGGCCTCCACTTTTTTCATTAATAGTATCCACAGTATTCCATCCGTTTATATGTGGTAATTTTCAGGAAAAAAACAAAAAGCTGGTCAAATCGTCAGATTTGACCAGCTTTTTTATACAGTTATTTTGCAGCGTTCATTTTCAAATATGCGTTGATAAAGCCATCCAGATTTCCATCCATGACACTTTGAATATTGCCGTTTTCATATCCTGTTCTGGTGTCTTTTGCAAGGGTATAGGGCATAAACACATAGGACCGGATCTGGTTTCCCCATTCAATATTGGTTTTGTTTCCTTGGATATCTTCGATCCGTTCCAGCTTTTCCCGCTCTTTGATTTCCATCAGCTTGGACTTCAGCATTTTTAGCGCCGTTTCTTTATTCTGCAGCTGACTGCGTTCTGTCTGACATCCTACCACGATGCCTGTGGGGATGTGCACGATACGGATGGCAGAATCTGTTTTGTTGATGTGCTGTCCACCGGCGCCGCTGGAACGGTGAGCGGTGATTTCCAGATCTTCATCATTGAGCTCGATGCTGTTGTCATCCTCAAATTCCGGCAGCACTTCTACAGACGCAAAGGAGGTGTGACGTCGACCAGATCCATCGAAAGGAGAGACCCGCACCAGTCTGTGTACGCCGTTTTCGCTTTTCAAATAACCGTAAGCGTTCAGTCCTTCTACTACAATTGTAGCAGATTTAATGCCTGCTTCATCTCCGTCCAGCCAGTCCACCAGCTTTACAGTATATCCATGGGATTCTCCCCACCGGGTATACATCCGATACAGCATCTGCGCCCAGTCCTGAGCTTCTGTGCCGCCGGCTCCCGGATGGAAACTTACGATCGCATTGTTGTGATCGTACTCTCCGGAAAGCAGCACTTCAATGCGCATTTTTTCCTCCTGGGCTTCGATATCGGCAGCTTCTGCAAGAATTTCTTCTTTCATACTCTCGTCGTTTTCTTCGATTGCCAGATCACAGAGAGTAATGGCGTCTTCCAACTTGGCGCACAAGGCGTCATATTTTTCAATTTTATCTTTCAGCTGCTTTACCTGACGCAGGATTTTGCCGGAGGCCTCCTGATCGTTCCAAAAGTCTGGGGCGGAGGTTTTTTCCTCCAGACCGGCAGCTTCTTCCCGCAGCGCATCGATCCGCAGGGCACTGCCCAACTCTTTGATATCGCTGCGAAAGTTCGTCAGCTTGTGCTTTGTTTCTTCAATTTCGATGATCATCGGTTCCTCCGGTTTTATATAGTGTCAATATCTACGTATTCTAATTCAGGCGCCGGCATAATACGAGGAGGGGTATGCTTGAGTGGGTCATAGGAGAATTTTCTGCAGGTATATGCTTTCGAAACAACCCCTTTTTTCTTGCAAAGCATGGAATCTGCATCGTAAATGGGACAAGCGTATTCACAAAAGGCGCATATTTTTTCATCCATCATATTTTTGTCCCTCCAGCGCATTGTTACCTTTATTATAAGAGAATTTGCACAATAAATCAAGATGTTTTCAAATTTTCCGGTTTTTGTGCCGTACTCTTGTGAAAAGAGCAAGCAAAATGAGAACAGAAAAGAATAAGAGCGCCGCAGAAGATCCTTTTACTGAAAACGCATTTACAGCCAGCTTCCCAGGAGAAACCGGGAAAAAGGACACATATAGGGCGCATAGAGCGCCGGTAATCACGCCCTGCAGCGCTTTCACAGCCACAGTCCGTTTCAGGGAAAGTCCTGCGGGAAGCGCAAAGGAGCAGGCCTGAAAGAAAACAGACAGTCCTGCCCAGCCAACAGCAAATCCACAGAGAAAAGCGCCTGGCCATCCGCCCACATCTGCCCCAAGGGCGGTACCGGTAGTAAATTCCAAAACAGCACCCAGCAGGGCTGACAGAAGCGGCGGGGCAGCTGCGGCAGTAAACGCTTCCGTGGCAAACTGAATCACTACATAAAAAAAGACCACAAACCCGCAGATAGAAAGGCAGGAAAGTGCTGCCTCGGATACAGCTGAGGAAAATAGAAGGGAAAAGGGTTTGGAAGTGCAGGATGTTTTGCCGGAAAGAGCAGAGGACTTAAAGGGAAACAGAAAACGATTGACCAAAAGTCCTGCTGCCGCTGCTGCAAAAATTTGAAAGCAGTACAGTGCCCAACCGAAAGCGGGACTTCCCCAGAAAAGGGAGCCGACGATTCCTACTACAAAAGAGGGACCGGTATTGTTGGATATGCTGATCAGTACCTCTGCTTCCGTTTTGCTGACACATCCGTTTTTATACAGATCCACCGCTGTTTTTGCCCCTACCGGAAATCCGCATACAGCGCCCAGCAGGAGAGAAGAACCTGCTTCCCTGGGAAGAGAAAAAAGCCGGGCTGCAGGAATCAGCCGGCCCAGCTTTGCAGCAAGACCAGAATATACCAAAAGGGAAGAGACCACCATATAAGGAAATAGAGAAGGGATCACTTTTCCTGCACAGAGGATCAGGCCGTCCAGGGCATATGCAGAGGCCTGCCCGGAAAAAACAGTGAGCAGGACTCCTGCCAAAAGCAGCCCCCACGCCAAAATATGCAGCTTCCATTTTTTCATAGATTGCTCCAACCTGCCGCCTTATAGCGGCATAAAATTTGCCTGCGCAGCACCTTTTCTGCATGGAAAGAGGAGTGCCGGCATATCTTTTCATATAAAACATATGCCGCTGACAGCGAAAATTTTCGGAGGTATCGTGAAAACAGAAAAAAATAATAATGGGGAAAGCCGCGCGTTTTTGTCACGGCTTGAGACGGCAGTTGGACACTGCTCCATGATCGAAATCCATGGGGACAGCGAGTTGCTTCTCTCAGGATGCCGTGGAATTGTGGATTATGACAACACGAAAATTGTGGTAAATACCATATCCGGACAGGTGGTCATTTATGGATTCCGTCTTTGTCTTTCCGTTTTTCGAGGGGATATTTTAAGTATTGAAGGACATATAACAGAAATCAAATTTGGCGGTGATACAGAATGAAGTTTCTTTCCTTCGTTTTTGGAAGTCGTGCATTTTTTGTGGAAAAAACCTGGGCTATTGGGGCTATTAATTTACTCTCTCGTTTGGATATTCCCTATGCGCACTTGGAACGGGACCAGGATGGTGGCCTGCATTTTACAATTCCTTCTTACAAAAGAAAACAACTGGAGGGGGCGTTTACAGCAGAGGGGATCACCTGGGAGCTTGGCGCCCTTACTGGTATTCCAAGCATTCTTCAGCGGTATAAAAAGCGATGGGGCATCGCGGCGGGCGCCTTACTATTTGTATTTCTCACCGCCTTGTCCGGAAGTCGGATCTGGTGTGTAGAGGTAAGCGGCAACAATCAGGTGGAAGACGCCGAGATTATCACACTGCTTGCGTCTCTGGGATGCGGCGTGGGAGATCCCTACAAAAATATCGATTTTGCCAAGCTGCACAATCAGTTTTTGCTTCAGTGTCAGGATATTGCCTGGATTGCTGTCAATATGGACGGCACCCATGCACATGTAGAGGTGCGCGAAACACTGGCAGACCGTCAGAAGGAACAGGAAGAAACGCAAACCTATAATGTGGTCGCTGCTGAGGACGGGCAGATCGAACAAATCGCAGCGTATGAAGGAAAACCGCAAATTGCTATCGGGGATACGGTGCGTAAGGGAGAACTGCTCCTTAGCGGCGTAATCAGCTATGGAGAAACTGGTCTGCGGTATGAAAGCGCGGCAGGAGAGGTGTATGCGAAGGTCGTTCGAGATTTTACGGTAGAAGTTCCCCTTAAGTCGGAGCAAAAGGTACCGACAGGGCGTAAAACAACCCAAAAAACGCTTACTTTTTTTCAATTTAAAACAAATCTTTTTCTAAATAGTGGAATTCCCTATGACTTTTATGATACAATATATTCTGATAAACAGATTTATCTGTTTGACAGCATTGCCCTGCCTCTGTGGGTGAAAACAGAGGTGTTTGAAGAATATGAAATGCAGCAGGTGACTCTTACAGAGGAAGAGGCGAAAACCCTTGCGTATCAGGAATATCGAACACGCCTGAAGGAAACGCTGGCAGATGCACAGCTGCTGGAAAAAACAACCACTGCTGCTTTGGACGAGGACGGTGTGTATCGGATTCACTGCCGGCTGTACTGTCTTGCAGATATAGCGGTGCAGCAGCCTCTTACCATTCAGGAAAATCCAGATGAAAGTATGAAAGCGGAACAAGATGGCCAAGAAAATCATTAAAATACCAGATAATACCGTGACGCTGCGTATATTCGGCAGCTTTGACAAAAATATCCGCCGTGTGCAGGACGCCTTTGATGTGCGGATCTACAACCGGGCACGTGAGGAAGAGGAAGGCGATTCCATCGTCATTGAGGGGGAGGAAGGCGCTGCAGATATGGCGGCTTCCGTCATCGCATATCTGAAAAAGGTGGCAATTCTCAATGAAGATATTCCCGAGCAAACAGTAGACTATGTAATTGGTATGATTTCCGATGGACAGGGGCAGGAACTTTCCAAAATGTCTGATGACTGCGTATGTATCACTGCCAAGGGAAGACCCATCAAGGCAAAAACGGTAGGACAGCGTAAGTATGTGGACGCTATTCAAAAGAATACGATTGTTATGGGCGTGGGCCCGGCGGGAACGGGAAAAACCTACCTTGCTGTGGCAATGGCGGTGAAGGCCCTGCGAGCCCACCAGATTACCCGGATTATTCTCACACGCCCCGCGGTGGAAGCAGGGGAGCGGCTGGGCTTTCTGCCGGGAGATCTGCAAAGTAAGATCGATCCGTATCTGCGGCCTTTGTATGACGCGCTGTACGACATGCTGGGTATGGAAAACTGCAGCCGTCTGATGGAAAAAATGACCATTGAAATCGCACCCCTCGCGTATATGCGCGGCCGAACGCTGGACGATTCCTTTATCATATTGGACGAGGCGCAGAACACCACCCCTGAGCAGATGAAAATGTTTTTAACCCGTCTCGGCAACGGTTCCAAAGCGGTGGTTACCGGGGATTTGACCCAGACAGACCTCCCCTTTGGCCAACGGTCCGGCCTGGCGGAGGCAGTGCGCATTTTAAAAAACATTGACGATATCGGCATTTACGAATTTTCGGAAAGAGACGTGGTCCGTCACCGGCTGGTGCAGAAAATTATTCTGGCTTATGAGAAAAATGACCGGGAAAAGAGGACGAAGGCAGCTCGGGCCTACAAAGTCCATCGCAGTGCCGATGGGTCCAAGAGGAAAAAGACATGAAGCTGAAGGTGTATTTTAATAACGAACAGGATATTGTTCCTGTGGATGGGGGCATGCGCAGCCTCATCCGCAGCGCAGTTTTGGAAACGCTGAAAAGTGAAAATTTTTCCATGGACTGTGAGGTTTCTGTTACTTTTACAGACAATGCAGGCATCCAGATTCTAAACCGGGAATATCGTGGGAAGGATGCGCCTACAGATGTACTGTCCTTTCCCATGTTCGATTTTACAACGGAAGAAATCCCTACGGGAGAGACCCTGGTTCCTCTGGGGGATATTGTTCTCTCTCTGGAACGGGCGAGGGAGCAGGCAGCGGAATATGGGCACAGCTTTCGCAGGGAAGCGGCTTTTTTGACAGTCCATTCTACCTTGCATCTTTTGGGATATGACCATGAAATCTCCACTGCGGCGGATGCTGATATGCAGCGGCGACAGCGGACAGTGCTCCAGAAAATGCATATCGGACGGGAGCAGGATAAACATACAGAAAGCGAAAGAGAAGAATGAGAAAGACAGCTTTTATTGCCATTGTCGGCAGACCCAATGTGGGGAAATCCACACTTATGAACGCGCTTCTTGGGGAAAAAGTGGTGATCGTGTCCAGCAAGCCCCAGACCACACGAAATCGAATTATGGGCGTCTTAACAAAAGGAGAGAATCAATTTGTCTTTTTGGATACCCCCGGTATCCACAAGCCTAAGACAAAGTTGGGCAATTACATGATGAAAAGCGTGCGTACCTCTATGGGCAGCGCAGACATGGTCATATTGATTGCCGATGCAGGCCGCGCCCCGGGAATGGTGGAGCAGAATGTAGCGAGTCAAATCAAAGAAGCGGGGCTTCCTGCCATTTTGGTGCTGAATAAAATGGATCTTTATAACCGGGAGCAGTTGGCGCAGACCATTCAGCAATATGCTGCCTTGTATGACTTTGACGCTTTTGTACCGGTAAGCGCTCTGAAAGAGAAAAATGTGGACTTGGTGCTATCTGAGGCAGAGAAGTTTTTGTATGAGTCCGATTGGATGTTTGAAGAGGACATGCTCACCGATCAGCCGGAACGGCAGATCGCCGCAGAATTTATCCGGGAGAAGATGCTGCGTTCCCTGTCAGAGGAAATCCCCCATGGTACAGCGGTAGTCATCGAGGAATTTAAAGAAACGGACAAGCTGATTTCCATTCGCGCGGAGATTTTCTGCGAGCGGGAATCCCACAAGGGAATCATCGTCGGTAAAGGGGGACAGACGCTGAAGCGGATCGGTTCCCAGGCCAGAGAGGATTTAGAGAATTTCTTCGGGATGAAGGTGTATTTAAACCTTTGGGTCAAGGTAAAGGAAAACTGGCGGGACAGCGATTTCAATCTTCACAACTTTGGGTATAATCCTAAGAATCTGGAGTGATCCGTTGGTATGGAAAAGCTGACAGTGCACGGCCTCACCGTCCGGGAGACGGAGGTGGGGGAATATGATAAAATTATCACCCTGGTTACCATGGAGCAGGGCCGTATGTCGATTATGGGAAAGGGAGTCAAAAGCTTGAAAAGCAAAAATATGGCTGCCTGTCAGCCGTTTTGCTACAGCACCTTCACCCTGCGCCGGTCGGATAAATATTATTACATTGTGGAAAGCGAGCTTTCCCAGTGCTTTTACGGATTGCGCACCGATTTGGATAAAATGGCCCTGGCCGCGTATCTATGCGACGTCTGCGCAGACTGTTCCGTAGAGGGAAGTGCTGATCCCGCGCTTCTGCGTCTGACGCTGAATGCCTTGTATGCCCTCAGCGAAAAAGAAGTAGATCTTCAGCAGCTGAAAGCTGCCTTTGAATTCAAATGTGCATGTGAAATGGGTTTTCAACCCCAGCTGGATGGCTGTGCAATGTGCGGGTGCAGTGCCGGCGAGGACATATACTTAGATATTATGAACGGCCGGATTTTGTGCCGTGCCTGCCGGGATAAGGCCCGGATGGAGGGGGAGAGCGCTGCCCCGGACAGCGATGGAACAGCCAGATATTACCTATACCTGACTCCCGGCGTTCTATCGGCCATGCAGTATATAGAGAATGCTCCGGTAAACCGGTTTTTATCCTTTGTACTGGATAAAGACGATCTGCGCTTGTTTTGCGGGGCGTGTGAAAAATATCTTCTGCATCACCTGGAACATTCCTTTTCCACACTTGGCTTTTATAAATCTTTATTATTATAAATTATTATAAGAATGATGGTGCAATGAACGAAAAAGTATATGCTATATTAGAATTTGATAAAATTCGCAGATTGCTGGCTGACAGGGCCCTGACGGAAGGGGCACGCCAGCGCGCGCTGGAACTGATTCCTTCCTGTGATATGGATAAGATCTGCCGCTTACAGTTGCACACTGCAGATGCAAAACGTCTCCAGGGGCAGAAGGGCACCCCCTCTTTCGGTTCGGTGCGGGACATCCATTCCGCTTGTGAGCGTGCGGAAAAGGGAGCCGTTCTTTCCATGCGGGAGCTTTTGGACTGTGCAAATGTATTGCGCACAGCCAGGTCCCTTTTGGAATACAGCAACAGCGATCGATTGTTTGACACTGCCCTCGATGAAATATTTCAACGACTGATCCCCATCAAAGCGTTGGAAGAGCGGATCAGTCGGGCGATTATTTCCGAGGAAATGGTAGCAGATGACGCCAGCCCCGCTCTATTGGAAATCTGCCAAAAGATCCGCAAAACCAACGCTCGCATTGCAGACCTCATGCAGCAGTATACTGGCGGAGCCTATTCCAAATATCTGCAGGAAAACATCATTACTACCCGTGGCGGACGTTTTGTGATTCCCGTAAAAAGCGAATATAAAAATGAAATCAAGGGGCTTGTCCATGATACTTCTGCTTCCGGTGCCACGCTGTTTATCGAACCCATGCGAGTGGTAGAGGCCAACAATGAGCTGCGGCAGCTGCAAAGTGAAAAAGAGCACGAAATCGAGCGGATTTTGTGGGAGTTGTCCGGTATGGTGGCGGATAGTTCCTTTGCCATCGTATGCAACTATGAAAATATCACTGAGCTGGCCTACATTTTTGCCTGCGGGGAATTGGCATATCGGATGGACGCCTGCGCTCCGGAAATTACACAGGAGCGCAAAGTACAGCTGCGTCGCTGCAGGCACCCGCTTATTTCAGATGCTGTTCCGGTAGATATCCTGATCGGCGGAGATTACAGTATGCTGGTGATTACAGGTCCCAATACAGGGGGGAAAACCGTTGCACTGAAAACCCTGGGACTTTTTTGTCTGATGGCTCAGGCAGGCCTGCAGCTTCCTTGCGAGACGGCAAGCGTCTGCATATTTGATGCTGTTTTTGCCGACATTGGCGATGAGCAGTCCATTGAGCAATCCCTTTCTACGTTTTCTTCTCATATGGTGGGGATCGTATCTGTTTTAAAATCTATGACCGACCGATCCCTCGTTTTATTTGACGAGCTTGGATCCGGTACAGATCCGGTAGAGGGAGCAGCCCTTGCTACCTCGATTTTGGAAGAGGTGCTTGATACGGGAGCCATTTGTGCCGCCACCACCCACTATGCAGAGTTGAAGGCGTTTGCCATTGAGCGGGACGGCGTATGCAATGCCTCCTGCGAATTTGATGTGGAAACCCTGCGTCCTACCTATCGTTTAATGATCGGCACTCCCGGGAAATCCAATGCCTTTGCCATATCCCAGCGCCTTGGAATTTCCAGACAAATTATAGAAAGAGCAAAGGGATATGTGGATCAGGGAAGCCGCAGCTTTGAAGCGACTATTGAAAAAATGGAAGCCCAGCGGTTTGCTTTGGAGACAGAAAAGGAAAAGGCACGCGCTTTGCGTATAGAGTATGAGCGTTTTAAGCAGGATGCAGAAGCCCAGCTGCAGAAAAAGTTGGGGGATGCAGAGAAAGAAGCGGCGCGTATTATGGATAAAGCACGGCAGACTCTGGACAGTGCCCGGGCATCCAGTGACTATATATTAAAGCAGCTGGATGAGGCAAAGCGTGCAAAAGATACGGACAACTTTGGAGACAAGATTGCCGCAGCGAAAAAGAACATTAAGTCCCGTGTAAAGGATTTCTACGACAAAAATACACCAGAGGAAAAGGAGGACGACTATGTATTGCCCAGAGCGCTCAAAAAAGGCGATACAGTGATGCATCGCAGTCTGGGCACGAAGGGCACTCTGCTGGAGAATCCGGACAAAAAGGGAAATGTCATGATCCAAATGGGGATTTTGAAAACAAAAATGCACATTTCCCAGCTTCGTCTGTTGGATGATGCGACCACCGTGGGAGAAAAGGGAAAGCAGACATCCCGTTCCGCCTACAAAGCCGCCGCAGCCAAATCTTTTAAACCGGAGTTGGATGTACGGGGCATGATCGGAGACGATGCCTGCTTTATGCTGGATCGGTATTTAGACGATGCGCTGGTTGCCGGCATATATAGCGTAACGGTGATACATGGCAAAGGCACCGGCGCGCTCCGGCAAGCCGTGTGGAACTATCTAAAGCGGGATAGCCGTGTGGAATCGTACCGGGTTGGACAATACGGCGAAGGAGACTACGGCGTAACTGTGGTGGAGCTGCGCCGCAAGTAATACCTATTCTGCCTGTGTGGGCAGGGCAAAGCCGTGGATGAAGCCGGATACATCGGAGGAACAGATATCGCCGCCGATTACCCGATTTTTATAAACGATAATGTTGGCATATACGGTGCCCTCATAATCGGGATAATTATTGATTTGATAGGTATACCGGGTAGCGGTTTTTCCTTTGTATTTGGAAAGATCCAGCCCCTGTGCCTTTTGTACTTCATTGTATCCGTTCATGACCTTGTCAAAATCTGTGGGGATGCGCACCTCCACCTCTTCTACTGCCTCTGTGCCGGCATCCCATCCAAACTGCGCAAGGAACTCTAACCTGTTTTCGTTGGTTTTGATTTTTTCATAGTTTATGGTGCCGTTGTCTTCCAGAATTGCGCCGGCTGACACATCTTCAGTAGTGGGCATCAGAATCAACAAAGCCACCAGAGCTATGACAGCAATTCCGATTACGCCTGCAAATTTCAGCGAACTTGCTTTTAAGGAACATACAAACATATGTACTCCGCCTTTCTGTTAATGCAACTATCCAATTATATGCTGTTAGGAGAGAAATATGAATCATGATTTTGATAATTGACAACACACAGCGAAAATTCCGTACAGAAATCCGTAAGCGCTTTCTTTCAGACAATATTCCTTGTGTAGTGGCAGATTTGAGTCAGTATGACGAATTTCTTCCGGCGCCGTTCACGGTGGTAACAGAACGCTATCTTTTGGATGAGGTAGCCTATTTGGCTGGAATGCATAATCAAGCGCCGATTTGTCTGCATGAAGATGTGCGGGATATGTATACATATATTTTAAACGCCTTTCAGGAGCATTTCGGAGATATTTTTGGGACAAATAAGATTTCCAGAGTACTTACAAAGAATGGAGACGTGCTGTTTTGCGGGAAACCGCTGTACCTGACCAAAAGCGAAGCGCGAATTTTAAATATGTTGAAATATGCACCCACAGATCCTGTTACCAGAGAGAAGGTCTATTACAGCAAAGAGCAGCTTGCTGCTTACTGTATGACGGACGGCCGCAGTGCCGCAGGCGCAGTGGCAGTACATATCTGTAATATGAATCAGAAAGCAAACAAAATTGCCGGATTTGATATCGTAGAATGTAAGCGGTATTTGGGATATCGGCTTCATGTTTTTTAAAGAGAAAGGAAAATTTTTTGGTTAGTATCATTATTCCAGTATATAATGCAGAAAAATATCTTTCAGACTGTGTGCAAAGTATTCTGCGACAGACTTATGGAGATTTAGAATGTATCTTAGTGGATGACGGCTCCACAGACGGATCGGCAGCTGTGTGCAGAGGGTTTGCCGCAGAAGACGCCCGTATCGTATATTATTACCAGGATAATGCTGGTGTGGCTGCTGCACGCAATCAGGGTCTGGCTTTGGCCAGGGGAGAGCGCATTCTTTTTGTGGACAGCGACGATATGCTCCAAAGCAATATGGTAGAGGAGATGTTATCTGCAATGGACGCTGACAAAACGGACTGCGTAGTCTGCGGGATTGCGTTTTTTACCGAGTCGGTCGGACAAAGGAATGAAGAGTCGCCTTCCCGTGCAGTGTTGCGGGGCGGGAATGAAATGGCCGCATATTTTGCAGCCCAGTATTCTGCCACCCTGATGAATTCTCCTTGCAACAAGCTATATAAAAAAGAATATATCAAGCAAGTTTTTGATCCTTCTATGGATCTTGGAGAAGATCTTTTGTTTAATCTTGCATACTTTCGGGAAATTTCTTCTATATCTTATCTGGAGAAGGCATATTATTACTATCGCAGAAACGTCTCTGGAAGTCTCAGCGTAAAGCTGCGTTCCAATATGTATGAAATTGCAGCGCAGCTATACAGGGCATGTATGGACTATTTACATGTATTTCAGGGGCACTATCAAACAGAGAGAATTTCCTATTTTCATTTTAAAAATTTGCAGCTTGCCACATTGGGCGTCCTCCAGACAGACGCGTATAGAAAAGTAAAAACAGAGAAGCTGCGTAAAATTTGCACAGACAGTACTACCAAAACGGCGCTTGCAGACATTGCGCAAAGGTCTCTTGGAAAAAAAGATCGTCTGTTTCACAGCCTTATGGATAGAGAAAACATTTTTCTTTTGTACTGGGTAAATAAGCTGTGGTTGATGCGGCGCGGGATATAAAAAGAACACCGGAAAATCCGGTGTTCTTTTTTCGTGTATGTATTTTTTCTTTATTGGTCCTGACATCCGTTGGGGCAACCACCCTGCAGCGCGTCATACTGTGTTCCGCAGTGGGTACAGTAAACCATCTTTGCAGCCGGAACGGCCTGTGCGGCAGGCGTCTCTTCTTTTTTTTCTTGCTCAGGCATTTTTTTATTAATGGAAATCACGTTTTGCACCATGATAATGAGAAGCATTGCCATTTCATAAACAATACGTACAACAACGGGACCGAGAATCATTAAAAGCAGACCCTCCAGCGCATAGCTTTGAAAGGAACCGTCGCCCCAAAAGGAGGAAGTTCTTTCCCCAGAAAAAAGCATAAAAAATCCGCAGACGACACAGAAAAACGTTAGGAAAATGTAAAGTGCTTTTAGAATCTTTTCGATAAAGAGCACTTTAAAATTTAAAACATCTGCAAGTCCCTTGAAAAACTTGTTCAGGCTGGCGCGCTTTTTTTCCGGCAGGATAAAAATGAATGCTAATACGGTTCCTGCAATGGCAAAAATCACACCAATAATTTCTGCTACTATAACCGGCATGACAACATGCCTCCTTTTCTATTTTTATTAATATAATTATACTATATCAGACATATTTTGTCAATATATATAAATAAAGGCAGGAAGCATTTCCTGCCTTTATTTATATGTTTGACTGCTGTGTTTTATTCTGCATTATATTTGCAGGGCGCTTTATAAAACGCTTCCAAATCCATATGATAGAGATCATCCCGCAAAACAAAGCCAGTTTTGGAAAGAATCTCTACTGGGCCTGCATCTGGGAACATCACAGCCCTTTTTATTCCCGCTCGGCGCATCAAATACATCACAGCTCTACACAGAACGATCATTGCCTCATCTTCTGTGAAGGCAGGAGGACAGCTGAGTGTAAGAATTTGTCCGATATCTCCTACGGTAAACTGGCAGATACCGATGATTTCGGTAACCGTCTCCCTGTCCGGTGCAAGGTTGGCTGCATAGTAAGACAGCGCGTTTGCTATATAGGGTACAGACAGCGCAGCGCAGATTTTTTTTTGTTTTTCTCGCTCAGCTATGGGTCTGACAATATACATATGAAACTCCCTTTTATACGTTTTGTAAATATTGTATTTCCTCGTCTGTAAGGGGCCTCCAATGTCCCCGGGGCAGATCGGATAGAGACAATGTGCCCACAGCAATGCGCCGCAGGCGCAGAACAGTCAGATGTGCTGCCTCACACATACGCCGGATTTGCCGGTTACGTCCTTCATATAGCGTAATTTTTAAGAGGGAATATACATTCCCACCTTTATCCCGCTCCCCCGATTTGCATAGCTTCGCCTGAATCGGGCGCAGTGTGTATCCATCTAACTGCATAGGAGCTGTCAGGCGCTTTATATCTGTTTGATCCAGTGCGCCCCTCACTTTAACCATATATATTTTGGGAATGGAATGGGATGGATGGGTGAGTTTATTGGCCAGGGCGCCATCGTCCGTAAAAAGCAGCAGTCCTTCCGAATACATATCCAGTCTTCCTACCGGATACACCCGTGTGGATACATCCGCCAGCAGATCCAGCACGCAAGGACGGCCTTGTTCATCCGACATTGTAGTAACATATCCCGGAGGCTTATGCAGCATAATATATGTATGCCCAGTGTTCTGGGCTTTTTCTGTGACAGGCCGTCCCTTCCAGCAGACAAGGTCGATGCCGGGGGTAATTTTATCGCCAACTGAGGCGACTGTCCCGTTTATGGTAACAGTACCAGCGGCAATTTCTGCTTCCGCCTTTCGACGGGAAAGCACGCCACAGTCTGTAAAGTATTTTTGAAGTCGGATTTTTTCCATATTTGTCCCTTATTTAAAAAAGTGAAAAATTCCTTTTTGCAGCTTTTCTGTGGGACATGCCATATCTGCATACATGGCTACTCTGCCGATTTCTTTGCCATCCCGCAAGAATATTGTGTATCCGATCAAATCGCCTTTTTTTATCGGTGCGTACAAAAAGGGTTTCGCCTCTAATTTTGTTGTGATGGTCCCCCCGGATTTCGGAAGAGAAACAGAAAGTGCATCCTTATTGGAGATGGTAATATACTCTTTTTGCCCGCCGGTGCAGGGAATACTAAAGGTAAGAGAACCTTCCTCGGCAAGCGTATAACTTTGGTACGCAGAAAAACCATAGTCTAACATTTCTTTATGGTCTTTCCAGTCATCCGGATCATTCAGCGTCACTGCCACTAAAGTCACACCGTCCCGCTGCGCTGCTGAAACCAAGCATCGACCGCTGCGTTTTGTAAAGCCGGTTTTTACGCCGATTGCCCCTTCATAGCTTTGCAAAAGCCGATTATGATTTACCAGTACCCGCGTGCCTTCGCCCCCGTTTAAGGGAATTTTATTTTTGTAGGTGGAGACAATTTTTTTAAATGTTTCGTTTTGGAGCGCGGCACAGGCAATTTTCGCCAAATCCTCTGCGGTGGTATAATGGTCTTCATTGTCCAGCCCGTGAGGGTTGGTAAAATGCGTATTTGTAAGTTCCAGCTCCTCCGCTTTTTCATTCATTAAAACAGCAAATTCTTCCACACTGCCGGCAACTTCACAGGCAATAGCTGCCGCCGCATCGTTGGCACTTTCCAGCATCAAAGCGTAGAGCAGCTGCTCCATTGTGAGCTTCTCCCCAGCAGAAAGATAAATGGAAGATCCTTCTATACCGGCTGCTTCTTCTGAAACCTTCACTTCACGGTCCAGCTTTTTTGTATGCTCAATTGCAACAAGAGCAGTCATGATTTTTGTGGTGCTGGCCATAGGAAGCCGCTGGCTTCCGTTATGACTCATAAGGATATGAAGGGAATCCGCTTCCATCAAAACTGCGCTTTGTGCACCTACTACAGGGGCTGATGCGGAAACGCAGGGCCCGGCAAAAATGACCGTTCCCAGCAGAAGGGATGTCAATATATAAATCAATCGTTTCAGTTTCATCATTTACAAACTCCTCAAATTCTTCTATGGATAGCATCGGAAAAAGAGAAGCTTGTTATCCCAGCTAATATCTGGTGAATAGAGAGAAATTATTTATTTTTGGAGAAAACTTCTTTAAATTTTTCAATCAGTTCCGGAGAACGTTCTATGGCATTGATAATTTGCGAAACCGGATCTGCCGGTTCCTTTGCCTCGTTAATATTTAAAAGCTCAACATTTCCCGTAGAAGAAATGATCAGAAAAGCAACAGGTACCACAGAAAGGCCGGATCCGCCTCCTCCGCCAAAGTTGTTGCCGGCGGCAGCAGGGACCTTTTTGCCCATATAATCGATCCCGCCGGTGGCGAATCCTACAGATAGTTTAGAAACAGGAATTACCACAGTGCCGTTTGCTGTGGTGATCGCCTCTCCTATAATTGTGTTGGCATCAAAGGAAGACTTGAGTCCTTCCACAGAAGCCCGAATAATCTCACTCATCTTGTTTTCACTCATCGCTTCTATTCCTTTCTGAAAAAACAGGTTAAATTTTCATATTTGGTTGTTCATTTGTATTCATAGATGATTTCAACTGGAAAAAAGTGTAAAATAGTACCTTTAATAAATGTATTATTCGAATTTTCAGATTTACTTGTATATAGGCGTCCCAGCCCCCTGCAAAGTCAGCATTTATACGCACAGTGTCTTTAGGCAGAGGGGTAAGCGTAACGGTGCAGTCTAAAAATTCCAGCAGATAAGCCGTGCTTTGTACTACTGCACCGTATGCAATACCTGTAGTGGCAGGGTCTCCTGTTCCTACAGTGATATAAAGCTCTTCTACCGTAATGTGCAGCTTTTTGGAATAGCGTTTTGCCATACGAATGCTGATATCCTTCAGGGCACTGAGAAATTCAGGCAGAGAAAGATCTCCGCGCAGTTCGTTAAGCGCGGCTTTCTTTTCTTTTTTTACCTGTTTTTTTTTGCTTGCTTCCGCCTGCCCGGACAGCTTTTTGCCTCGCAGTTGTTTTGCAAGAGAACGGTATCTGGGCATTTTCTGCAAGGGCACCTTATACAAAATCGGACCCACTTGTACGTATAAGCAAAAGGACTGGTCTTTATAAGATATACCGATACGCAGATATGCCAGAAGAAGAAGGAACAAAAGAAGAAAAACGCCCAGAAGTACAAAGAGAACGATCATCATGCCTTTGTCCCGCCTTTCTTTTGCTACAGTTCTTCTTCCGCTGCAGCGCTGATTTCTTCTCCCAGCTTCTCCTGCAAAACGGAGGAAGCGCTGGAATTCTCCACTTTGGGAAGATCCTGTAAAGAGGAAAGTCCAAATACACGCAAAAAATGCTCTGTGGTCCGATACAAAATCGGTCTGCCGGGGACATCCAATCTGCCGCAAGGCTCAATGAGCTGCTTGTCCACAAGGCTGGACACACCATAGCTGGAGTCTACTCCCCGTACTGTATCTACAAAGGCTCTGGTTACCGGTTCATTATAGGCAATCACTGCAAGTGTCTCTATAGAAGACTGAGACAGATTTCCTCCCCGCTTGATTCCCAGTGCCTCTCGGATATAGGTGCCGTACTGCTCTCTGGTACATAGCTGGCAGGCTTCGTCAAACATAACCAGCATAATACCACGGGGAAGGGGTGAATCCTCGGCATTGTATTGCTCCATATAATCTTTGACGATATCCCGGACATCTTTTGCGGACATATCCAGCACCTGGCCAAGCTTTTGATAAGTGATAGGATGGCCTGCAGCAAATAGTACCGCCTCAATGATTTTCTGGCAGTTTGGAGTATCAAGCTTTTCTGCTGTCGATACATCGTCAGATGGTATGTCCATTTCATTTGTTTCTATATTCATTGTTGAACCTGCAAGAAAAAATTATTCATCTTGAATGATTTGTGTAAGCTGACTGATGTCGGCATTCGGCTCCAGTTTTACATAAACTGCTCCCGCGGTGTCAATCACTCCGCTTCTGGTTTCCTCGGGGCTTTCATCCAACAGCAGAAGCATACCAGATTTAAGAAGCTCTAAAAGTGCTAAAAACATTGTAACGATTTCTGCTCTGGACTCGGCGCTTTGAAAAAAATTATGGAGACGAACTTTTCGTCCGCCCTGCAGACGGCCAGCCAAATTTTCCACGATTGCTGCCACAGAAACCGTCTTTTTATTGAGCAGCGGCTTAAATTTTTCTTTCGCCTCTTCATCACTGACCCGCACTTCACTCATAATCCGCAGGAGGGCTGCTGAAAGCAGAGCGGCGTCATGATCGGCTACGTACGTTTTGTCGGGGGAAATTTCATCTGTGTCCTTGCCCATACGCATACCATATTCTGCGTACATATCCCGCAGAAACCCTGCCGCTTCTTTCGCGCGCTGATATTCCATCATTGCTGCAGCAAGCGCCATACGAGGGTCTTCTTCCTCTTCTTCATTTCTGGGGAGAAGCATTCTGCTTTTAATCAGCATCAGTTCGCTGGCAGTGAGCAAAAAGTCGCTGGATAATTCAATATCCATTTCCTGTGCAGCGTTGATATAGTCCATATATTGATCGCACAAAACGGAGATTTGGATATCCTCGATTTTCATCTTGTTTTTTTGAATTAAACTTAGGCAAAGGTCCAGGGGACCCTCAAATTTTTCTAATTTGTAATTCAGTACCGTCATATTACAGTCCCGGAATTAGTTCAATAATAAAGGACATACCATTGCTGATCCAATTGCAGACAGCAGAAATTGGAAGGGTAACGATTCCTGTCCACAAAAGAGCAAGCATAACAAACATAATGATACGCTCATACCGCATTAGGGCAAAATAATATTTGTCCGGCAGAAACAAAAAAAGAATGCGGGACCCATCCAGCGGTGGGATTGGAATCAGATTGAATACTGCCAGGGAAAGATTCAATGAGTGAAGATATCCGAAAAACATGGTTGCAATAAACAGCACGTTCATTCCAAAGGATGGACCATCCAGAGAGACAGCAGCGGCGTTGTTCGAAACGGCGTTTGCATATAAAACGGCAAAAATGTGTTGAAAAAGCAGAGCCACAAATGACAAAAGAATATTGGCGGCAGGTCCTGCAAAAGCAGTGATGGCCATATCCCTGCGGGGCTTTTTGAAATACCGTGAGCGTACCGGCACAGGCTTGGCCCATCCGAATCCAAACAGCAGCATGCATAGGGTTCCGATAGGATCCAGATGCTTTCTTGGATCCAACGTTAAGCGACCCAAATCCCGCGCTGTAGGATCTCCCAGCTTATATGCAGCAAATCCGTGAGCACATTCATGGAAGGTGAGCGCCAGCAAAACACAGATAATCACCAGGAGAATCTGTGGCAAAACATCGCCCAGTTCTGCACCGCTGCGCAGGCTGATAAATAAATCGCGTATCATGAAAACACTCCTTTATTTCAAATGCCACATATGTGATAAAGCTGATCCCATAAGGCGTCACGGCCCTCCTTGGTTTCAGAGGAAAAAAAGATAGTGGCCAGCGTTCGGGGGGAGGGAT
>CANQWE010000031.1 GCA_947627475.1 uncultured Clostridia bacterium
GTATCTGCAGGGAAAGTTCCCGTACATAGCGGATGAGGTAAACCGGCAGCTCCAGGGCCAGGGAACTACGGATCCCGAACCAGGAGGTGGTGAGGCTGCCTATCATATTTTGGATGGAACGAATACTGGCAGAGGAGAAAACCGATTGATTCGATATACTACCGGGGCAAGCACAGGAACCAACCAGTACGGATTTGAGGTGGCCATTGACAACAACGCAATTGCAATGTCGGACCCAAAGTATGTAGGAAACACTCCCATTCCAAAAGGAGGCTACGTTCTGTCAGGACACGGATATGCAGGACAGTGGCTGTATGCCAATATCCAGGAAGGATATCTTGTAGGGGTATACGGCGATTGGGTAAAGGTACTAAAGGCATGCTGCAGGACATTGGACGGAATCAACACGGGGCGTGGAGAGAATCAGCTGATCGCCTATACGAGAGGTATGACGGGAACCAATCCGTATGGTTTTGAAGTATGCATTGTAAACGGCATGGCTACGTCGGCCCCCATATACGGAAATGGGAACATAATGGTAGCTGAGGGGACCTATGTGCTTTCCGGACATGGAACGGCAGGGCAGTGGCTCTATGCACATGTACAAAAAGGCACCAGGGTTGATGTGAATACGCAGTATGGTTTTATTAGAATTTGGTAAGAGTTTCTGCTGTTCCAATACATAAAGAGCTCCTAACCTCCCAACGCAGATGGAATAGATTTATCAAATAAAAGCAGGGACAGGGCGAACAGCTCTGTCCCTGCTTTTTTGATGGAATACAATATGAGGGAGGTATATAAATTCCTTTGGAATCAAAATATCTATTCCTTTTACAAAGGGAGGGCTCAAAGGTGTTGACTTATTCCTTTTCGAATTATATACTAAAATAGGAAAGAAAAAGACTCCACTGCCAAATTCCAGTGTGATGAGTAAATTATGTGCCTTATGGTGAGGCAAAGCAAACAGAAAAGAGGAACTGCAGATGAAACTCAGCGAATTGCCGATCGGAAGCACCGCGACGATTCTTTCCGTCGGCGGTACGGGCGCCCTGCGTCAGCATTTTTTAGATATGGGACTGATACAGGGAACGGAAATCTCCGTTGTAAAGTATGCGCCCATGGGAGATCCGATTGAGCTGAGAATTCACGGCTATGAACTGACAATCCGTTTGGAAGATGCAAAGAATATCGAAATCAGCAAAGAACATAAGCCCAAGGCAGTTATAGAAAAGGCGAAAAAAGGGGAAAAACAACACCCTGGATATGGAGAAACGGGCAAATTTCATGACAGAAAGGCGGAAAGACCTCTGCCGCAGGGAGAAATACTGACCTTTGCTTTGGTAGGAAATCAAAACTGCGGGAAAACTACTTTATTCAACCAGCTGACCGGTTCCAAACAGCATGTGGGCAATTTCCCCGGCGTTACGGTGGATCGAAAGGATGGTGTGATTAAGGGACACAGCAATACGTTGATTACAGATTTGCCGGGGATTTATTCTATGTCTCCCTACAGCAGCGAGGAGATCGTTACCAGAGAATTTGTGATCCGGGAAAAGCCTAAGGGAATAATCAATATTGTAGACGCCACAAACATTGAACGCAACCTATATTTGACGATGCAGCTGCTGGAACTGGGACTACCAATGGTCGTTGCATTGAATATGATGGACGAGCTGCGAGAAAACGGCGGTTCTGTGCTCGTCAATGAGATGGAGGCGGCTCTGGGCGTACCGGTGATTCCCATATCCGCTTCCAAGGGAGAAGGGATCGAAGAGCTGATTCGCCATGCAATACATGTTGCCAAATATCAGGAAGCGCCGTTGGAAACAGATTTTTGCAGAAAAGAAGAAGGAATTCATCGGGGCATCCATGCAGTGATGCACTTAATAGAAGATCATGCACAAGAGTCAGAAATCCCAGTTCGTTTTGCGGCAAGCAAAGTGATGGAAGGAGACGAAAAGATCGTAGAGCAGCTGCATCTCACCGGGCAGGAAAAAGACATTCTGGAACAGATCGCGCGACAGACAGAAAAGGAAACCGGCCTGGACCGCGCAGCAGCTATTGCCCAGATGCGCTTTGCCTACATAGAAGAAATATGCGGGGATGCGGTCGTGAAACCGCGGGAAAGCAAAGAACGGATCCGCAGCAGAAAAATCGACCGGTTTCTGACTGGCAAATACACAGGTATTCCAGCTTTTATCGGTATTATGGGGATCGTATTTTGGCTAACATTTAGTGTGATCGGCGCCTTTTTACAGGGCCTTTTGGAGCTTGGAATTACTGCTCTGACAGATGTAGTAGACAGCACAATGGAGACGGCGCATGTTAATGAGGCATTGCGATCCCTTGTTGTAGACGGCATTTTTAACGGAGTTGGCGGTGTGCTCAGCTTTCTCCCCATTATAGTGACGCTTTTTTTCTTCCTATCGCTGCTGGAAGACAGTGGCTATATGGCGCGTGTAGCTTTTATAATGGATAAGCTTCTTAGAAAGCTGGGCCTTTCGGGAAGGAGTATCGTCCCTATGCTGATCGGCTTTGGATGTACTGTGCCCGGTGTTATGGCAAGCCGAACCCTTCCCTCTGAGCGGGATCGAAAAATGACCATCCTTTTGACGCCCTTTATGAGCTGTACGGCCAAGCTCCCTATTTATGCATTCTTTACAGAGGCATTTTTTCCAAGATATGGTGCCATCGTTATGATTGGACTATATGTTTTTGGCATCATAATGGGGATTTTGATGGCGCTGATTTTCAAGAAAACCACGTTTAAGGGAGAGGCGGTCCCCTTTGTTATGGAACTGCCAAACTACCGTATGCCGGGAGTGAAAAATGTTGTCCATCTGCTTTGGGATAAAGCAAAGGATTTTCTGCAGAGAGCTTTTACGGTAATTTTCATCGCGACGATCATCATTTGGTTTTTGCAGAGCTTTGATTTGCAGTTCAATATGGTATCGGATTCACAAAACAGTATCCTGGCTATGATTGCCGGGTGGATCGCTCCCCTCTTCATTCCGTTGGGATTTGGCGATTGGAGAATCTGTACGGCTCTGATTTCCGGCTTTATGGCGAAGGAAAGCGTCGTATCGACTTTAAGTGTATTGTTTGGATCTACAGAAGCGCTTCTGGTTTCCCTGACTGTGCCCGCGGCGCTCTCCCTCTTGATTTTTTGCCTGCTCTATACGCCCTGTGTAGCGGCGATTGCTTCCGTAAAGAGAGAACTGGGCGGGAAATGGGCGCTCGCAATGGTGATCGGACAATGTGCTATTGCATGGATCGCATCGTTTATCATTTACCATGTTGCTGTAATGTTTTGATCAGATATCATTATTCATCATTCTTGGTAAAGTGGCTTTACAGCATAGAAACAGATTGAAATTCGTTGGAGGATAAAATTATGAATGAAATAACCTTAAGAGCGTTGCAAGAAGCGGTGGCAAAGATAGATCATACAAATGATGCAATAGACAAATACTTCTATAAGTTGACAGAAGAGGTTGGAGAGCTTGCAAAAGTCATTAGAAAAGATGTAAGGCTAAATGATGTTCTTGGAATAAAAAATACAATAGAAGAGGAACTTTATGATGTGCTGTACTATGTCATTTGTCTTGCCAATATGTATGAAATTGATTTAACACAATGCGCTATATTAAAAGAAAAACTGAACTCTGAAAAGTACGGAAGAAAGAGTATGTTTGATGAAGTTAACATTGACTATATTTCAGGTTGATAGAATCATAAATGTTAAAGTGGGAAACGTTCGGATTATGTCTATAATTCGAAAAAGCTTTTATATTTAATTAACTCCTTAAAAAAGAATAAAAAAATACTTTTCCCCTTTTATTGACTTTATAAACAAGCGTTCCGTAATCTCCTGGAGACAAAGCGTTATATAGCTCTATTGATAATGGAAAAGACCAAAAATCATGATGATCGCTTTGAAAAGTCACCATGTAATAATAATCGGTTCGACTGTCGTCGTCAGACGACACCTGTTCTATTTTTACATTTTTTTCGATAACTTTTGCTCCGACGGTTCTTTCTGGCAATCTCGCCAATCCTTTCGTTTGGATGAAAGCAGAAAGCAAAATTACACCAATAAAAAAATCAAATGTAAATGCAGTATAACCAATATCTGCATATTTTTCTGTAAAAGGTGAAAATACACAAAAAACTCCTAAAAACAGAAGAAATATAAAAAATCCTAACAATATTTTAAAAGACTTATTCATGTTTCCCTCCTAAATATAATCTATAACCTTGCTCATATTCTATCACATAAAGCAGAGAATGTCGACCGCTTTTCAGTAGCGGACTTCTTTTAAAAATAGAGCAGATTACGGGACAGGCGGGCGCAGACACTCTATCAAGTGGATTCGATCCCCAACGTTTTCATTGCCAAAAATAAAAAGGCCCTATGGCCTTTTTATTTTCTGGAGCAGATGACGGGAATCGAACCCGCATCATCAGCTTGGGAAGCTGAGGTTCTACCACTGAACTACATCTGCATTATCTTACTTATTTATTATAATAAATCCTGCGCGATTTTTCAAGTGTTTTTTTATAGAAATTGGCAAAGATTTTACGGCGCCGCAACGTACATGAAAAAGAGGGGATATGCTTTCCCTGTTGCTGTGCACACAAGAGCGCTGATTGACATACTATTATATTGGAGTGTGAAGCATAAGAAAAACACTCCGGACGGATTCCTATCCGCAATAATAAATGACGAAAGGAAAACACTATGAACTGCCTTTGCGATCTTTTCGGTAATGAGGTTGTATGGCTCATCATCATCGCTCTGCTGATTCTCACTTGCGTATGCGGCTGCGGCGCTTGATTTGCCTACCGATTCTCTAAATATATAAAGAAGAAAAAAGCCTGTCGGGAAAACTATCCCGGCAGGCTTTTGCTTAAAGTCCCAGCGCAACAAGCTTTTCACGCAGGAAATCCGCAGCCAGCCGGATATCCCGTGCCGGATCCTCCCCTACTTCCCGTTCGATGGTCAAAAATCCATCAAATCCGGTTGCTGCAAGGGCCGGCAGATATGTGTCGAAACCGACGTCCCCTTCCCCCAGCGGAAGTTCCAGATATGCCCTTCCCATGGCAAGCAGCTGGTCATGCCCGGCCGCCTCCCCGCCGATGGTTACCTGTATATCCTTCCGAAGGGAGGCATCCAGCTTGATTCCATCCTTTGCATGGGTGTGTACAATATATTTCCCGAGAGTGGCCACAGCCGTTTCCGGTCTGTCACCCGCTACCATTACAAGGTTGGCCGGGTCAAAGTTTACCCGCACGCCTCCGGCGCCCAGGCTGTCCAGAAAATCACAGAGAATCTGCGCCTTTTCCGGCCCGGTTTCTACAGCAAATGCACTTCCCATTGTATCGGCATAAATTGCCAGCTCCCGGCAGGCGCTACGCATAATCTCTTTTGTCTCACATTCCTCTTTCGGCACTGTGCCAATGTGGGTAGTCACCACATCGCATTCCAACTCCTTTGCCATTTCCAGTACGCGCTTGGATTTGTCCACATAGATGGCATTTTTTTCCGGATCGGCAAAACCTACCCCAAAGTCACCGCATATAGCGGAGAATACCATTCCGTGTGAATGGACGATATCCAGAGCTTCCCGCAGCTGGTCTTTTGTAATGGTGTCCACGTTGAGTGTTCCATAATCCGTGCCGTATGCCTGGATACCTGCTGCGCCAAGAGCTGCGGCTTCTGCGACCCCTTCCCGGAAGTTTTTCCGGAAGGATTCTACCATAACGCCAATTTTCATTTTTTTATTACCATGCCTTTCTTGCATAAAATTTAGTTTGTTGTTTCTTCGTATTCGTTTCCGTTTTCCTCTATATACTGTACCATCTTTTCGGTATTCTCCTGAGGAGCAAACGTGTAGTACTGCCGATCCCGATGTACAATGTCTGTGAACCCATAATATATCATTGCGGTTCCGTCAGAAAAAAAGCAAATTTCGTATTGCGTTCCTGCTATGATGGATAGAATCTTTTCTCCATCTGCGCCGCCGCCCTTTTTCTCCCAGGTCCCGTCTAATAAAGATACAAAGGCATCGTCCGGTACAAATTCCAGAGAAGCGTCTGTTTCATATATATATGCCTGAATGTTCTTTGATTCACGGATATGTTCTATCGCGGCTGCGGGCGCAGTTTCTGGGGTGGCGGCACAGCTTGAGAAGAACAGCAGCGCTGCCAGGGTTAAAATTCCAAAGTGGTGTTTTTTCATTTTCGTCTCCATGCTTTCCCATACTTTGTACATAGACACAAAGCATGCGTGAAAAGTGTACTTATAACTTCGTATGTTGTATTTTCGCGCTATGTCCTTTCCCGATGGGCCAGCTTTTGCCGGCGAATATCTACCCCGCCGAAAAGCAGAGGCTTGTACTCCCCAAACAAACGGCTGGTAATTCTGTCTGCATACCGTTCCCGCAGCTCGCTTTGGGTCAGATTCGTGCTGATGATCGTTGGTTTCCCATTGTTAATGCGCATATTTACTACATTATATATACAGGACACAGTAAATTGGGTGGACATCTCCGCTCCCAGATCGTCTACGATCAGCAGGTCCGCTTCGTAATACATCCGAATATCTTCATAGGAGCCCCTGCCAAACTGCTCTCGCTCAAAATCATCCAACATGCTTTGAATGGTCTTATACACTACCTCGTAGCCTTTTTCGATAATGGCTACAGCAGTTGCAGTAGATAAGTGGGTTTTTCCAAGCCCAGTGGAACCAACCAGCAAAAAGCTGTCCTGGGTTTTTTCATCAAAGTTTTTCGCAAAATTTTGTAGCGTGCGCAGATTGTGTTCCATAGAAGCCCGCTCCCTGCCTTCTTTATAGTAAGAAAGTGAAAAGGTGTCAAAGCTTTGCGCAAGGGCCAGCTTGCCCAGCCCGGAATCCTCCAGCATTGCCTGGGCGATGGCACGGCGCATACAACTGCACATGTTTACTCCCACAAATCCTGTATCCCCGCATGCACTGCATTCATATACGATATCTGTGTAATCGGCAGGATAGCCTGCTGCAAGAAGCAGTTCCCCCCGCTTTTTGCGCAGTGCAGCGTTTTCCTTTTGCAAATCTTTGATCTGCTCGTCCACATTTTTGCCAGATATGGCTGCGGAAAGCACCTTTGGCGCTGTAGCTGCCAGCTTTTTGTCGATTTCCAGCAGTCCTGGAATCATAGGATACAGGGCCTCTTTACGTTCCTCGCTGCGGCCTACGGCAGCGCCGCGCTTGTTTTGATATGCATCCCGTACCCGTTTGATTGCATCCTGCATAAATCATTTCTCCTTTCCGTCCTCTTCACCATAAGAACGACGCAGTGCAGCTTCAAAAAAGTCGTCCGTTTCAAAACTGCCTTTTTTATCTTGGGCTCCATCCCGGTCGTGACGATACTGGGTGATTGCATCGGTCACCTGTTCCAGCGTTGTAAACCCGCTTTGATACCACTTTTCTAAAACCGCGTTGCAGTAGGGAAGAGAAGCGCCGCCTGTGTTTTCTACCGTAATTTCATAGGCTTTTTCAATCAGTTCATAGGGCATTTTCCATTTGCCTGCCCAACGGCTGAAGGTCTCCTTTTCTTTTGCGGTGAGGGAACGCCGCCCTGCACCGAACAGACGACGCAGCTGCTTTTCCAATTTTGAGGTTTCCTCGATAGCCTGCAAATGCGCGTCCAGTTCATCATAATCCATAATCCCATCGTCAAATAGCCCAATGGCCAGCTTTTCTATGTATCTTAGAGATTTCTTCTCCATTTTCTGACAATGGGAAAATAAAAGCAAAATATAGTCGCTGTCTAAATGAAGGTAGTCCAAAAGACCCACTACAATTTCCACTTCCGCAATATTAAACAGCTTTCCCATATATTGCTGACAGCTTACCAGCAAATCAGCCACCTCCGTGTGAGCACTTACATAGCTTGCCACTTCTTCCGAAGTATAGTGGGGAAGCTGCGCCGCCCGGGCTACCGGACGGGGACGGGATACGGTGACGCGCCCGCCTGCGTCCTCTGTTTTTTTTGCTGCAGCTGTATCCGCTTTTTTGCTGCGACTTTTTGCTGCGTTTTTTTTCTCTGGAGTCTCATCTGCCTCCACATGTATTACTCCAGCCTCTCCCCAAAAGCTTAGGGCGCTGTGCAGACTTTTTTTTGTAATATTTAAAGTATCGCACATTTCCCCTTCTTCCGCCGTAGGTTTGGCCAGAGCAAGAAGCAACACCCGCAGCTTGGTTCCGTCGGCATCAGACAGTCTATCTAAAACGGGTCCGGCAGGAACCAAAATGCATTGTCCGTTATAATCTACTTTTATTTTCACAAATGAGACCGTTCCTCTCTTTGTAAGTTTATTTTTGGCAAGAATCAGAATCGATTTTTCATATTTTCAAATGCAGAAAACTGAAATGTACTGTAAAATCAGAGTTTCCCACACCCTGTGGAAAACCCTGTGGAAAATTCGGCATTGGCAGAACCTTCAACTGCATAACTTCGCCATATGCAGATATAAAGCTACAAAGCCGGACAGATTGTCGCGGCTTCTCCGCTGGCAAAGGCATTGAGCCCAGTACCTGCCTGCACGCCGGCGAGATATTCGAAATAGGCCTGTGCGCCAACCATGGCCCCATTGTCCCCGCACAACTGGATTGACGGCGTGTACAAAGCGGCGCTATGTTTTTCAGCGGTTGACAAAACGGCCTTACGCAAATGACTGTTGGCGGCGACGCCTCCTGCCAACACCAACGTTTTTTCATGGGTATACTGCAGGACATTTCTGATTGTTTTACAAATGCCGTTTATCGCTGCATCTGTAAAGGACACAGCCACACGGACCTTTTCTTCATGTGGGATCGGGTCAATTTTATCCAAACCGTGGATTTGCCGGTAATTGTGCATATAGTTTACACAGGCGGTTTTCAGTCCACTGAAGGAAAAGTCGAAGCAGTCCCGCAGGGCAGGAGAGGGAAGCGGGATTTTTTTTAAGTCTCCCGTCTCTAAAAGAGCATAGCCCTCTGCCGCCAAAGCGTCCATTGCAGCGCCTCCGGGATACGGCAGTCCCATAATCCGGCCTACTTTATCAAAGGCTTCGCCAGCCGCATCGTCCCGGGTACCGCCAATTTCTTCGAAGGTGGACGGAGTCGGTACTCTGTAAATGGAGGTGTGTCCGCCGGATACCACCAGCGCGGAAAAAGGCGCTTCCAAGTGGGGATGGCTCAAATAGGCAGCTGCCGCATGTGCTTTGATGTGGTCTACTGGAATCAGTGGCAGTCCGGCAGAAAAGGCCAAGGCTTTTGCAAAGCTGACACCAACCAGCAGGCATCCGATCAGACCTGGCGTATGGGTGACAGCAACTGCGTCTAAATCTTTCAAAGAGAGTCCGGCCTCTGACTGGGCCTGTCGGGTGATCATAGAAATGGCTTCAATATGCGCTCTGCTGGCGATTTCAGGAACAACGCCGCCATACAGAGCATGGGTATCTACCTGAGACGCAACCACATTGGATAGGATCCGACGATAGCTGGGTCCCATATCTACAACAGCGGCCGCTGTTTCATCGCAAGAAGATTCGATTGCCAGAATGCGCATGATATTTTTCCTTTTTTATAAGGGAAGTACAGTCTTAACCATAAGCAAAGCGTCTTCCCGTGGATTTTTATAATAATTTTTACGTTTGCCGGCTTCTTCAAAGCCCCTGGACAAATACAGATGTATAGCCGGCGTATTGGATTGTCGCACTTCTAAATAAACGGAACAAGCCCTTTCGCTTTTCGCCTGCTGCAGCATTGTATCCAGCAGCAAGCTGCCTGCTCCCATGCGCCGGTATGAAGGAAGTACGGCAATATTGGCGATGTCTCCTTCGTCTCCAGCCAGGTACAACACCCCATATGCAAGGATTTTAGACGTTTGTATATCTTTCACTGTCCATATCCGTGTGGCGGGCTGGCGTATAGAGGAAAGAAGCATATTTCTGCTCCAGGCGTCTTTTCCAAAGCAAATCTTTTCTATTTCAGCGAGCTGATTCAAAACGGGATCCGCTGCATCGAAATTTTTAGACAGAAGTTCCAGATCCATCATGTGCGCTGTGTTTCTGCCGGTCCAAACATGTCCAACAGGGCTTTTTGAATATTTTTCAGGCACGCCTGATAGGCCGAAAGATCTCCCCCATATGGATCTGCGATATCTTCAGGCATTTTGGTAATTTTCGAAGCAAATTGGGGATAAGCCCATATAAGGCTGTCTGCGTGGGCGGCAGTGATGCCAATCACCTGGACGGCCTCATTGAGCATTTCTGCATCTACTGTTTGGGAGATGTGATTTGGCGGAGTGATGCCGGCCATCTCCAGTGCAAGGGCGGCATTTTGGGACAAAGGAGACGCATCTGCATATAGTCCGGCGGAAATGGCAGCACGGCAATCGTTTCCATAGAAATGATTAAAAAGCGCAGCGGCCATGGGACTGCGGCAGGTGTTGCCGGAGCAAACGAACAAGTACAGTTCTTTCTTAAGTGGTTGCAGATCCTGCAGTACCTTTTCCGATTCTACAATAATGGCTTCCATACTCATACATTTGCCTCCGACGAGTCTGATGCAGGAGCCCTCTGGGGCTCGGATGCCTCATAATAGGGAATCAAAAGATTTTCCACATCAATACAGATTTTGGACTGCCGGTCATACAAATAGGTTCCGCCGCCGCATACGGCCAGGGTGAGATTGTAATAAAAGGCGGGCCATTCATCGGAGTAGAATTTCAGCTGATAGGTATCGTTCACGTCTGCACGGGGCCAGATGGAAGCGCTTTCTCCGCTTTCAATGGCATCCCGCATTTGCTGGGTCAAGGCTTGCAGAACTTCCTTGTCTTTCTCGGCATCACCGCTTTGCGATCCGTCTCCGATGGTGCAGATGGTAATAATATTGGTTTCCTGTTCACAAAGATAGCACAGGGTGGGTTTCATTTCCCAGAGGGTAGGAAGAGAAATGTCGGTACTATAAAAAAACAGGGTTGTAGCGCCGGAATAGGCTCCGGTGAGATAGTCCTCCGGGTCAAGAGTTCCAACCTGATACAGGGTCTCCCCAATGGCGTCGTCGATTTTGCCATATTCTGCGCCCTGATTGGTGGGCTCATATCCCACCGGGGCGCTGTAGTATGTGTTGCCAAGTCCATCGGACAGGGTTCCATCTTCTTCAAAGGTATAGTTTGCTTTCTTTGCACAGGCGCATAAAAGCAGCGCGAATGTAAGAAACAGTACGCAGCTCCGTCTCATCGTTTTCTCCATTCCTTTAATAGCCAAATTTGCCGGAGAGACTGTCGTCCTTTTCCACCCAGTCCTGTGTATTATAAAGGGTATAGGTGTTCTTTGTCTCCCGGATATATACGTGTGAAATACCGGCGTTGATGATATATCGCTTGCACATCATACAGGAGCATGTCCCGCCTACAAGAGCGCCGTCGGGAGAGGTGCAGCACATATATAAGGTGGCGCCCAACATTTGCTCTCTTGCAGCTGCAAGAATCGCATTGGCCTCTGCGTGTACGCTGCGGCACATTTCATACCGTTCCCCCCTGGGGATATTCATCTTATCTCTAGGGCATTCGCCAATGTCAGTACAGTTGACGCGCCCTCTGGGAGCACCGTTGTATCCTGTGGAGATGATCACGTCATTTTTTACAATGATCGCGCCGAACCGGCGGCGCAGGCAGGTACTGCGTTCCGATACAGTCTGGGCAATGTCCAGGTAATAGTTGATTTTTGAAACTCGGTCCATAACGATTCACCTATTATTATATTTGATATAAGGATAGATACTCATATTATACCTGTATCGACAAATAAAATCAACCACAAAACCTTGTCTGGAAAATTTATTTCGAAACTTTTTAAAAATGGCTTAATCACTACACGTATTTGATAGGCAGACTACCCCTCCGGCACACCGTAGGTGTGCCACCTCCCCTTGTCAGAGGAGGCCTAGACTGGGATTTTGCGGTATATCCCCGGGAGACTTCCTGTAAACGCCTATATGGGGAGGCTTTAATTACACTTAGTGGCACACTCTCGAGAGTTGTATGGCAATCTCCTTACAAGGGTAGCTATAATACAAAAGTCTCCCATGCCAGAGGAAGGTGGCAGCGAAGCTTCCGGAGGGGTTCTCGTCTATAAGGAAAAAGAGCGGCATCGCCGCTCTTTATATTTTAATCTGCTTTAAATATTCTTTATAGTCTTCATGCCAAACACTGTAATTAGGATTTCCTCTGTGGTCCGTCAGGTCGTAATGCTCCTTTAGATATTTCCCAATGAACTGGGTGACCTTACGGGCGCCGCGGGTGTTTAAGTGGTTGCCGCCGTCCCGGGAATCGGTGGTCCAGTCAAAATCAAACCGGTCTCGGTCCAAATTCAGATCAACAAAAGGAAGGTCTCGCTCCTTTGCAAATTTCTTTACAGCGTTGTGCCGTTTGTAGTTCCAAGAGGACTCAGAAGGCATTTCCAACAGAAGCAGCTCTATATTGTTTTCTTTACAGAGCTTGATGATTTTATCTACTGCCAGCATGGAAAACGGCGGGATTTTTTCCGTTTCATCCGTTTCTACCATATATTCTTTCCCGTCATATGGCTTTACTTTATTGGAAAGCATCTGCCCTTTGGTTACACAGTGTGCCGTATAGTAAGGCTTACGCAGAACATCCTTCCATTTCAGTTTTTTCCAGCGGTTATGATAGCGAAAGATACTAAAGGGTTCACCCAAAACTGAGTTGAATGCATTTACCATGTTTTGTGAAGCGTCTGTTTTAGTAAACATACCGTCCGTTTCCAAAATCACCAATTTCGGCGTCTGACAGGAAAGAATCCGTTTCAGCATGGCCAGGGATCCCGCAGGTACCTGCAGCCCTTCTGCACTCACATAGGAAGTGTATCCAAAGCTGTTCCACAGTTCCATAGGAGAAAATCCGCTATAGGCGTCACTGTTGCCTACCACGGCGATATCAATGGAATTTTTGGGTTCAGAATAAAAACCGTTGGCATTGGGATTGGTAATGCCGCTGGCTTTTGTGTTGTCCTTTGGGGCCATCATATAGGAAAGTCCAAGAAGCAGCAATGCAAGGATCAGAAGAAAAACAACACTTTTTATGACGCAGGAGGAGAGAGTATTTTTTGATTTTTCCATGATTATCCTCCTTTAAAACTGCCCATAAATAAAGGCGACCTGGTCGTATCCTGGGCCATATGCACCAAATATGACAACGGCTAAAATAAGGGAAAGGTAAATGCTCCAACGCAGTACGATATTACATTCTGCAATTTTTTTCCGCATGCAAAATCCTTTTTCCTGCAGAATACTTACGATCAAAACCACTACACATCCGGCAGCAATAGCGATAAAGTCCCATCCGTCAATGCCCAGATGCAGCAGGGTACCATCATAGAACTGCTGGGGGGAGAGATCAGTAAAGACTTTGGATACGATCCCACCGAAGGCCCCCAAGCTTTCTGCACGGAACAAAGTCATGCCGCCTACTACCAGAAGGCAGGTGCGCAGAATCCGCACCACGCGAAAGGCGCCTCCATCCCGATTCAGCCGCATTGCCGTTGCGCATCGTGCGAACAGAGGCTCCAGCAGCATGCCAAGCAGCATGATCAGATAATAATACATACCGTACGCAAGGTATTTCCATCCTGCACCGTGCCAAATCCCATTGCAGATCCACACACAGAACAATGCGGCTGCAGAGGGAATCAAAGCCCCAAGAAAAGGACTGAGTTTTTCCTTTGCCTTTTTGGAAAGCTTTGCAAATCCTTTTGAGAGGGAGACGGAATAAAAAACATAGTCCCGTAGCCAGGCTCCCAAAGTAATATGCCAGCGACGCCAGAAATCGTTGACGGAGGTGGCAAAGAAGGGACGGGCAAAGTTTTTCGGCAGATCTATGCCCAGCATCTGGGCACTACCGGCGACGATGTCCATGCAGCCGGAGAATTCCATATAAATCTGCACGGTAAATAAAATTCCGCCCATGATAAGCACAGCGCCGCTTTGCTCTGTATAATTATTAAATACTTCTGCTACAAAAGGATTGGCCCGGTCTGCGATGACCATTTTTTTGAAAAGTCCCCACAGGATCAGCTGTGCGCCCCAAGTAAGATTTTGATATGTGGAACGCTTTCCCTCCATCAATTGGCCGGCTGTTTGATCAAACCGCGCGATGGGGCCTTCTACGATCTGGGGGAAAAAGGAGAGAAACAGGGCAACCTTTCCCAGATGGGGATCTGCCCGGTATTTTCCCCGATATACATCAATGATGTATCCGGCCGCCTGAAGGGTATAGTAGGAGATACCCAGGGGGAGGATCAGTTTTAGCTGAGGCAGGGTGCTTTCCAGATGTATCATCTTCAGAAGCTGGTTGATGTTTTCGCTGACGAAAGGATAATATTTTAAAAAGGCAAGCAGTCCAAAGATAAACAAAAGCGTGCAGGCGCATACGGCCTTTTTTTGCCAGCCTACAATTTTACGCAGTTGCTTTTTGCCTTCCTTATCCAGCGCTTTTTTGGACAGATCGAAGCCGTCCTGTATTTTATTTAAAAAGATCCCGGCCAGATATACCGCCACGGTGGATAATAAAAGAAAAATTAGTGTGGTGGGGCTGTTCAGCCAGTAAAATATGTAGCTGGCAAGAAGCAAAACCCACCAGCGGTATTTTTTCGGCATTCCGTTATACAGAAGCACCACCGCGCCAAGAAACGGAAGCAAATATACAATGGAACTGTAAGCCATAGCTTGTTTTTACCCTTTGATCAGATTCTCTTTAGTCGTCGGAAAGGCGCTGTATCATAGCGTAAATAGCGTCTACCGTTTTAAAGTTTTCCGGAACTACATCTACCGGGGTGATTTCAATATCAAAGGCGTCGTTTAGCTCTCCTACCAACATCACTACGGACATAGAGTCCAGAATGTGATCCTCAATGAGATCTGTTTGAGCGGGAAAATCCACGCCGGGTTTTAAGTTTTCCAGAATTTCCAGAAGTTCTTCCATGATAAATAAATCCTTTCTTATGTAAATATAAATGTTGGCAAGTTACGAAACGGGGTTGGGAGCAGACTCGGATTCCAGTGCGGCATAGTTTTTACCTAGCCAGGCCCGGTCGATTTTTCCGTTTTGATTATATGGCATTGCTTTTACCCGTATGAAGTGCGTTGGCATCATATAGGCGGGCAGGCGCTGTGCCAGGGTCTGGCACAGGAAAGCGTCTTTCAGACGCTTTCCTTGATATATCAAAAGGATTCTATCCCTCTCTCCATCGTATACGGCGGCGCAGATTGTAATTTCCGGGATTGCTCCGGCAGCTGCCTCGATCTCGCTGAGCTCGATTCTATACCCCATATGCTTTATTTGAAAGTCCTTGCGGGAAATGTACAGCAGCTCTCCCCGGTCATTTTCCCGTACCAGGTCCCCCGTTTTGTAAACCCGCTCCGGGTAGCTGCTTTGCAGGGGATTTTGTACAAAGGCCGATGCGGTTTTCTCCGGATCGTTGTAATATCCCATCCCCACAAAGGGACCACGAACATACAGCTCTCCCTCAGTACCAGGAGGCACCTCCCTGCCATCTTCCCCTATTATAAACACATCGCAGTTGTCGCACGCTTTGCCGATAGGCAGCGTGTCTGTGTTGTCGAAACGCCTGTCTACTACATAATAGGTGCATATGTCGGTGGTTTCTGTGGGGCCGAACAGATTGGCAAACATAGCGTCAGGCAGTTTATCCATCCAGTAATTCAGCTGGCGCACCGGCATGACTTCTCCTGCAAACAATATCTTTTTTAAATGTGCCGGCATTACATAATCCAGCACCTTCCAGTTCGCCACGATGCACAGCGCCGACGGTACCCAGTAGATGGTGTTTACCATTCGCTGATTCAAAAATTCGATCAGCTTGACCGGGAAGGAAAACAGGCTTTTCGGGATGATGTGCAGCGTGGCACCTGCACGCATAGTCCCGAAAACATCTGAGACGGACATACTGAAATAAAAGGGCGTTTGGTTTGCAAACACAGTATTTTCTGTGATGCCAAAGGTTTCAGTGAACCATTTGGAATAGGCAATGACGTTTTTGTGGCTTAGCACTGCTCCCTTGGGGTTGCCGGTAGAACCGGAAGTGAACAGGGCATAAAGTGGGTCCGTATCTACCATGGATCGGCGAATCTGTTCCAGCAAAGCACAGTCTACCGTGGAAAGTGCGCAGGCTTCATAGGCGAGAAAGGGAATTTCCGGCGCCCAGGCAGAGCGCGCCTCCTGCCACTCCCTTGGAAGGAGAACTGCTGCAGGCTGCAGGGTTTGAAAAATTTTCTCTACTCGAACCTGGGGCATTTCGCTGTCGATTACCACATAAAAATTGCCGCTGTATACTACACCCATCATAGCCGATAGGGCTTCTACGCACCGTGGCATAAGCACTGCGACAGGACGATTGCGAAGTCCCATTCCTGCAATAGCGGAGCCAATCGCTTGGGCAGTCTCCAAAAATTCTGCATAGGAAACCGATTTGTCCGCGTCTGCGAAAAGAATCTTGTCCGGATGCATTATAGCAGATTTCTCTAAGAATTGCAAAATATTTTTCATAGATATAGATGCCTTTCTCCGTGCTTGTGCCTGTGGCACAAGCACGGCGCGAAAAATGAAAAATAAAATAAAAATTATACCAGTCTATTATATTACCGATTTCGAATGGCGTCAATAGGACGTTTGGAAGCAATCCGTTTCACAGGTAAATAGCTTGCCAGGGCTGCCACAACCAGACTGATTGCCAAAAGGAGCAGCAGCTGACGGGGACCGAAGCTCAAAATGGTAATGAGGATTCCCGCTTCATTTCGGATGACATAGTTGATGACCATGGTGGCAGCAAATACGCCAATAGCGGACAGCACAAAATTGATCATTGCGATGATAAAGCTTTCTGCAAAGAAGATTCGGAATACATCATTGCCACGGGAGCCGATCGCACGCAGAATACCGATTTCCTGCTTTTTATAGGAAATACTGGTGCTGATAAAGTTGGCCAGCATCAGAGCCGCGAACAGGGCAAAGCCAAGGCCGATATACAGGAACACATCAGCCAGAGTGTGCAGCACACTGTTTACCGTGTCCAGCTCATAGGTAACGGAGTTCTGCAGCTCAAACCGTTCTGTTTTGCTTTCGTCCCCATAGCAGTAAGATACTACGTCGCTGATCGCTTCTTTGTCTTCCGGCATCTCTCCTACGGCAAATGCGTATACTGCGTCTGTGCCGTCTGTAAGTGTGTCGAATTCATTGTCCGATACCACAGCGGTAAAGGATAGATCTGTGTTGGTTTCGTCGATTCCCAGGATACCGACAACTTTGTAGCCTTCCTTTATTTGGGACTCGTAGTTTTCAAAGGAACTGAATTCTTTATTGAATGTTGTCCCTTTCAGGGCAGCAATCACATTATCAGCAATGCCTTCGCTGTTCTGTATGCCGCCGTCCGCATGGAATATGATTTCGCCACCGTTATAGCTTTGCAGTGCATCAGATGTGACGATGATCTCGTTCTCCGCAAGCTCGGTTTTTTCTCCATCAATCCAGGTGATCTTTTGATCCCTTATTTGATCCAGCGTGGTCAGGTACTGAGGATCAATCATCATTTCACTTCCATCGCTGTGGTAATACAGCCAGCCGCCGGCAATATTATAGATGGGGGCACGGCCTTCCAGAAGGATATCCATGTGGCCTTCGCCTACCATGATCAGTCCTGCCAGGCTGTACCGGGAGGCAATGGAAAATTCATTCATCAGCGCATAGTCTATAATTTGATCGGCCGCACTTACATTTTGCCTTGTTTCTGTAAGATATTTGTATCTGTCCAGATCCAATCCGGTATCAACTACGCCGGCGATTGTATACTCTGTATCACCGAGCCGCAGGATTTTGCCCACCATATCGTCATAGTACTGAATCTGTTCGTAGTTAAGGTGCACAGATCCATTTTCTCCCGTGGAATAGATGCCGTCTGAATACTTAGCCTGTCGGAAGGTTTGGAAAATATAGGTGCTGATGGCAATTTCATTTTTGCTACCATCGGGTAGGGTGCCTGCCACAAGGCTGGCATTCATACGCTGAAGGCTCTCTTCAGTGATTTCCACAAAACCGCTGAAACCTCGGGCATATATTTCAGCCCCTGTCTGGGTCAGCTCGACTTCCGGGTCAATCTGCGATTCAAAGGAAAGCGGCGTGTTCATCGGCACATAAACGCCGGACATGTCAATGCCTGTATCCTTTACAAATGTGTCAATGTGATCCTGTGCCAGCAGGTTGTTGTATCGATCCCAATATTCATTCATGCCGCTGCCGTATTTGCGTGGGCGGACGATGGAGGCGTATTTGATTTCTGAGTCGTAGATGGAATTTGTACAGGTTTTTACATGATTGTATGCGCCGAAGGTGTCTGCCAGTCCAAAGAGACCAAAGGCGATGCAGGAAAGCAGGATCGTCACTACCAGGCGGATCTTTTTGTGCGTAAGCCCGCCAGCCCCGATCTTGAAGGCGTTTTTCATGGGGAGCTTGGATTTAATAAGATGGAAGGACGCGCTGCTGGCAGGCTTGATTTTAGACGTATCCGTGGGGGCAAATTTTTTCCCGGACCTTTTCCTTCCGATGCGGACAGTGGCATCTGTTTGCAGATCTTCGATATATGCATTGATGGCGGCACGGTCCTCTTCTGTCAGATGATATCCGGCCGGTATCTGGATTTCCTGTCCGTCGTAGGTAAGGGACGCTGCTTCTTCTGCGGGCGCTGCCGCATCTACCTCCATGTCGCTGATTACCCGGCCGTCCGCCAACTCAATAATACGGTCTGCATAATTTTCTGCAAACTCCCGGTCGTGGGACACAACGATGACAAGCTTTTTCTCAGACAGTTTTTTGAGCGTTTCCAGCACCTGACGTCCTGTATTGGAGTCCAGTGCGCCGGTAGGTTCGTCCGCCATGATGATTTCAGGCTTTTTAACCAGCGCGCGGGCAATTGCTACCCGCTGCTTTTGTCCGCCGGACAGTTCATTGGGCTTGCGGTTCCCAAATCCCTCCAGATCGACTTCCCGCAGAATTTCGCTGATTTCTTCATCGGTTGCCTTTCTGTTTTGCAGTTCAATGGCTAGGGCAATGTTGGCGCCTACAGAGAATTCCTCCAGCACATTATATTCCTGAAAGATAAATCCTACATATGTATTACGGTAGGAGTCGAAATGCTTTTGCTTGAAATCCTTGGAGGAAACGCCTTTAATAATGATTTCCCCGCTGTCGTACCGGTCCAGTCCTCCCAGCAGGTTCAGCAGCGTCGATTTGCCACTGCCGGATTTTCCCAGCAGGAAAATCATCCCTTTATCGGGAAAGCGAAGAGAAATCTTATCCAGTGCCGTGACGGGCACACCCTTCTTTGGCTTATAGATTTTAGATAAATTTTTTGTTTCGAGCATGGGAGTTCCTTTCTGTTATGGTTTGTAAGATGTTATACTAACTGTACTATTTCAAATAGCACAGTTAGTATAACACCCTCTTTCCGGATTGTCAATAGTTTCTTTTATTTTTAACTTTGTTACAAGTGCTGCATAATGTAAATATATCATTTACCCGACAGATTCGCTGCCCTCCCTCTGTTGTGTTTCCGAAACGAAACACAACAGAGGGAGGCACAGGGGACAAAAGCCTCCCCTTGTTAAAAGGAGGTGCCCGGCAATTGGGGGACGAATGGACTTTTCGTTCCGGCGCTGTCGCTGGGACAGGACAGCACCTTATTTTTTTCTTACGGTACTATCATACACAAAGGAATTTTAAGGTTCAACCAGACAAAATCTTAAGATTTATTTAACTTTTGCAGCAGCAAAATAACAATGTAAGGGGATTGCACAAAAGGGTTTCTTTTCCTTTGTAACTTTTCATACATTATTGACAAACTATATGGAATATGGTAATATAAATGCATAAACAAACCCGATTTTCCTGCGGTTTTGTGAGATTATATTTAGGAGGAGACAATTGTGAAAAAGTTCTTGTTGTCGTGCTTGACGACAGTACTTGCTGTGACGCTGTGCATCGGCACCTTCACAGGGGGCGTGTATGGTGTAGACGACCCTGCCGATACATATGAAAAGCAGCAGGCTGAGTATGAAGACGAAAGCTTATCGCTGTGGTTTGAGCATTCGTTTAAGAAAGTCATGACTAGCGACATTACCCCTTCCGGCATGGATACATATTCTGTATACATGGCGAAAAATGAGATTGAAAATGCGCAGTTCATTTTGTATTCGGAACAGCAGAAAAACGATATGACTGCCGAGATTACAGAATTTACAAATGAGAATGGCGACACCCTTGCGGCGGAGCTGTACTATCAGATGTACGTTACCGTGGACGACCTGGATGTGACCAGCGTGTTGGGTGCTACCAGCGCAGAAGATTCCATCATTCGGGAAGGCGAACAGCCGGATCCGATGATGCCTATGAGCGAGATTGGTAAATTTCAGCTGAACGCAGGAAAGAGCCAAGCCTTCTACATTCGTCTGAAAAGTACCCCTTCTACACCTGCCGGGTGGTATACAGCTACGCTGAATATCCGCAATGCCCAGGGGCAGCAGGTAAAAACGGCGCAGGTATTTGCTTATGTATGGGATTTTGCCCTGTCTGAAGAGACTGCGCTGGAGACGTCTGTTTATTTGGACAACAATACGGCATTTGGAGGAAACTATAAAGCCTTCTACGATTATCTGCTGGAGAACAGAATTAACGCAATGGATATTCCCGGGGAATTGACTGCGGATAATCCTTATCTTACAAATGACAGAGTGGGTTCAATTAGGATTACCTCCAATGGCGGCGGGAATAATAGATCCTATATGGACAATCTTGTTTCGGACTATGCAAAATATGATGATATTTACGCAGAACTGTCCAAAATGAACGAATGGGAGCTGATAAAGGATAAATTCTATTTCTATACAGTAGATGAAGCCATGTCGCAGGAACAGCAGGATGCGATCGGCAGAGGCGGACTAACGGTAGATGATGTAAAAAAACGTTCTGATGTATTGAGTGAATATTGGTATGACGCTAGAACGGTAGTTCCTTATCATGAAAACCACCCGTATCCGTACTATTATTACGATGGGCCGCTGAGCTATACTGATACAGCGGATATCCGGGATGGTGCTCAGGAAATGTTTGATTCAGGCAGTTCCACGATTCTATGCCCTCAGTTGTATGCATTTACACCATCCAGTGAATTGAATGCGATTGGATATAATGGAACTGGGACAGAAAAGATTCGTAATCTCAGCTGTACAATTTCTGGTATGATTTTAAAAGGTCAGCGTTATTTCAACTGGGAAAGCATATACGGTGACTATTACGACAGAGCGCATTCCTACGTTGCCACTGAAAAGGCTAAGGGGAACGATAGAGAGCTGTGGACATATTCTGCGGGATACAACAAGGGTTATACCTATGCAAACCATTTGATCGAAAATACCGGTTTGCAGACAAAAATGCTGTTCTGGCAGCTGTATCAAAACGGGATTACTGGATACCTGTACTACGGCTCCAACAACTGGACTGAGTATCAGAATGAAAACGATAAATTTGTCGACACGACGGTGACGGGTAACAAAACCGGCACCACATGGTATACCAACAAGCATATTTACAACAAGGGAACTGCCAATGAGCATGCGATTTATGGAAACGGCACGCTGTTCTATGGGCCGTACCAGGGATGGGCATGGTCGCACGATTATATTGGAACTGTACGTGTAGAACAGATGCGCGACGGTATTGAAGAATATCAGATGCTTACCATGCTGGAAGAGTATAAAGGCAGTGACGCAGCCCAGGCAATCGTATCGAAGGTATCCACAAACGTGGTGGATTATCTGTCTCTGAACAGTTTTGATACCAGCGCGTGGGGCAGCGATATGGATGAATATGATATTATGGCTGCTGTGCGCAAGGAGCTTGGTAGTGCAGTGGAAGCTGCAGTGCGGGAAGGCCAATGCCAGCATACATATGAGAATGGCACTGTGATTACCGAGGCTGGCTGCACTACTGTTGGCAAGATGCAGTATACCTGTACAAAGTGCGGGCAGACTACAACAGAAATCATTCCTGCCAAGCATACAGAGGGTTCCTGCTTTACCGAGGAAGTGCTTACCCCGGTAAGTTGCACGGTAGACGGCAAGGTTCGTTATATCTGCAAGGACTGCGGATATGTAAAAGAAGTAACCGTGACGAAATATCACGACGACGATAGCTACTATCGTTATGAAAGCAGGGGCAGCAATGTACATTCGGTGATCTGCACGAAATGTGAAAAGGAGATTTCCCGTGTAAATCATTTGATGCAGACGCGTTACACCAATACATGTACGGAAGACGGATACGTTATGAATGCCTGCAGATACTGCGACTATGCAGTACAGGGAGACCCGATCGCTGCAAAGGGACACTGTCTGGTGTCAACAGGGAATAGCGAACCTACCTGTACAGAGCCTGGACATACCGGCGGAGCTTGTATCCGCTGCGATTATGTGGAAGAGGGAGAAGAAATTCCCCCATTGGGACACGCTTTTGGCGAACCGGTTGTGAAAGATCCGACGTGTACAGTAGACGGAAGCTCTGTAAAAACCTGTTCCCGGTGTGGATATGAAGAGAAGACGATTCTTCCCGCACCAGGACATCAGTATGATGAAAACGGTGTTTGTACTGAATGCGGTCAGCATAGGCCGGAATATATAGTCGGTGATGTAGACGGCGACGGAGAGGTAACGATCCGGGATGCAGGAACGATCCGGCTGTATCTGGCAGATAAGGCCTCCTTTACAGAGGATCAGCTGGCGGCAGCTGATATAAATGGCGACGGAGAAGTGACGATTCGAGATGTAGGAACAATCCGTTTGTATTTAGCAGATAAGGCACCGCTTGAGTAAGAGCATAATCAGACGTAAAAAAGGGAGCGTATATTATTTATACGCTCCCTTTTTATGTGCCCTGACACCAAGCATGATTGAGAAAGTGGGTCGATAAATACTGCCCCCGTCAGTGTAGCACAAAACGAAAAGCCTCCCCTGATAAGGGGAGGGGGACCGCGGTAGCGGTGGAGGGGTGCAGTGTATTGTCTTTCCCTCCGTCTTTTGTCTACGGCAAAATCCCAGCTCGCTTGCGGGCTGCCTCAGTGGGAGCCTTTTCGTTTTGCAGCTCCCATGTGAGCGGATCGCTATACGATCCGTTAGGGTGGTGTCCCGGCAAAGCCGGGACGGAGGGATTGGTATCATTAAATGGAATTGCATCTTCCAAATAAAACAACCCCTCAGTCAGCTTCGCTGACAGCTCCCCTTACACAGGGGAGCCTTTATTGTTCCGCACAGCAGGAACCGGGAAGGTGCTGATTGATGAAGGTGATCTGAAAGCAGAATTTCTGGCTCCTATAGGGGACAGCTATGCAGATCTC
>CANQWE010000032.1 GCA_947627475.1 uncultured Clostridia bacterium
CAGTGCAGTCAGATCGTCTCCAGCATACCAGAACTGGAATGCAGCCGGTTCGCGCCGTCGACCCCCCCGCCCCGGACGATATGGAGCATACGAAAATTGGCCCCCCTGTGCCTGGGACAGAAGAGCCGCTGTGGGGAGAAGAGGTAGGGAAGCGGGGGTTTGTGCCTCTTACCTCCCGGGGAAAAGCGTTTTTCTGGGGAATATTGCTTGCCACGCTGCCCCTTTCCCTATGCTTTGTTACGATGATGGCCTTTATATTTGGCCTGTGCTTTCTGATGGTGTGCGTACTGATCGCTGCCAGCTTTCTGCTGATTGGGGGCGAAGTGGTAGCAGGCACAGCCAGCTTTCTTGTTGGTGTGATCTATGGGATCATACAAATCTGCACCACCTCCGTGGGCATCGGCATTTACGAAATCGGCCTGGGGATTATTTGCGCCGGCGTATTTCTGGCCCTTGGCGTTCTTACCTATTACCTGGCTGTACGGGGACTGCCCTATGTTCTGCGGCAGGAGCTTCTTTTTACCCGGCACCTTCTGCGGCAGGTTAAGCCCATGATCAATCGCTGGAGAGAGGAGTGCAATAAACGATGAAAAAAAGATCCAAGCTGTTGCTGATCGTGGCCGCCGCTTTGGTGGGAGTGGGACTGATCACCTGCCTTGTGGGCGCGGGGGTCAGCAGTGCTGCCGGGGACCCGTTGTTTGCGGAAAAGCTTGCGGACGGCAAGGGCTACCGCTATGATTTTGACGGCAGCAAAATTGATAAAATCAATCTGGATGTGGTAGACGCACAGATCCAGGTAACCGGCGGAGCCGAAGAATCCTATATGGAGATCCTCTCCTTTAACGAAAACCTGTATTCCTTTTCCCAAAGCAAATCGCTGATCACCTTTAAGGAGTCTCCGGACGTCTCATCGATCCTGCGATTTTGGGAAAGTGGGTTTACCTTCAAGGGAATGCGGTACATCCTTCGTCCTGCACCCAGGGCAAAGGACAGGGCCATTTATATATACCTTACCGATGAAGACTTTGTCAAGTGCCTGGAAATCAAAAGTGAGACGGGAAATATCACAGTGCAAAACATGCACACAGATACAGACTATCTTTTCTCTATGGAAAACGGATCGGTGCATATGGATAACGTGAACACAGGCTCTGCGCTCAGCGTCATCTCCACAGGCGGGGACCCCTGTACAGTAAGGCTGCAGGATACCACCGCCCGGCTGCTTACCTTAGATTTGATGCAGGGGGATGTGCAGACACAGGGGCTGTCTGCCTATACAAGCAAAATCGATGTCACCCATGGAAGTCTGAGTCTGAACTATATCCCCAGGGAGACGGTGTTCACCATCCAAGCCAGTACAAGGGGCAAGCTGTCTGTGAACGAGACAGGATATATTGACACCTATCAGTATACGACCAAGGATGCAAATGCCGACCCCGGCGAGGAGACGCCGGAGGAGACCGTCACCATCCAGGGCAAGGACGCGGCGATATACATATCCATAGAAAGTCTGCCGCAGAAAACAAGTGGAGAGTAGAAAGGGATTCAATCAAAATGCAGTATACTTATAAGTTAAACGGCGTGTGTGCCTCAAAGGTTTCCTTTGAAATGGAGGAGGACGGCACCATCAGAAACGTACAGTTTACCGGGGGCTGCGACGGCAACCTGAAGGCCGTAGGCAAGCTTACCCAGGGAATGGACGCAGGAAAGGTGGCGGATATTTTGGCAGGCAATACCTGCGGCCACAAACAAACATCCTGCGCCGACCAGCTGGCCCGTGCCATCCGGGCCGCGCTGGCAGAGAAACAGTCAAAAATACAGGAGGACAGCGTAAGCTGAAAAAACCATGTTTATTGTAAAAGACCAAAAAAATTCTATGCGGGAATATGCTATCACCAGCGTGGACAAGGGCATTTTCCACATCCGTGTGTCTGCAGACGGAACCTATGATGAGACACTGCTCACCCGGTACAACATCCTGAAAGAAAAAGCGGTGGATACTGGGGCGTCCCAGTCTGGCAGCACCGTGACAGAGGGTAGCTTTTCCCTGACGGTTACGCCGGAAGGAGCGCTGCAGGTGACGGGTACCCGGCAGCCGCTCACGTTCCGCTTTGATGGATATGCGGACAAGCCCTATGCAAACAAAGGCTTCACCCTGTGCATCGATCTGCATAAAGACGAGCGGCTGTACGGCCTGGGGGACGAATCCAGAAAAAGCATTTCCCGCCGAAGTTCTGTCTCCCGTCTGGACATCCGCAACATCGCTTCCTACGGGCCCATTCCCTACATCATGTCTATGAACGGCTGGGGCATGCTCCTGAACTGTACCTATGCGTCTGTTTTTGATATGGATCAGGAACAGCCGGAGCAGGTGAAAATCACCGCCCACAAAGGGATGATCGATTTTTATCTGTTCCTGCCAGAGTCTCACAGACTGGCAGATATATTGGCCCTCCACGGCAAAATTGCCGGAACCCCGGTGATGCTGCCCAAGTTTGCCTACGGCTATACCTTTGTGCTGAATGAGCAGACCAATGCAAGAGAGATGCTGTACGACTGCCTCCACTTCCGCCGGGAGGATATTTCCTGCGATATGGTAGGGCTGGAACCCCAGTGGATGAGCCGGCATTATGATACCAGCGTGGATAAGAAATTTGACGAGGACCGATTCTATATCCCCGGCTGGCTGCCGGACGATCAAAGTGGCCCGGAAACCTTTTTCTATTCATTGCGGGAGATGGGCTTCCGTCTCAGCCTGTGGCTGTGCCAGAACTACGATTTGCTCTTTGAGGAAGAGCGGCAATGCGGCGAGCGGATGAAACAGGAGGGCAAGGAATATACCTTTGAAGGGGCGTCCATTCTGGACGAACACCTGGCCTGCCCCATGTATATGGACGGACTCACCGTCCGGGAGCAGCCCTGGTTCGAGCATCTGAAAAAATTCTGCGACAACGGTGCGGAAGCCTTTAAGCTGGACGGTGCCTTCCAGGTAAACGACCATCCGGACCGGCTGTGGGGTGGTAAATATTTTGACGATGAGGTCCACAACGTGTACCCTGTTCTGTATGTCAAGCAGATGCAGGAGGGCTTTGCAAACTACACCGGGCGCCGGGCTATGATTTATACTCCCTGCGTATACGCCGGTACACAGCAGTATGCGGCGTCCTGGGCAGGGGACACTGGCGGCGGATTCGACACCGTGGTGGCCATGCTGAACTATGGTCTGTCCGGTCACTCCAACGTTACCTGCGACATGGATATCACTTCTCTGGAGGGAATCCACTACGGCTTTTTGTCCCCCTGGACCCAGCAGCTGGGCTGGCGCAACTGGAACCTGCCCTGGTTTATGCGGGATGAGGTGCTGGAGGCAGTGCGGTATTACTCCCACCTGCGCAGCCAGCTGTTCCCCTATATTTATTCTATGGCCCATCTGGCAGCCAAAACTTCTATGCCGCTGGCCCGGGCCCTGCCTCTGATGTATCCGGACAACCCGGAATACGACCAGGTTGCCAACACCTACATGTTTGGGGACAGCCTGCTGGTGGCAGTGTTCGATATGAACGTCACCCTGCCGGCCGGTCAGTGGGTGGACTATTTCACCGGAGAGGTTTACGAAGGCGGACAGGTGATCCAGTATCAGATCCCGAAGGGCCGGGGCGGCGCGCTGATGGTGAAGGCCGGCAGCGTGCTGTGCACTATGGCCTATCAGAAGTATCTCCACGAAAAGGTAGCAGATGCGTACTGCATCCAGGTATATCCCGGTGCAGACGCTTCCTTCACCTTATGCGAAGATGACGGCTACACCTACGATTATAAAGAAGGCAAAATGGCCACCACAGTCATCGCTATGGAAAACAGCACTGCAGACGGGTTTGATCTGGCGATCTATCCCAGAGAAGGCAGCTTTGCAGGACGGGAGAAGAATGAAAATTCCAAACCCTCTGATCCCACTATTCCCGGCATGGGAGAGGAAAGCGGATTCCAGGTGCGTATTTTCGGCGGCGCGAAGGCCGTTACACTATGCGGGGAGACGATTCCTGTCCGGGACGAGGACGGATTTGGCGTGTTTGATGTGCCGGCGGCACAGCATGCGGCAGGAAAGCGAATATATCACATTACACGGTAAGAAAAAAGAGGGGCATTGCCCCTCTTTTTGTATTGCTCCCCGAAGTGGGGAGAAGCTTGTTTCCCTCCTGCTTTGGTAAGCAGGAAGGAAGGACATTCCTTTTCCGAAGAAAAGAGAGAAAGTTTCTTTTCCAAGGAAAAGAGAAGGATGTTCCTTTTGTAATGTGACAAAAGGAACCAAAAACACAAAAAAAGGGAAGGGGGATTCCTCTTCCCTTTTCTATCCCTTCCCCTTTGACAAAGAAAGGATAAGCAAACCCTTCGGTATGCGCTAAGTTTCCAGCATCTGCAGGATATATTGGAAACAAAAAGATAACGTAATCTTACGACACAGACAAATATAGTCTGCAAAGACTTGGTGTAAGGTGGATGGTTTTAGTAAGATTTTGCAAAGACTGCAAAAGCACCGTAGGCTTACAATCCGGAGCAGACTATCAGTCTATATAAGACGAACGCTGCAGCAAAGCCGGGGATCCGGCTTATCCATACGGATCGCGGCGCGATCTAAAAAAGCGTTTTTGGATCCTTTTGCCGCTTTGGGCAAAAGGATCATCGTTCCCCCTGCTTCGGGAAGCAGAAATCTCCCCGTGGGGAGATAACAGAAGCTGTCCCAAACGGCGAATATTGCAAGGCGAAAACAAAAAAGGATGCAAATGCATCCCTTTTATACTATAGCAGGGACTGGCCGTTGATCTGCAGCCGGAACCGCAGGCCCAGCTTTTCCGCTGCTTTGCGGCAGAGTACCATCCGCCCCAGGAAAATTTCAAAATAATCCATCACACTGCCATACTCCGTGTCAATGGTCAGCCGCAGGGTAATTTCCGATTTTCCCTCGCCAATTTCCAAGACCGAATCTGTTACAGAATAGTTCACCCGGTCGTGAATGTCAAAATTGGCAATGTCCGTGTTCCGCACCCGACTGCGCCGTACATCTGACTTGTCCGCTAAAATCAGCGCCGCCGAGATATCATTGATGGGTACGCCGGTTCCCTCGTCGTGGTTGCCGATGGCAGAGACGACAGTAGCCACATCTCCCGCGTCCATATCCAGGCTCCGCAGAATACGAAAGGCCATCACCGCTCCGCTTAGGGAATGGTCTACCCGGTTTACCAGATTGCCAATATCGTGGAGGTACGCCGCGATTTTTGCCAGTTCAACCGTGTGGGCATCCGCTCCCATTTTTGTAAGGATGTAGCTGGCGATTTGACTTACCTTGGTCACGTGGGCAAAGCTGTGCTCCGTATATCCAAGGGCGGCCAGCGCTTCGTCCGCCTTTTTTATATAGGTTTTGATTTCTTCGTTGTGCCGAAGCTGTTCGTAAGTGATCATAGGACGTCCTCTCTTTCCCATCTCATTGTATAGCAGTGTCCAGGAAAAGTCAAGCCATGCAAAGCCGCTGGCACACCTCTTCGGCTACTTCTCCGGTGGACCGCATCTGCCCGTGCCGGTCCGCCTGTACCTCCAGCGCGTCCGGATACCGGCGCATCCAGGTAATCTGCCGTTTTGCGTATCGGCGGGTGTTTCTGCGCACCGCTTCCACCGCCGCATCCAAAGTACATTCCCTTGCAAAGTACGGCAAAAATTCCTTGTATCCAATGGCCTGGGCGGCAGGACTTTCCCCCTGGAGAAGGCCTGCTTTATACAGCACTTCCACTTCTGCCAGCAGTCCCGCCTCCATCATTTCGTCTACCCGCTGATCGATCCGCGCATATAACAGCGCTCTGGAAGAAAAGGAAAGGACTACCCGGGTACAGTCATATTTTGCCTGTGCCCCAGGGGTCAGTCCATCAAACTGGGATTTCGGTATCCCGGTAGTCTCGTATATTTCCAGGGCACGGATCATCCGGCGCACATTGTTGGGATGAATGGCGGCTGCGGAAACAGGATCCACCACAGCGAGCAGCTGGTGCAGGGCGTCGGCTCCCTTTTCCAGCGCGACGGCTTCAAATGCCGCCCGCACCATGGGATCCCCCGGACTATGGGACAAGCCTGATTCGTATAAAACCGCGTCCAGATACAGTCCGGTGCCGCCGCAGAATATAGGCAGTTTCCCCCGGGAAAGGATTTCATCTGCAATGGGGGCCGCCATGGCAGCGTAATCTGCACAGGAAAAATCCGTACCGGGGGACACAGCGCCGATCATGTGATGGGGAACGGTTTCCATCTCCGCTTTGGTAGGCGCCGCGGTACCGATCAACATGCCTTTGTAAATTTGCATAGAGTCGTTGGATATCACTTCCCCATAAAGGCGCTGGGCCAGGGCGATGGCCAGAGCTGTTTTCCCGGAGGCAGTAGGCCCCAGAACCCCCAGAATCTTCTGCTTTTGTTCCACGTCTGTCTCCTTTCCCGGCTGCCGCATTTTATGATAGAATCAGCATAGCGTCGCCAAAACTGAAAAACCGATACTGCTCCGCCACGGCAGTGTTGTACGCATGCAAAATTTTTTCTCTTCCGGCAAAGGCAGATACCAGCATCAGCAGCGTACTTTCCGGCAGGTGGAAATTGGTGATCAGCCCGTCCACGATTTTAAACCGGTATCCTGGGTAAATATAGATGCCGGTTTCCCCGGTGTAGGGCTGCAGGACGCCGTCCTCCCCGGCCACGCTTTCCAGGGTGCGGCAGGAGGTGGTTCCTACAGCGATGACCCTGCCGCCTGCTGCCCTGCGTGCATTGATAAGGTCCGCACTTTCCCTTGAAACGGAGATATACTCCGCGTGCATAGCATGATCCTGGATATGCTCCTCCTTTACCGGCCGGAAGGTGCCCAGCCCCACATGGAGCAGCACCGGCGCAATGGCCGTCCCCTGCTGACGCAGCCGATCCAGCAGTTCCTTTGTAAAGTGCAGCCCGGCAGTAGGTGCTGCCGCGGAGCCTTCCACCCGGGAATATACAGTCTGATACCGATCGGGATCCTTCAGCTTTTCTGTAATATACGGGGGCAGAGGCATGGAACCCAGCTGGTGCAGCGCCTCGTACACAGTGGCCGTCTCGCAGGACAGGCGCACGACCCGCTGTCCCCCCTCAATGATATCCTCGACCCTGGCTTGGAGGATGCCATCCCCGAATTCTAAAATATCGCCTGTCCGAGCCCGTTTACCGGGGCCCGCCAGGGCCTGCCACACGTCTTTTTCCGTCTGCCGCAGAAGCAGCAGCTCTACCGGGGCGGCGCTGTCCGTTTTCTCCAGACTGCCGTCCGCCATTTTATAGGCCCGCCGCCCTATGATTCTGGCCGGAATCACCCGGGTGTCGTTAAGCACCAGCACATCCTGGGGCCGTATGTATTCCAGAATGTCTCGGAAAATCCGATGCTGCAGGGCGCCGGAGCGGCGATCCATCACCATAAGCCGGGAGGCATCTCGGGGAGTTACAGGTGTCTGCGCAATCTGCTCCTGGGGCAGATCGTAATAAAAATCGGACAAGGTTAAATCGGTTTGCGGAAGAATATTTTTAATCATAAGCTGGTTGCTCCAAGGATTTATGTATAATATGAAAGGGTCTGTCACTATAAACGGCTGAAAGAAAAACTGTATACTCCCCCGGCTCGATACGCTCGCCTCCCCCCTCGCGGCCTGTGCCGCGAAGAGGGCTTTCTAAATATGAAGGCTTTTTCAAAAGGGAATAGGCTACAAGGCTCCGATTCGCTGTGCCGTTTCTGGAAGGGAGGGAGTGTTGAAAAAACTTTAAGCCTCCCTGCAAGGGGATTGCTGCACAACGCCTGAGGAGAAACCAGCGTAACAGAACCGCTAAGCCTTCTCTTCTTTGTAGGTGGCTCGCTTGCCAGACACTGGGGTGATGGGAAAATTACGTGGAAGCAGCAAAGCCAATCCCTCCGTCAGCTGCGCTGACACCCCCCTTGTGTAAAGTGGGCAAAGGAACGAGACTTTGCTGATACCCCCCTTTACAAAGAAAGGAGGGCTTCTCTCCAGCTTAAGCCTCCCCTTTCTAAGGGGAGGTGGCACGGCGTAGCCGTGTCGGAGGGGTATTTTATTTGTCCCTCCCTTAGTCAACTGTAGTGACAAAGCTTAATGGAATACTTTAGTATAGCATAAAAAATCTCCCGCTTCAATGGATTTTTTCGTGAAAATACGGGCACAATACCAAATGAAAATACCTTTGACCGCAATATGGCGCATGGCGGAAAAGGGGGAGGATATATGCAGATTCGAGATTTTCTAAAACCGGAAGGGATTTTGATCGGATGCACTGCATCCGACAAAAAAAGCGTTTTAGACACATTGGTGGAACTCCATGACCGATGCGGGAATTTGAAAAATGCCGCCGCTTACTATGAGCAGATACTGATCCGTGAGGAGCAGGGGACTACCGCGGTAGGCGGCGCAACTGCCATACCACATGCCCAAGGCAGCGCGGTCCGCCGGACAGGCCTGTGTGCCATGACACTCCAGGAGGGGATCGGGTGGGGCGCGCCGGACGGCGGTCCGGTGCAGCTGATATTTTTGATTGCCGCTCCCGATCAGGGCAGCGAGCATTTAACCGTTTTGTCCCGGCTGATCACCATGCTGATGAACAAGTCCATCGCCCGAGCCTTGATCCGGGCAGAAAGCCCGGAGGCTTTTCTGGCAATTTTAGAGGAAGAAGAAAATACACGCCGAATGGAGCCTCACAAAATTCCTATGCCCAGCCCCCGCGCATTCCCGCCGGATTGGACAGGGATACAGAATGTGGAATTTGGCGCGGAACAGGCTTTTAAAAGCCAGGACGTATATCGGATTTTGGCAGTGGTATCCCAAAGTGGGGGGGAGGGTGACGTAGACAATGGCTATGGGTATATGGCGGCCCAGGCATTGCATTCTGCAGCCGCCCAGCTGGGGGTGACCATCAAAATAGAGTCGCGCGACAGAGAAGGCGTTGAAAATCTTTTTACGAAAAGAGAAATTGAACAGGCTGCGGCCATTGTTATTGTATCGGATACCCCAGTAGATTTGGCTCGCTTTGACGGAAAACATCTGGTGCGGGGCAGTTTGGGAGAGGGGATCCGCTCCGGCGAAAAAATGCTTCGCCGGGTTCTTTCGGATTCGGCACCGGTGTACCATCATAACACACCCCGACAAAAAAATAGCCCAGAGCGGGGAAAAAGGGAAAAGCGGTCTGCCGCTGGGCCTCAGATTTCTAATTTTTTACAGGAGGGAGCGGCCCGTGTATTCCCCTTTTACGCGGCCGGGGGACTTTTGCAGTTGATCGGCTTTTTGATCGATTTATTTGCAGGCGCCTCCTATACGGCTTCCTTTGGATATACCACGCCTGCGGCGGCGCTGTTTTATACAGTAGGAACGATACTCCTTTCCCTGGCTCTGCCTGTGTTGTCTGCCTCTATTGCCCAGGAAATGTCCGGTAAGTGGGCCTTTGTTCCCGGCTTTGCAGGAGGTTGCCTTGCGGCTCTCGGCGCCACCGTGTACCGTGTTGCAGGAGGAATTTCCTCCGGCCTGTTCGGGGCACTGCTGGCGGGTCTTGCGGCCGGTGTATTGATCAAGATACTGCAAAAGCTGTTTGCAGGGGCTGGCGAGGGGATCTCCTGTTTTTTCTATACTTTTTTGGGGGTGCTGCTTACCGGTGCGGCTGTTTGTGGGGCAAATCCCCTGGCACAAGGGTTATATGACGGGGCCGCCCTGATACTGGACGCGGCGTCCGGCAGCAGCCAGATCCTTGTAGGGGCAGTCCTTGGGGCGTGTGTCGCGCTGGATATGGGCGGCCCGCTCTCCCAGGCAGCCTATGCATTCGGCTATGCACAGGAAGGGGGTACGGCCCTGGCTGCAGTGACCACAGCGGCAATGACCGTACCGCTGGCCCTGGCTTTGGCCTGCGTCGTCTTCCGCGGTCGGTTTTCTTCAGCCGCACGGCAAAACGGGCCGGTAAATTTTCTTCTGGGGATCGGAGGCATTGCGGAGGGGGGAATTCCCTATGCAGCGGCCGCACCCGGTCGGATTCTACCCGGATGTATGGTAGGCGGCGCCGTCAGCGGGGCCCTGGCAGCAGCGTTTGCCTGCAAGGCCTCTACCGCCGGCGGGGGAATACTTGCCATTGGCGCCATGACGGGATGGACATATGCTTTGCTGTCTGTTACTGTGGGGGCAATCATCGGCATGTTTTTGCTGGGGGCTCTTGGAAAAGTACACGCTCCGCAGCAGGACAGCCGCAGCGCCGCTTCTCCAAAGAAGGCAGCCGTACTGCAGCAGCATTCCGTATTGTAAAAAAAGCAAAAGCGAAAACGGAATCAGTCCGTGTTACGCGTATTTTGTATCTTGCAGAAAGGTAAAAAACGGAGCGTCATATGATTTTTGAAAATGTAACACTGGGCAGTCCCCATGGCCTGCACCTGCGGCCTGCTATGACTTTCGCGAACCGTATGTCCCGGTATGATTCCCGCATCCGGCTGGAGGTGGGGGAGCGGGTAGCTGACGGGAAAAGCCTAGTAAGCCTGATTTCGGCAGGAATTGGCGGTGAGGCACAGGTGAAGGTGATCTGCGACGGTCCGGATGAGGAGGAAATGCTTCGACGGGCAGCTCAACTGCTCCAGGGAAAGTCCGGAGAGTTGTAGTATATGTAAGGGTCTGTGCATCCCGGCACAGATCCTTTTGATGAGCAGAAAAGAGTTTTATAGCGGAGCGCGCTTGAAGATGGAAAAGAATGTCGAAACGGCCTGTCGATAAAAACTTTGGCAAACCCTATTGACATATGCCTGCGCTAATGGTATAATAATAAAGTCCAAATGAGGAAGCTTCTGCCGGGCATCCTCCCAAAACTGCAAGGGTCCTGTGGTGTGCAGCGGACCAATGCGTATACCGGCGTGCCGGAATGGCGGAATAGGTAGACGCCTTGGACTTAAAATCCAATGCGACGAAAGTCGCGTACCGGTTCGATTCCGGTTTCCGGCACCAGCGGCAGGATAGATGGACGATTTATATCGCGGGGTAGAGCAGTCTGGTAGCTCGTCGGGCTCATAACCCGGAGGCCGTGAGGTTCAAATCCCACCCCCGCAACCAGCAAACACCCTGAAACCACTACGGTTTCAGGGTGTTGTCATTTTATGGAATTTCTGCAAAACCCACGTTTTGGTGTTTATTTGGTGTTTACGGTATGCAGGAGATGCCGTTATGTAGCTGGTGTGTGAGAACTCGAGAATAATTCCCCGGGATACTCAATTCATCCCAGCTGCAAACAAATACCAGTTACCTTCGATCGGTTCATACCATTCACTGCTCGGGAATGTTGCGATATCCCGCTGTGTATAAACGATATTGATTACCATTGCTGTATCGGAAAAGTACGTCTCTATTTGAAATTCCGGTGTATTTTCGTATCCTTTTCCAAAGGATATCGATCCTACATTATAAGCATTCCCTTTTTCTATGAGTTCTTTGGCCTTGGGGCTAATATCAGGCTCCCATATGGTTGTATCATCCCCGAGTTGAATATAACCGTCATTTCCAATCCAGCATGATGCATAAGGATCTTCCCATAATGCATCTTTTATTTGCTCGATTCCCTCTTTTTCCTGATGAAAAAAAGAAAGAACTTTCTCTTTTTGTTCCGCAACAATCTCGGCAATATTGGGATTATTAAGTTCTTCAGGCTAATTTTTATTATTTTCATTTATTGCCCAAAGAATCACTCCTCCTCCCAAAACAACTACAAAAAGAATACATACAAGGTATTTTACATACTTCACTTTGCGGCTCCTTTCAATGAAGAATGTCAACGAAGCTTTACAATGCCATTTTCATCGCCAAAAGTATTGTACACATTTTTCAATTCGCGAAGTACGCTTGCAATCGCTGCCTGATCGGTTATCATTTCAAAACACAATCTTGTGTCAACATCCGGACGTTCCTGAAACATACCGGTCACAAGAACCTTTCCTGTTTTTTGAAAGATGAGTTCCAGCTCCAATTCCCCTTCCACATTTTCCAAAACAGCTTTGCCAGATATTGTATCATAGCACTTTTGCAGCTGACAATAAAAATTATACAGCTGCCCTGTAGTAAAGGAGTGCTCTGCGAGGACGGAATAGGATCCAACGCAAATATCCAATTTCCCCTTGACAAAGTATCCGCCGCCGTATGATATTTCATCCGGAAATCCATACACTTGGGAAATATTAAGGCATATATGTTCATTATTATAACCCTGCAGTTGAAATGCAGCTATAGGAAGTTCTGTCATTTGATTCCTCACTTATCTATATAAGCTATGTGCCTCGTTTTATATATGAATTCATTATTTATATAAAAAATGGTATATCGTATTAGATGCTTTATCATAAAGTACTTCTAATAAATATTTACTTCCATTTTTTATCATAGTAATCGTATACATTACTGCCTTAGTGCCCTGGGGGTCTGCACTTGCCTTTCCATTTTTTATTGTTTCAATTAGTATTTGAACTGGTACATACCTTCCTGGTTCGGTCATATGTCTTAATGCAGTTTGTGTAAAATTGACACCCTGGCTAAGAGACTTATATAGACCTCTTGAAACCATACCAGAGCATGACACTCCGATAGCTTTCACCGCAAATGCTGTAGCAGCTCCGACAACAGCTCCTAATGCAGCACCGGCAACAACATATTTCCATTTAACTCTTTGATATGTGCCATAGGATAACGCAGCTCCTATTATGCCGCCAATAATTGCTCCTGCTAGAGTTATGATGCCAAAAGTTAATAAATATCCTTTGCCCGTTGGATCATAATAGATAATAGGATTATTAGCACAGTAAGCAAAGAGATTTAGATTTCCAGGAATAAAACACTCTACACCCAATACACCTGCTGTATCTGCATTGATAAACCGACCTGTTTGGGGATCATAATACCGGCTCTGGAGATAGTACATACGCAAGTCGTCATCCCAGACATAGGAACGGTACCGGAACAAGTTCTTCTGTGCGATCTCTTCACCGAAAGCGGCGGTGGTACAGTATGCTCCGCTCATCACCGCAACGCCCTGGACGGTGTGCGCACCCCAAGCGTCATAGGTATACCGGGCGATGACGTTCCCCGCCGCATTGGTGATGGCAATAATGTCATCCTGCAGGTTTTTCATGAAGTAGTATGCTGCGCCGCCGCAGATCATGCCGCAGACTTTGTCCTCGTTGTCATACAGATAATCCACGCCGGTGTAGGTATCCTGCAGAATCTTTGTGCCCTCCAGCACATATTTATGTTCCATGCCGTTAACTGTTTTGCCGGTACGCAGTCCCATGTGGTTGTACGTAAAGGCCATCGTCTTGCCCCGACCGGACGCTGCGGCTAGCTGACGTCCCTTGGACCACGTGAGATTTAGACCGCGGTATAGAGTAGGGTTGGGAGATCTGTCTTCGGCAGGGCCATACTGGATGGATTCCCCATCATAGGATGCCAGCAGGTCTTTGGATATGTAGGCAAAAGGCTTGCCATCCTTGTACGAGAGGTTGCCGTACGAATCATAGTGGAACTGTGTTTCCACGCCGTTTTTTATTTCAAAAACCAGCTGACCAATGACATTATACCTATATTCTGTAACGCCGTCAACGCTGTCTTCCACTTTTGTGATCCGCTGCTCGGCATCATATTGGTAACTGATCGTTCTGCCATCGGAATATGTAATGGTATCTACCAGTCTGGTGGTGGGAGCAGACTTCACCTTACCGTATTGTGTGTGTTCCGGGGTGATCTGGCCGCTGTGATAAGTGAACTGTCGGGACAGATAGCCGCTGCCCAGCTCTATCATATCAAAGGTTTTGCGGCCAAGGTGATCTGTACCGGATTTGCTGACAGCGCCGGTAGGCAAAGTAGCTGCCATCTGGGTATTATCTGCATAAGAATAAACATACTCCTTATGCTCCCCGTTGGCATATTGCACACGTCTTCTGCTTACCTGACCCTTTGCGTTATATTTATACAAAACAGTATTGGACAGGGTTCGGGATGCTATATTGTCATATGAATTGAGCGTAATGTCGTTTTCAGTCAACCGGGAAATCTTTCCATTTTCATATAAGTAAGTATATTCCTTGAGGTTTAAAAAGTCAATACATCTGGCGAGTTGCCCAACGGAGTTATAAACATATCTGTATCGGTGTGTGGTTCCATCATCCTTTACCCACGTTTCGCCCACGACCTGACCTAATCGGTTATATACATACGTTACAGTTCCGTCTTTCATAGAAACGGTTTTCAATCTTCCGTTATTAGGTCCGTAAGTATAGCTTACAAGAGAACCCAATCCTGTCATATTAATTTCATTTACTTTATGGTAATTATCATAATTGATAGAATACTGCATCCCATCACCGCGTGTGATTTGGTTTAGGTTACCCATTTTATCATATGTATACGATATATTCGCAATTTCTGTACCGCTGTTGGCTTTAGCTGCCGTCCTTGTCACATTATGGTTGCTGTCATATTCAAACGCTGTTTTTATGCCGCAGCGGTCGGTAACCGTTTGAATTTGAGATGTTTCATGATCCACTGTATAGTATATATTCTGTCCCCGTTCATCCGTGATGCGGACAAGATCGTTGCCCGTATTGTCGCCAAGGACCGCAGGATCATCTTCGTTGTACCCAAAGGAACGATAAATCGTACCATATGCATTTTCCAGAAAAATAGTTTCCGTTATATTATTTCCGTATGCATCCACAGCTTCTTCAAATACGGTTTCCAGTTCTGGTTCAGTGGGATCCAGTTCTCCTGTTCCATCATCTACCATAAAATCTTCCGCGGTGAGATCTGTCTCATAATTGTCCCGCACAAGCTGGATACAATCAAAGTATGCAGTACCGGCGTTGTAGTCGTACACACAGGATACTTCCAAATTCTGAACTGTTTTGTACTGGGATTTTACAATTGGAACGGAAGTATACTGCCAGTCATCTGTGGAGGAGGAGAAGTCCGCTATAAACTCTTCAAATGTACCATCTGTGTAGTTTAGTTTTGCTGCTAGGCGAAATGCAGCAGTATTTCCGTTTTCCCGCACTTTCGTGGGAAGACTGGGTGCTTTTGCCCATCCACTGAGGGTAAAGCTCTCACGCACATTTGTGTAAGATTTGATGGGAATCGTCTGGGATGCTTTCCGTGTATATTTCGGGTTGCCGATCATCCTGAGCGCATATGAACCGATCAAGCTTTGTGTAGTGCTTGTAGTACCGCTGTTTATTGTCCAACCATTATTCGATCGTTCAAAGCTTCCGTTTATCAGACAGTTGTACGGACCAGCAAACGCGTTTTTCTCCAACTGTGCCGCATCTGCAAGCACAGTTCCTTTCCCTTGGATACAAATCCATACCTTGACAGACTGAGCTGTATCCAGCGTGAAGGGTACCACCAGACGGGCGTATGTATCGTCCATTGATATAAACCGCTCGCTTCTGGCAATTTCATTATCGGACGTGTCAGTGATGCGCAGATATACACCTGCATCAGAAGCAGTACTTGTGATATTCGTCAGCAGCTTGATATATGTAGAAAATGCATACTCTCCCGGAGACAAAACGTTTGTAATCTGATAAACTCCTTCTCTACCAGCTGCGGTTTGTTCTTCTACCATACGTAGTACGGTACGTCCATACAGTGCAGACGCCTGATCTGACCAAACGTATACGTCAAGGCTACAACTATTCCCCTGTACCGTTGACCAACCGGTAAGCGATGTAAATGAATGGTTTAAGAGTAAATTGTCTGCATTGCTTCTGTAGCTTACACCGTCCATATAGGGGTTAATATCGTTTTCAGCGGAGAGTATCTGCACGGCATCGTCACTGCCGACCTGCACATAGCTTCCTACCAAATCCCCATCGTCGTTCAAGGTATAAATTGTGGTAATTGTTTCAGGTGTATCCATATGCTCTGTGGTGGAAATGGCTGTGGTCCTTCGCGCAGCAACATCATAGGAAAATGTAGTGCTTTGTCCGGCACTGTCCTCAGTACCGATTTCTTCTACGGCCGAAACGCGTCCTCTTGCGTCGTATGTATATTGCACCTGATAATCGAATGCTGAAGAAGACGGGGTATTGTAGAGAGAAACGGAAGCGATTTGACCATTTGTATATTCTATTGCCGTATACGCTCCCAATTGATTCGTTACACCAGTCAGGTATCCATTGGTATAGCTATATGAAATTGTTGTTCCATCTGGAGCGGTAATAGCTGTAAGTTCATCGAAGCCGTTGTAATCCAGCGTAAATGCACGTTCAGCACCGTCAGTAATGGATGTAATTTTTCCAGATGTATAGTGAATTTCCTGACTATTGCCGGCTTCATCACTTACTTTGATTAAGCGGCCATCTGCGTCAAACACATACGTCTCGGCACAAATGTACAGCTCTCTCAGCATTGGATCGTATGCATATCCCATTCTACTTGTGTCGGTATACAGTGCATAGGTAACTGTTTCGCAGTTGATCTCTATTTCTTTTTGCATGTACGTTTCTGTTCTTTCCAAGAAATAGAACGCCTGACCAAACGCGTCAGTGTATATATAACCGCTGCAGGCCTGACCATCCTGCAAGAAGGTTTTGGGGACCATACTCTGCATCCAGTTGATCCGCCAACCATGGCCCAGCTTCATGTTGCTAAAGTCCGCAGTATTTAAATCAATTGCTGGATTGTTTGTATACGGTTTATTGGAAAGAGCCCCGGTAAACGAGTGGCCTATCATTACAGGCATCCGGTTCCCATTCCAGGTTACATCCGTGTTTTGTACCATAAGTGTCCCTGTAGCAAAATCTACCGAACCAGTTCCAAACCAGCCCAGTTCATGTGCCGCACCATCTGCAACATTGACTGTATATCCATTTTCATACGTAACAATCAGCTGTGGCGCATTTTCTCCTACAAGGGTGCTGTATAGTATTGCTCGGTCCGTTTGATTACCGTCTAGCAGGTTTAGCATTAAGTTTGTATGGAGGGTTTCACCCTGATACATACTGTCAAACACAGATGTCAGATCAAATGTATAAACCGGGGCGCCAGTTGTGACATCTGCATAGTCGATTAGTGTGTCATTGTAGGCGGGGGATTCCGTCGGGAGTTCATCCGTTACCTGATACAGTCCTATTTTTGCCATTCCACTACCGCACTGACAAGACTGCTGCTTTACCTGCAGTTCTGCTTTGCGGATCCGCGGGTTTCCAACAATAGCTGGAATTGTAAGATCCATGTACATGCGGTGGGAAACGCAAAGTTCATTATTTCCAATCAGGACAGTGGAACCGGCAGTCGACATAGTATCAGGAGCCTTCCATTGATACATTGTGTAATTGTTACTTCCTGACAGAACGATTTGTGGATCAATCGTAACAGGCAATACGCGTTCTGCATTGTTGATCCATGTGCTGTCCGCAATGACAGAAAGGATAGACTGCCCGCTCTTTAGGGTTCGTACTTCATAAAATACAGCATCGGAAAAGGCTCCTGCAGCATCTGTCATAAACGGTGCCGGTATCATAAATATTTCTTTTCCGGTTTCCAGACTGTTAAAGTGAATCGTCCGGTCTGCTTCCTTTACCGTAAAATCCAACCCTTCACAATCCATTGCAAATGTATATCGGTATGAAGGCGCTGTCTGTGTTATTTCAATATTTTCCTTCACACGACAGCTGTCCACCTCATAAATTAAATTAACGTCTTCCCCTTCGTACACTACCTTAGGATTTTCTTTTTTATTTTCTGCAGAAATCACCCTAGGAGTGTTGCTTTTAACACAATTTTTCGTTGTTTTGAGCCATGAAAAAGCAACTTTGTATGCGTCTTTTTCAATGGAAAACAGTATACTGTTACCTTCTTCTCCATTGAATTTTGCTACAAAAGGGCCTGGATTGCATTTATAGTGCTTTCCATCGGCTTCTTTCTTAATCACAGTATTCCTTTCAATAAACTGTCCAGCCTCATTCGAACTATGTACGGGAGCAGCGTAAAATATCGCCTGTTTCATCGGATCCCCTTTGCTGAATACTTTTTTGTTTGTGTTTCGTAGGGCAATATCCTCGTAAACTGGCTGCTTGGACTGGTGCTGGATATTTAGCATCAAATCCTCTTCGTTTTGATTGTTTGTACTGGAGCGAAAATCTTCTGTTTCGGGAAAAGCAAAGATTGTGTCTTTATTTGTGTCCAGCATCAAATCATTGTCATTCATTCTTTTTTGTTTCCTTTCTATGATTATCCAAGATCTCCAAACCTCTCACATAGATAAATCGAGTCGACAACATATATCCTTGTGTAGAGTACCTGAGGTGCCCATTATATAGAATAACCCGGACATCTAATGACCGGGTTATTCTATATTTTTTATTTTGCTGGTTGCACTGCTATGTATAATTGATTACAAGGATTTGAGGTGAGAAAAAGCTGTCTGCCGTGGAAATGGCAGTATACCCGTTTCCTACTGTACGCAGAATCCATCCATCTGTACGGTGAAGCATATTTGTATCCGGATCAGTAAGTACACGTGATAAATCCAACTGATAATATCCATTTACTGCCGTTCCATAGGCAAACGGCTTTGTGGGTGCTATTTTATTCTGCCAGTTGGAACCAAAGCTACAGAATCTCTGAGGAATTCCTATGCCGCGTAAACGTACAGCATTTTGTGAATATGTAGGCACATATAAAAATGCACTGTTTATATGCTTTCCGGACAGATCAGAAAAAACCGACAAATCTGGCCGCATATAAAGCCATTGCTCGCCAAAAGATTCACTTTGCCCCAAATATGCAGTTGTACCGAAGGCATTGTTCTCCCCTGGATTTTTGCTTTCTACGGTTGTATCCTGAAAAAGTTTGGGCTCATACAGGTTAAGTTCGAACCATAATACTCTGTCAGAATCTGTAGTAGAAGAAATCCATACAGTAAAATCTTTATCATCTGTTTTTTGAAAAGACATTCGCAGGGGCCCTCCGAGAGTTCCATTATCTAGAAAGGCTCCAATCCCCGACAGAACCATAAACGGTTGAAAAGGTTCCTGCATTAGGGCAAAATATTTTGTATTAGCTCGTATATCGTAAAAAGGCTTGCTTGTATGTAGGGGAATGGATATTCCGTCTGATGCGGCATGTATTTTCACAGCTATGCCATTCAGCGTAGGATGTATTTCTATTCCTTTGCCATATAAAGCAGTTCCCCGCAACTGTAGTCCTTGTCCGATTTGCCGCCATGTCACAATACCGTTTTTTCCCGTCAACTTTATTTCTTCCTGACCAATGGAAATGTTGCAATTACTGCCCTTCAATAAATAGGCATTTCCCCCACTCTCAAATTGTAGCGGAACAACTCTGCCGCTTTCCTCCTGATAAATTGGAGTACTGAAATAATATGCTGTTTTGGATGCATCATCCTCGCCCAGAACCACCCTGTATCGATTGCTGTTTCTTCGGTCAATTGCATAGCTTTTACCACTGCGCAGGGTGCGGATCGTTTCTAAAATTGTTTTATGCATTTTTACGTTTTATATCCTTTCTGCTCGTCGTGCTGACCGCCACTTCATTTTGTCAGTACGGCAGCGTATATCTCTGTATATTTTTTACAAGTTATTCATTTGATGGTGGATATACCTTTTCCCCAAAATACATGCTTCCAATTTTATCAATAAATGCTGACAGAATCCTTTTTTCTTCTACATATCTTTCCTTTAATAAAGAATCAATACGATCAAGTATTTCCCAGTTTTCTGTCAATTCAAATTTTGCAGCCATATTTGATAGTTGTTTCATTGTTTTACAGCATTTTTCATATGCAGCAATGATAGGATAAATTGAGTTGTCAATTGAATGAAATTTTGTTAACAGCCATTGCATACTTGAAAATATAATATATCTATGATCCGATAGTTTTTGGAGGTTCCATTTTAGCTCTCGGGCCAACCCCTTCAAAACATGATCTTTAATAATAAATTCTTTATCACGAATATATTGATATACTCTATCCTCCATGCAGGGCAGGCAGGCGAGTCCTGTATGATAAATACTGGAATGAATGATTTGTTTATGATTGTTATACTCCTGGATGGTATAGGTTTTTCCATTGACCTCTGCAAGAAATCTTTTTAGGACTGCATAATAACAATCTTGTGCATTAAAGGTATTCTTCAATTTTATTCTTGTAATTGGAAAAAATTGTGCGTTCACCAATGCATACCCCTCTGGAAATGCTATGTTGTATTCACGAAAATCTTTAAAATATTCTTTGACTTCTTCAAATGTCAGAGTCATTCCTCTAAATCTTCCCTCAGAAAGACTGCTGGTATAAAAGAGTTTTTGCTCTTTATCATATCCATAAAAAAGATGTTCTCGATTTCCGGTGATCTTCTTTCTTAAGTAGACAATCATATAGTGATTATGATCTATTTCGTTTATCAATAATTCTACAATCTGTTCGGGAGTAGTACTCCAATAATTAATCTCGTTAAAGTCCAGAATGTCATTGTAATATTCCATGTGATAAACATCATCTACATGCCCGTAATATATTTTGAATTGGGGATTCATAAAAATATCAAAATGACTTGCAAGCCAAGCGTCACCATAAAAAGAAGCTTGTATGATTGCAAATCTTAAATGTGTCCCACATTCATTCATAAAAGGAGCATTTAGATAAATCGGGAGCACTTTTTTGTCCCAACATTTTTGTTCTTTTTTCATAATGGGTTATACCTCCATAGATTCCACAATTTCACATATTTGCTTTATTGTCCCAGTTTCTTCAAGTATTAACTTTTCATCTGGAAATTCGATATCAAAATAATTTTCTATCTCTACAATAACGCAGATAAAAGAGATGGAATCCATCCCTGCATTTTCAAGCTTTTCATGGGGATTGACAGAGTCAATGGATTTGGTCAATTTAACATTGTCTGAGATGATTTTTTTAATAATGGCTTCATACTTCATATAGCAATTTATTTCCTCCGCTGGTTTATCCGATTTTTTGTATTTTTTCATTTAGCTGTTTTATTATTAGAAAATCATATGTTTGTACTCGGGTAAGCATCTGCTCTACTTTTTCAAAATCAACCTTCTGCCGCACTCTCATATACTCAAAAATGGCATATGTTTTGTCCAATTGCAACAAATAATCTGTCATAAAAGCTGTATCCATATACTGGGAGCTATATTCTTGAATTCTCTTCCTCGTTGTTTTCAATATTCCTATTATGTCTCGTGCTATCCCTAAATTATTGATGTGAGGCACATATATCTTTTGGGGTTGGGCTACAGTATTTTGAAAAGCTTTTAAAAATCTTTTTTCAAGAGAACTATGAATCTCTGTGAGCCTATGAAAACAAATGGTTTTCCCCGCGTATGCGTGAGATAATATATCACTATTAAGTTCTATAATATCTCGTGGATTGTCATTTAAACAAATCCATTTATGGTCCCTTTGCTCACATAACAGTATGTAATGATCATCCCGCCAGGGTTTACGGCCATAACGTTCTATAACAAAATCTGGATGTACTTTAATACAGCAATAATCATATTGGGATACTCCTTCCTCTATATTTTTCGTGATAGCCATAGATAACAGGTTCTTTTTTCGTGCAGTATCCTGCAGTCGAGGAATTTTATGAAAATATGCATATGGAACAGCTTCATCAAAGAGGGTTGTTGCAATATCAGAAAAAGAAACAAAGCTTTCGGCATATAGGGCTTGATAATGATAGCCACATTCCTTCATTATGTAAAGCAAGTAATTTTCCAGACATGATAAACCAAGAATCTGGTTAAGTAACGATTTGTCGGCTGTAATTTGTTTCATAAATATATCTCCTCTTGTAACTATAAATATTACGACTTTTTATTTTTGTAGGAGAAGAAAAACAACATAAGTAATGCTACATACTACCTTCTTTGTCTGGACGGTCAAATTCGTTTGACAAACTGAACAAGCTTTGCGGTACTCTAATCTACATGCATATAGCGTTTGTTTATTCCGTATTTTTGAGGGACCATTCTTCTTCTTTTCTTCATGCAGTAAGCATACCGGCTAAATAGGACAACTACTGTCCGGGTTAATTTGAAAGCTGGGTAATCCGATAGAACAATATTGCTAAAAACGTATAATTATTAAAAATTATATAATGGGGAACGTGCGCAAAATCGCTATATAGAGAAAGCCTATGACCGTATCCAAGGGAATAAAGACGAAATAAAAGCCCTTGCAGAGATGCCCGAGGAAAGTATCAATGGATTTATCGGCCGAGCAATTGACGAGACCATGGAGAGGGATGGGAAATAATAGATCAGCAAAATAATGATATGAAAAGCATACAGCCCCACGAGGCAAACTTTTTGTTATCCATTGCTCCAGATGACAAAAATCTCCGTACGAATGTAACTTTCGTGAAATTTACATGTCGAATGAAAAGCAGCATAAATTGTGGCCAGCCGCAACAGCTTTTTAGGTGTTGCACTGCCCAAGGCAAAACGAGAAATTTTTACCAACATGCGGTATTAGATCGGACCTTTAGATAAGTGCCTGGATCTGAACATCTATTCAATATAAAAAATGCGAGTAAAATTTCTAAGAAAGATGCCAATAAAAAGGCCTTAGATAAATTTGTAGTATTTTGCATTAAGCGAAATCAGGAATATGTTGGTGATTTTGAATAGGAAATGTTTAAAATAGGTAAATAGATAAAGATCAATTTTGGGTACTGCATCATTGAAGGCAAATAAAAGACCGATTTGCAAAATCAAACATAAGGCCCTCTCTATCGGAAGTGGACAGAGAGGGCTTTTTTATGTGTTTTTGTAGCAGATTTGTTGCAGTTTTTGTTTCCAAGGCAAACTTCTCATTCGTTAAGCCCATAACAAAAAACAAAGAAATCGCGTTACAGAGCTGTTTTTGAGCGTCACAGGGGCATTCCTGCACATTTGTCGGGATTTACTTCTTCGTTTCCGTCCCCTTCAGAAACCGCTCGCATCTCCTTCTTGCAGCGTCCTTGCTGCAGGAGCCTGTACGAAAGGCACCCTTTTCCCAGCTGTTCCCGTCTGCAAAGCGGCAGAGGATGATCTCCCGTATGGAATGATCTTCAATGGCGTCAATAAAGCGGACCAGCTCCCTCCCTTCCTCCAGGCATTTCTG
>CANQWE010000033.1 GCA_947627475.1 uncultured Clostridia bacterium
CCCTTACCTAAAGCCTCCCCTGTGTAAGGGGGGTGGCACGGCGCAGCCGTGTCGGTGGAGTTGTTGCTGTTGCGGGGAGGTATGAAAGGAATCCCTCGTAGCAGAGCTGATACCGCTCTATGAGTTGCTGGGCAACTCCCCATAAGGGAGCTTATCCAATCTCTGCAAACTTTATTTGTCTCTGCTTTTCTGTTCTATCTCTTTTTGTTTCCTATCTGTCTTGCAGTTTCTGCAATTCCAGCGTATACCAAAAAGTTTGCTTTATCCGTAGTTGTCAAAGGGGAAGGGATGGAAAAGGGAAGGGGATCTCCCTTCCCTTTTCTGTGTTTTTGGTTCCTTTTGTCACAGTACAAAAGGAACGTCCTCCTTCTCTTTTTCCTTGGAAAAGGAACGTTCTCATTCCTGCTTTCAAAGCAAGGGAAACGGCGGTACTCTTTTCCAAAGCGAAAATGGTACTTTGCTGCACAAAGTACAAGTACTCAAAATGCTTTTTTCGGATCGCACAGCGATCCGTGAGAGACAAAGCCGGATCCCCGGCTTTGCTATAACGTTCGTTTTGCGTAGACTTTTAGCCTGTACCGGGACTGAAGGTCTACAGTGCTTTTCCAGTCCCTGCAAAATGATGCTTTGGTTATTCACCTTACTCAAAAATTGTACAGACTATATAAGCTCCCCCCTTTGCATCTCGCTTGCGAGATGCAAAGGGGGGAGAGACGAGGCGAGATTTGCAAACCATCTCTTAGCCAGCAACTCTTTTATGAATCAAACAACCCCCTGCGCCATCATTGCATCGGCCACCTTCAAAAAACCTGCAATGTTTGCACCGGCTACAAGATTGTCCTTCAAATTAAACTGCTCTGCGGCGGCGGCGCAGTTTTTGTATATATTTACCATAATATCCTGCAGCTTTGCGTCGACCTCTTCAAAGGTCCAACTGTACCGCATGGAGTTCTGACTCATTTCCAGTGCGGAAGTAGCGACGCCGCCGGCATTGGCTGCCTTGGCAGGCCCAAAGTATACGCCCGCGCTCTGGAATGCAGCGATTGCCTCCGGCGTACTGGGCATATTTGCACCCTCTGCCACAGCAAACACACCGTTTTTGATCAGTGCCTTGGCAGCATCGCCGTCCAACTCGTTCTGGGTTGCACAGGGAAGGGCAATATCGCAGGGAATCGTCCAGATTCCGCTGCAGCCTTCTGTATATTTGGCATCCCCGTGGGACTGTACATACTCAGAGATACGGCCCCGGCGTACTTCCTTGATTTCCTTTACAGCGTCTAAATCGATTCCCGCCGGATCGTGAATATATCCGGCAGAATCAGACAACGCAACCACCTTTGCACCCAGTTCCATAGCTTTTTCTGCTGCGTAAATGGCAACATTACCGGAACCGGAGATAACCACCGTCTGCCCTTTAAAGCTTTTTCCCTTTGCACGCAGCATCTCCTGGGTAAAGTAGCAAAGGCCGTACCCTGTTGCCTGGGTTCTGGCGAGAGAGCCGCCGTAGGTGAGACCTTTCCCGGTCAGCACGCCTACCGATTCATTGCGCAATCTTTTGTACTGACCATACATATATCCGATTTCCCGGCCGCCTACGCCGATATCTCCCGCAGGAACGTCTGTGTCCGCGCCAATATGCTTAGAAAGCTCTGTCATAAAACTCTGGCAGAACCGCATGACCTCCATATCGGATTTTCCTTTGGGATCGAAGTCGCTGCCGCCCTTGCCGCCGCCGATAGGCAGTCCGGTCAGGCTGTTTTTGAAAATCTGTTCAAATCCCAAAAACTTGATGATCCCTTCATATACAGAGGGATGGAACCGAAGGCCCCCCTTGTAGGGACCGATGGCAGAGTTAAACTGCACGCGAAACCCTCTGTTAATCTGCACATTTCCCTTGTCATCTACCCAGGGCACACGGAACTTGATGATCCGCTCCGGTTCCACAATAGATTCAAAAATGCCCCGCTGAATATATTCAGGATGCGCAGCAGCTACCGGCTCCAGAGATTCCAATACTTCCTGTACTGCCTGATGAAATTCCGGCTCGTCAGGGTTGCGCTTTACCACCCGCTCCATTAAATCTGCAAAATAATGATTTTGAAACGCCATACTATCGTTCTCTCTTTCTGTCTTATTCAAATACGTGGTGTTATTTTATCATACTTTTTGCAAGTTTGTCAATATAAAATTGCAAATATTGCATTTTTTGCAAAATGTCGTCATTCAATGCGGGATATGAAAATATTCCTTGCAGTCTATACAAATTTGTGATAAAATACCCTTTAGTATTTTCACCGTTTTTCAAGAAGAAAGGAGCTTTCCAAATGTCTGAAGTTTATTTTTCCCCTATGGCATTTTCCAGGTATGAAGCATCCCAGACGCTGCCTGAGAAATTCTCCCGCATGCTGGCTGCCTGTGGGTTGGGCGAGGCGGTACGGGGCAAAAAGGTTGCCATTAAAATGCATGTGGGGCAAGGGGTTTCCTACTCCACGATCCCGCCGATTTTTGTGCGTAAGCTGGTGCAGTTTGTCCAGGACAGCGGCGGTGAATGCTTTATTACAGACCACTACGTGGCCCGCCGCAGGCCCCACGAGAGGGGATATTCCGAGGCGGGACTGGGATGTCCTGTGCTGGACGACTGCGGGTATTTCGGCAAATATTTTTATACGGTGGAGGCAGACTATAAAAAGCTTAAGCATATCGACGTGGCGGGCCTCATATACGACGCAGATTTTATGATCGATTTTTCTCACGTAAAAGGGCACGGTGCATGCGGATACGGGGGCGCGTGCAAAAATATCGCCATGGGCTGCGTCACCGACCGGACCCGGCATGAGATCCATTCCCTGGAGGGCGGCCTTTTGTGGGATCCGGACAAATGTATCCATTGCAACAAGTGCCTGGGCGCCTGCAACCACTATGCAAATCACTTCGGTGAGGACGGCGCCTATCATGTAAACTATCACAACTGTACCCTGTGCCAACACTGTGTAAAGGTTTGTCCCACCAATGCCATCACACTGGACAGCCACGACTACACAGATTTCCAAACCGGAATGGCCCTGTGCACCAAGGCCGTCTGCGATACCTTTGCACCGGGAAATATATTTTACATCAACGTGCTTACGCAGATCACTGCCCTCTGCGACTGCTGGGGCATGACGACCCCTTCTTTGGTTCCCGATATTGGAATCATGTCCGGATGGGATATGGTGTCGCTGGAGCAGGCATCGGTTGACGCTATAAAAATGGAAAACCTGATTCCCCAGGGAATTCCCCAGGGGATGGAACTGAAGGAGGAAGGACATCTGTTCTACCGGCTTCATGGGAAGGACCCCTATGTTCAGATCGAAAAGCTGGAAGAGGTGGGCCTTGGCACAAAAGAATATACATTAACAAAAATAAAATAAAGAAAATTTTACCTTGAGGCGCATATGACGAGCAATCTGGAAATACTATATACAGAGCGGATCCATACGATTTTTTTTGATTTGGATGCAACCTTGGTTCCCTATGTACAGGCGGAGCTGACCGATGCCTATTTCGGAGACCTGCATACCTTTGCAGTCGCGCAGCTTGGCAGTCAGGCCGATCGATTTGACGAAGCTGCCATGCAGGGCTTTCGTGCTATGAAGCAAAACGATGGGAGCATGTCCAACATCCAGCGGTTTCGTCAGGTATTTTATCAGGTGTGGCCGGATTGTCCGGTAGATGTAGAGGCCTTTTACGAGGCTTTCTACAATGGCCCCTTTGAAGCGGTGCGCCGTGTGGTTCGCCCGCGGGGAAAGGAAAAAGCGCTGCTGCGGGGCCTGCGGGAGAAGGGGTATCGGCTTGTATGCGCTACCAATCCGGTATTTCCTCTTTCTGCCAACCGTCGGCGCATGTCCTGGGCGGGTATCGAGCCTGCAGATTTCGACTATGTCACAAATTATGACAACTGCCGCTACTGCAAGCCCACTCCCGGTTATTTTCAGGATGCTGCTGCGGCAGTGGGAGCAGCACCGGAATTATGTCTCATGGTGGGCAACGATACAACGGACGATCTTGGTGCCATAGACGCCGGCCTGCAGGTGATCCTTGTTACGGATTATCTGCATGTTAGGGGGGATCGCCCCACGGAACAGGCAGGCGCGATGGATTTTGCATCCTTTTTGCAGTTTGCAGATATGCTGCCAAGGGTAAAATAATAAAAATCAAAAAATATCAAAAGGTCCCAGGGGGGACCTTTTTCTTTTCCCCAAAACGTATCAAGTAAAGGGAAGACGGGGATGTATAATACTGCAGACAAAATGGATCGCATTCGTCATACTTGCAACCTTGGGGGATTTATATGAAAGCAACGCAGAAGGACAATCAGGCGCTCTACCTGTTCCATGAGGGGACCAATTTCAGAGCGTGGGAATACATGGGCGCGCACCGCACCGAGGACGGGTATGTGTTTCGCGTTTGGGCGCCGGGAGCCGAGGCGGTTTTTATCGTAGGACTGTTCAATGGCTGGAGCGAGCAGGATCCTATGATGCCCATCGATCCGGCAGGTGTATGGGAAGGGCACATCTGTGCAGACCGCTTTGGAGAGGGATACGGATACAAATATAAGCTGCACACGAAAAAGGGGGAATTGTATAAAGCCGATCCTTATGCGTTTTATACAGAGCTGCAGCCAAACACCGCGTCCCGTTTTTGGAGTCTTTCCGGCTTTCCTTGGAGAGACAAGATTTGGATGGAGCGGAGGCGGACAAAATATACAAGAGAGACCTGCAAAAAGCAGCCCATCAACATTTATGAGCTTCACGCGGCCTCCTGGATGCATCATGCAGACGGCACATTTTTGTCCTATCGTCAGCTTGCCGAAGAGTTAGCGCCTTACGTACTGCAGATGGGCTATACCCATGTAGAGCTGATGCCTATTATGGAATATCCCTTTGACGGCTCCTGGGGATATCAGCTGACAGGATATTTTGCCCCTACCTCCCGGTTTGGAACGCCCGAAGATTTTATGGCCTTTGTGGACCATATGCACTGTGCAGGGATCGGCGTGCTGCTGGACTGGGTGCCCGCCCATTTTCCCAAGGATGAAGCAGGACTTTTCGAGTGGGACGGCGGTCCCCTGTATGAATATCAGGGATGGGACCGTATGGAGCAAGCCGACTGGGGCACCCGCTGCTTCGATGTAGGCCGGCCCGAGGTGCAGTCTTTTCTCATTTCCAACGCCATGTTTTGGGCGTCTATGTACCATATTGACGGTCTGCGGGTAGACGCTGTAGCCTCCATGCTGTACCTGGACTACGGCAAAAAAGACGGGGAGTGGATTCCCAATGTCCACGGAGACAACCGCAATTTAGAATCTATCGCCTTTTTTCAAAAGCTCAATTCTGCCATGGCTGCCTATCATCCCGACGTGCTGATGATTGCGGAAGAATCCACTGCCTGGCCGGATATAACAACCTTTGAGCGAGGCGGACTTGGATTTTCCCTGAAATGGAACATGGGCTGGATGAACGATACCCTAAGCTATGCAGCGCTGGACCCCCTATTTCGAAAAGACAACCACAGCAAGGTTACGTTCCCAATGATGTACGCCTATGCGGAAGGCTTTGTTTTGCCTATCTCCCACGACGAGGTGGTACACGGCAAAAAGTCCTTTTTGGATAAAATGCCCGGTACCTATGAAGAAAAATTTGCCCAGGCCCGGCTTTTTGCGGCATATATGATGACGCAGCCCGGAAAAAAGCTGACTTTTATGGGCAGTGAAATCGGACAATTTAAGGAATGGGACTACAAGGGCCAGATCGAGTGGTTTCTGCTGGACTATCCGGCCCATGCCATGCTGCAGCTGTACAATGCCTGTTTGCATCATCTGTATCTGAAAACCCCGGCCCTGTGGGAACAGGACGACAGCTGGCAGGGATTTGGCTGGATCGATGCGGACAACCGGGATATGAGTATTCTGTCCTACCGCCGGATCGACAAAAGCGGCAGAGAAGTGATCGTGCTGCTGAATTTCACGCCGGTGGACCGGGCTGATTTTACCATAGGCGTTCCATATAAAGGCAGCTACAAAGAGATTTTTACTTCTGACAGTCAGCACTTTGGAGGCGGTGGTGTGGAAAACGGAACTTTGCAAACCACTGCAGGAACCTGGGGTGCATTTGACCAGTACCTGACCCTCCATCTGCCGGGATACGGTGCCGTGCTCCTGCAAAGAACAGATGGTGCAGAACCATCAGATATGGTCTGACTTTTTTTCTCATGATAAAATTTTTTGGAAAGGCGCGCTTTTATGTTCAAGAAAAAAGAATGTGTGGCCATGCTTCTGGCCGGAGGCCAGGGAAGCCGTTTGTATGCCCTCACCCAGCAGGTGGCAAAGCCTGCTGTCCCTTTCGGCGGCAAATATCGAATTATCGACTTTCCTCTGTCAAACTGTACCAACTCCGGAATCGACACGGTGGGGGTGCTTACCCAGTATCAGCCGCTGGTGCTCAACGATTATATCGGCAACGGCTTGCCATGGGATCTGGACCGGGCCTTTGGCGGGATAAAAATCCTCCCCCCCTATCAGGGGCAGCATTCCCGGGACTGGTACAAGGGCACCGCCCACGCCATCTATCAAAATATGCGCTTCATCGATCAATTTGATCCGGAATACGTATTGGTACTATCGGGAGACCATATTTATAAAATGGACTATTCTAAAATGCTTCGGTTTCACAAAAACAGAGCTGCAGACTGCACCATTGCCGTGATCGATGTGCCCATAGAGGAAGCCAGCCGGTTTGGCATTATGACCATCGACTGGGAGCAGCGTATTACAAATTTTGCAGAAAAGCCCAGGGAACCGGAATCTACCAAAGCCTCTATGGGAATTTATATATTCAATCGGAAAAAGCTGTACGAATATCTGATCGCCGATGCCAAGGATCCTGCTTCTGACAATGACTTCGGGAAAAACATCATACCCGCCATGCTGGCAGCAGGAGAAAAGATGATGGCCTTCCAGTTTGACGGTTACTGGAAGGATGTGGGCACCATTGCAAGCCTGTGGGAGGCCAATATGGATCTGCTTGGCCAGCGTCCCGTCTTCTCTCTGGAGGACGACAATTGGCGTATCTTTACCCGGCATGATCCCCTTCCGCCGCAATTTATCGGAGACAGTGCAAAAATCAAAAATTCCATTATTACAGAAGGCTGTGAAATAGGCGGCACTGTGGAAAATTCTGTTTTGTTCCCCAGTGTGCGGGTGATGCCCGGGGCAGTGGTTCGGGATACGGTGGTCATGGACGGTACTGTCATCGAAGAGGACGCCCATGTACAGTATGCTATTTTAGACGGAAATGTACACATTGGCGCAGGTGCCTCCATCGGAGGAGATCGAAGCGAGGGCGGTGGCCTTGCGGTAATCGGAGAGGGAATTACCATCGGTGCAGGGCAAACGGTAGAAGCAGGTATTATGCTTCCGGATTTGCGGTAAAAAGCAAAATGACAAACAAGAAAGGCACGGTTTTACGATGACAGCAGCAGGACTGATTTTTTCCAATATACACGATCAAAGCATTCCAGAGATGACGGCCACCCGGACTATGGCCTCCCTTCCCTTTGGAGGAAGATACCGGCTGGTGGATTTCGCTCTATCCAATATGGTAAATTCGGGCATCACCAAAGTGGGGATCGTGACCCACAACAACTATCGTTCTCTCATGGACCATATCGGTACCGGCAAGGACTGGGATCTGGCCCGCCGAAGCGGCGGAGTGACTTTGCTTCCTCCTTTTGTCACCGCCTATGAAAATCCCAGGGCTGGGAAATTATATACCACCCGTCTGGAGGCACTGATGGGGGTGATGGAATTTATCAAGCACTGCGGTGAAGGCGCCATTGTCCTGTCCGACTGCGACGCCATCTGCAACATCGATTTGTCCGCGGTTTTAAGGGCACATGAAGAGGAGGGAGCAGATCTCACAATCGTAACAAAAGAAATGCAGCTGGGCAAAACGGAGATTCGGGGCAATGCTATTGTTTATGCAGATGAAGAGGGCAATGCAACAGAATTTGTGGAGCATACCAGGTTGCTGCGGGGGGAATATGATGTCAGCACCAACATTATGGTTTTTTCCAAAAGCTTTCTCATAACGATTCTGTTGGACGCCCTTTCCCACGGATATACAGCGTTTTATCAGCAGGCCCTGGCTTACGCTATGGGCAGCGCTAGAATCCGGATCTTCCGTCACGACGGTTACTATGCCAAGATCGACAGCCTGTCTCACTATTTTCATGCAAATATTGCCCTGCTGCGGTCCCAGACCCGGGACGCCCTTTTCAATGTAAGGGAACGTCCGATCTATACAAAGGTGCGCAATTCTCCTCCCACCAGATATGGAGAGAGCGCGGTAGTCGCCAACGCACTGATTGCAGATGGATGCCGGATCGAGGGAACTGTGGTAAATTCCATTCTTTTTCGCGGTGTGCAGGTGCGTCGGGGGACAGTGATCAAGAATTCTATCTTGCTTCAGGACAGCGGCACCGGTGAAAACGTCACGCTGAACTGCGTCATTGCGGACAAAAACGTGATGATTCGGGACGCGCGGACTCTGTCCGGCCATCAGTCCCTTCCGTTTTATATCGGCAAGGGAAAAATGATTTGATAAGAGGAAATATGAAAAAAATATTATATGTGGCAGCGGAGTGTATGCCCTTTGCAGCGGCAGGCGGGCTGGGAGACGTGATCGGCAGCCTGCCGGCTGCTTTGAAAAGCATATATGGCGAGACGGCGGACATACGCGTGGCGGTTCCCCTGTATGGGTCCATCCCAGCCGCCTTTCGAAAGATGTTTCACAGGGAAGCCGCCAGCAGCGTCTGCCTATCCTGGAGAAGACAGTATTGCGGCATTTTCAGCCTGTACAGGGATGGAGTGCTGTATTATTTTATCGACAACGAATACTATTTTGCAAGGCAGGACATTTACGGGTATCCGGACGACGGAGAGCGTTTTGCCTTTTTTTCTATGGCAGTGCTGGACATGTTGGAAAAAGTGGACTTTTATCCGGATATTCTCCACGCCCACGACTGGCAGGGGGCAATTTCTGTGATCTATCAATCGTTTCTGTACGGAGGGCGTCCGGCGTATGCCGGGATAAAAACCGTCTTTACGATTCATAATATAGAATATCAGGGAAGGTTTTCGCTGTCCATGCTGGAAGACGTTTTCGGACTCTCCCCGGACCAGGCGGACGCGCTGGGCTGGTCCGGGGAGATCAACCTCATGCAAGGTGCGATCATCCTGGCCGATCAAATTACCACAGTAAGCCCAACCTATGCTGCGGAGATTTTGACGCCTGCTTTTGGAAGAGGACTGGACGGGATACTCCAAAAGTGCGCTGCAAAGCTCTGCGGTATTTTAAATGGGATCGATTATACCTATTACAATCCTGCCGATTCTGCCACGCCGCTGCCATATACTAAGAAGACCATCGCCTGCAAAAAGGAAAACAAGCTGGCGCTGCAGCGCAGGCTTGGGCTGCCCCGGAGAGGAGACGTCCCCGTGTTTGCCGTGATATCCCGACTGGTGGGGCACAAGGGCTGTGATTTGCTACACAAAGCAGCAAAGCAGCTGCTTACAGATCAGGACGCCCAGCTGATCGTGCTGGGCGCTGGAGAGGACCGGTATGAAGCATGCTTTCGAGAACTGGAAAATTCTTTTCCCGAAAAGATGCGCGCCCTCATACTATATGACAGAGACCTGTCGAGGGAAATCTATGCCGGATCAGATTTTTTCCTGATGCCTTCTGCAAGCGAACCCTGCGGTCTTTCTCAGATGATCGCCTGCCGGTATGGATCTATTCCCATTGTCCGCCGGACCGGAGGACTGGCGGATTCTATCAAAAGCTTTCAAATAAAAGATGGCAAATGGGAGGGCTGCGGCCTTGTTTTCCAGGACTATCATACAGACGCGCTTTACGAAAAAATTACACAGGCGCTGGACCTGTTTCAAAATGCCGCGCTGCACCGACAGCTGGCTATGCAGTGCATGGAACAGGATTTTTCCTGGAATATTTCCGCCGGCGCATACGCCAGGCTGTATCAAAGACGCATCTCCCCAAAGAAAGGATGATTTTTCCTATGAACGATACTGAAAAAATGCTGGAAGTCAAAGAGGATATTATCAAAAAGCTGTCCCGCTTTTTTGGATGCTCCCCCAGGGAAGCCACACCGGAGCAGGTCTATAAGGCAGCCGCTCTTTCTGTGCTGCAGATTCTTACAGAAAAGCGGCAGGCATTCAAGGAAAAGACCAACAGCAGACAGGCCAAAAAGGTGTACTATCTGTCTATGGAATTTTTGGTGGGCAGATCCCTGAAAACCAACCTGGCCAATCTGGGACTCACCCAGGCATATAAGAAGGCCCTGTCCTCTATTGGATTCGACCTGGATACGCTTTACGAGTATGAACCGGACGCAGGCCTTGGAAACGGAGGTCTGGGCAGACTTGCCGCCTGCTATATGGATTCCCTGTCAGAGCTTGCCTACCCTGCGACCGGCTTTTCCATATGCTACGAATATGGCCTGTTTCAGCAGAAAATTGTGGACGGAATTCAGGTAGAGCTTCCGGATAACTGGCTGCCGGGCGGGGATGTGTGGCTGGTGCCGCGTACAGACCGGATATTTCGGGTTCGGTTTGGAGGCAAAATTCGGGAGATTTGGAGCAGTGGTCGGTTGGAGATCGTTTATGACGACTGCGAAGAAATCGAAGCAGTACCCTATGATATGATGATCAGCGGTGCAAACAGCGAGGGAGTAAGCCAGCTTCGCCTGTGGAAGGCCAGGGATCTGTCCCATTTCAATATGGGTCTGTTTGCCAGAGGCGAGTATTCCCGTGCTTTGGAGCCCAGCATCAACGCGGAAATTATCTGTAAGGTGCTGTACCCTTCCGACAATCATTACGAAGGCAAGCTGCTTCGCCTAACCCAGCAGTACTTTTTGGTATCCGCCTCCTGTCAGAATATCGTCCGGGATCACATCGCCGTATACGGCAGCTTGAATAATTTCAGTGAAAAAGTGGCCATTCATATCAATGACACTCACCCGGCTTTGTGCATCCCGGAGTTGATGCGGATTTTTATGGACGACCACAGCTACAGTTGGGAAGCGGCATGGGACGTGGTGCAGCATACGGTTACCTATACCAACCACACCGTTTTACCGGAAGCCCTGGAAACCTGGAATGAGGATCTTTTCCGTCTGCGTCTTCCCCGGATCCATCAAATTATCCGAGAGCTGAACGAACGTTTTTGCAGGGAAATGTGGGACCATTTCCCGGGAGAGTGGAATCGAATTTCAGAAATGGCGATCCTGTCGGGCGGTATGGTGCGTATGGCCAATCTGGCAGTCATTGCGTCGGCCAAGGTAAACGGCGTGTCAAAAATTCATTCGGATATTATTAAAAACACCATTTTCAAAAACTTTTACAAGGTTTGGCCGGATAAGTTTGACAATGTTACCAACGGGATTGCTCACCACCGGTGGCTGTGCTATGCAAATCCTGCCTTAGACCGGTTGATCGAAGAATGTATCGGAGACGATTTTCGAGGGCATCCGGAAAAGCTCTCCCATCTGCGGGACTTTGCAAAAGACGGGGAAGTACTCCGCCGCTTGGGAGAAATCAAGGCGGAAAACAAAAGAAGCTTTGCAAAAAAGGTGTTTGACAAGGCCGGTATCCTGATCAACCCGGAATCTATTTTTGATGTGCAGATCAAACGGCTGCACGAATACAAGCGTCAGTTGCTCAACGCCATGAATATTATTGGGATCTATTTGGACCTGCGAGATAATCCGGAACTGGATATTCTTCCCCAGACCTTTATCTTCGGAGCAAAGGCGGCGCCGGGGTATCGCATGGCCAAAGAAATCATCCGGCTGATCTGGTGTCTTGGAGAGGAAATATCCTGGGATGAAAAAATCAGCGAAAAGCTGCAGGTCCTGTTTGTTGAAAATTATAATGTAACCATTGCAGAGACGCTGATCCCCGCGGCGGAAGTATCCCAGCAGATTTCCCTGGCAGGCAAGGAAGCCAGCGGTACCGGATGCATGAAGCTAATGATCAACGGGGCGATTACCGTTGGTACTGCGGATGGCGCCAACATTGAGATGCTGGAGCAGGCCGGACAGGACAATATGTTTATGTTTGGCCTTGATGCAGCCGAGGTGCACACCCTGTGGGCAGGCGGCTACCACAGTACAGACTTTTTTGCAGGCAGCCAGCGGCTTCAGCGCATTATTGGTTGTCTGAACACCGGCTTCAACGGGGAGTCCTTCTCCCATATTGCGGAGTATCTTCTGGCTTCGGATCCTTATATGTGCATGGCAGACTATGAATCCTATCACAAAGTGATGCAGGAGGTGCGCATGGCGTATCGGGATAAAGAAAACTGGAATCGGATGTCTCTGATGAACATTGCCGGCGCCGGGCAGTTTGCGTCTGTACGCAGTGTTGAGGAATATGCAGATAGAATTTGGCATTTGCAAAAAATAAAGTAGCGGCTATGCTGATAAGACGAACCGAACAGCTTATTGCAGACGCAGTAATAACCATACAAAAGCAGGATAAAACAGGGGCGGATGTTTCTCTGCGGGGGGCCTTTTCTGTAGAGGACTGCGTCTCGTGGAAAATTTTACCGCCGCGGGTGTACGGCGTACAGGGAATCGTCATGCATATCGCAAAGGATGGGGAAATGTCTCGGGATATCCCTTTTGTTTGGCAGGGAGATGGCAGTTTTGTGCTGACCCTTTCCATGGAGGAACTGTGCGGAGATGTAGACAATGGTCTGTTTTATTATCGGCTGATCTTTTTGCGGGGGGAAGATCATCTATATGCCAACCCATATGACAACGTACACTTCTACCTTTCTGCAAATGCAGAAAATCACTTTCGCCTGCTGGTATACAGGGCAGATTTTATTACTCCGCCCTGGTTTTACGGGGGCGTGATGTACCATATTTTTGTGGATCGCTTCTGCAAAAGTGGGATGGTCACCCAGCAGAGAAAAAATGCCTTATATGCATCGGATTGGTATGGTCCGATCACCCAATACGGCGCATACCCCGGCGCGCATGTGCAGAACAATGAATTTTTCGGCGGGGATCTATGGGGTATTAAAGAAAAGCTTCCCTATCTGCACGGCCTTGGTGTAACTGTGTTGTACCTCAGTCCTGTTTTTGAGGCGTATTCCAATCACAAATATGACACGGGAGATTACTGCGTTGTAGACGCCCAATTTGGCGGCAGAGAGGCCTTGGATGCTCTGATCCACGCAGCCGCAAAGTATGGAATACGAATCATATTGGACGGGGTATTCAACCATACCGGCGACGACAGCCTATACTTTGACCGATATGGGAATTATCATGGCATGGGTGCCTTTGAGAATCCCGCTTCCCCCTACCGCAGCTGGTACTATTTTGGAGGGACAGACACAGAGTACGACTGCTGGTGGGGAATCAAGATTCTTCCGAAGCTCAATCAGAATACACCTGCATGCCGGGAGTTTTTCACTGGAAAAGAGGGAATCGGCGCCCGGTACGTACAGGCTGGCATCGGCGGATGGCGTCTGGACGTTGCGGACGAGCTGCCGGATACATTCCTGGACGCCTTTCGTCAATCTGTAAAGGAAGCGGATCGGGATGCAGTCATCATCGGGGAGGTTTGGGAGAATGCTGCGGATAAGATTGCATATGGAAAGCGGCGGCGGTATTTGCGCGGGGCGCAGCTGGATTCGGTCATGAACTATCCGCTGCGTCAGGGGATTCTCGCATTTTTGCTGGAGGGAAACGGGGAGGCGCTTGCCGGGGTTCTCACAGAAATTTACAGCAGTTATCCCAAATGTGTGTGCGATTCTTTGATGAATGTTTTGGGCACCCACGATACAGAGCGCATTCTTTCTGTATTGGGTGACAGCGCGGTCCTTTCCATGGACAATACACTGCTGGCGACCCACAAGATGGACTACAGTAAGCGGCGGCAGGGGATCCGGCTTTTGCGCCTTGCTTCAATGATTCAGTTTACCGTATATGGTGTGCCTTCCGTATTTTATGGAGATGAAGCTGGAATAGAAGGCGGCCACGATCCTTTTTGCAGGCGGCCCTTTCCCTGGGGAAAAGAGGAAGGACAGCTGCAGGAGCATTACACACGTCTTGGAAAGATTCGAAAGCATCCGATCTTTGCTACAGGAGATTTTCGGGTTTTGGAAGGAAGCCGGAATTATATTTGCTACACCCGATGCCTTGGCGGAGAGAGAATATATGTGGCTGTCAATCGGTCGGACGTACCCCGCCCGTTCTCTGTTCGGGGGCGGAATCTGCTCACTGGGGAGGACTTTGCAGGAATGATACCGCCCCTGGGGGGAGTGATCCTTTTAGAAGGGAGCGCCGTGGCAGCGCTTGGCTTGTAAACATGATGGGGAGAGAGTATACCGCGTTCCATCATCCACAAAAAATACAAAAAAGAGGGGCAACGCCCCTCTTTTTTAGCAGAACTTATTTCTTATACATGGGACCGTATGCGGCACATGCCCGGTAATCCTGCCCTTCCTTATCCATACCAAAGGCATTAAAGGATGCCGGACGGAAGATGTCCTCTTCCGGTATATTGTGCATGGAAACGGGAATGCGTAGCATAGAGCACATGGTGATCAGGTCTGCACCGATATGGCCGTAGCTGATGGCCCCATGGTTGGCGCCCCAGTTGTTCATCACATCATAGGCGGTAGCAAAGGCCCCTTTGCCGGTGGTCCGCGGCGCGAACCAGGTGCACGGCCAGGTATAGTCTGTCCGCTTCCACAAAATATCGTTTACCTGCTCCGGCAGTTTTATAGTCCAACCCTCTGCGATCTGCAGCACAGGACCCAGTCCATGCACCAGATTCAGCCGAATCATAGTTACCGGCATTTCTGCTTCGGTGCAGAAACGGCTGGAATATCCGCCTCCCCGGAAATATCCCACGTCGGCAGCATTCCAAGTAGTTGCTGCAAGGATTGCATCCTGATCCGCCTGGGTCACTTCGTACCAAGGCTTCATCACAGGACTGCCTTCTGCATCCGTCGCTTTGCCGCAGGCATCCAGACAAGCAGCACCGGAGTTGATCAGATGAATGAATCCGCAGGACTCGGCAGCCCGGCCCTCGATCTGGTATCCGGTAGCTTCAAATACAGCCGCGGGACTCCAATATGTACGCACGTCCGCAAAAATCTGGGCCCGGCCCGTGAGCAGCTTCATAAACAGCATACCCAGACCGTTGAGCACATCGTTTTCTGTTGCGAGAATATAGGGCTCTCTTGCGCCGTTCCAGTCAAAGGAGGTATTGAGCATGGCTTCGGCAAAGTCTGCGTTGGGATAAAAATCGGTCCACTGACGCTGCCCTTGGAATCCGGCTGCAATGGCATTGTGTCCCACCATTTCCTCTTCCCGACCCTGCGGCAGCTTATCGTTTCCGCACATAAGATCCTTGATGATCACCATCATTTTTACAACAAATTCCCAGTCCGCGTCTTTCTGCTCTCTGGTTTTCTGCAGGGCCTCGGGATTTTTATCAAACCCTTCCTTACATTTTGCTTTTGTCCATGCCAGGGCTTTTTGATATTCCGTCTCATCGTAGATTCCCTCGGACATGCGGCGGATGATCTCCACCTCGTCCACAGATTCTACCCGCATGCCCAGATATTCCTCAATGAAGGATGAATCGATGATGGAACCGCCGATTCCCATACAGATGGAACCGATCTGCAAATAGGATTTGCCCCGCATGGTGGCAACTGCAACAGCGGCCCGTCCAAACCGAAGAAGCTTTTCCTTTACGTCATCAGGAATTTCTGTGGCGTCTGCCGCCTGCACATCGTGACCATAGATACCGAATGCAGGCAGTCCTTTCTGCGCGTGGGTTGCCAAAACGGAGGCAAGGTATACCGCCCCGGGACGCTCAGTACCATTAAAGCCCCATACTGCTTTAATGGTACTGCGATCCATATCCATCGTTTCCATGCCGTAGCACCAGCAGGGGGTTACAGTCAGCGTGATGTCCACTCCGGCCTTGCGAAATTTTTCTGCGCAGGCAGCGGCTTCGCCTACCCGGCCGATGGTGGTATCGGCAATAATCACCTTTATCGCCTCCCCATTGGAGTAGCGCAGGTTTTCCTGGAAAAGCTTTGCCGCGCTTTTCGCCATATTCATCGTCTGCTCTTCCAGAGACTCCCGAACCTTCAGGGCGCCCCGCCGCCCGTCGATCGTAGGACGGATCCCGATTACAGGATAGTCCCCAACCAGCCTATTTTGTGCCATATTTGTATTCCTTTCCAAATCAAATTTACTAGGATCATCATAGCACAGATTGCACAGAAATTCAAGAATCTGATAAATCTTTTTTGTTAGAAAAAGGAAATTTTATAGGTTCTGTCACAACAGAAGAATGATGGGAGAGACCATCTCTATTTCACCCCCCGCTGGGGATACCTGGCACCCCCCTCATAAGAAAGGGCATTCGTCCAAAAGGTTCCCCTGACAAGAAGGCTCCCGTAAAGCATACGCACTATGGCTCCCCCTGTATAAGGGGAACTCCCGCGGCAGCGGGTAAGGGGTAGGCTGCTGTATCTCATCCATATAATGTATTTTTCTTTATCTACTGTTTTTTCTGACAGAATTTTTTGTTTACATTATTTCCTTGATTTCTGCTGTCTGGTAGTATAAAATATAAAAAATGTAATAATGGAATGGTGAGAATATGCGCTGGACAGAGAATTATATCGTAAACAGCCATGACCCGGACCTGAACAATATTGTCAGCGTGTCCGGACTCATGCGATACATGCAGGATACTGCCAACTGCCAGATGGCAGGGGAAAAGCCTTCCTATGATGAATTGTTTCAGCAGGGAAAGGCCTTTGTGCTCAGCCGCCTGCGAATGAGCATTTATCACCCGCTTTACAACCATGACAAAATCCAGTCCCAAAGCTGGGCCTGTGAGTCCTCCGGCGCGTCCTTTAACCGGTGCTACTGCATCAAGAAGAACGGTGTGATCGTAGCGGAGGCCACCTCAGTGTGGGCGCTGCTGGACACAGAAAACAAACGGTTATGCCGGGTTTCTGATTTTGAAAACAATTACAGCACCGATGCAATGCTGGAGCTGGATCTGCCTGCCCGGTTCCGTATTCCCCAGGACACTGCGATGTCCTTGGTTGGCGAGCGGTGCGTGGAGTATCAGGACGTGGATATGAACCGCCATATCAACAACACCAGGTATCCGGATATACTGTGTGGCTACCTGCCTACTATGGAAGGCATGCGGGTCATCAAGATGGAAATCAACTATATTTCGGAAGCGCCTTTGGGAGAAGCAATCAAAGTATACATGGGCGCGGCCGGAGAGGGCACATATTATTTTCGTACGGTGCGCAGCAGCGGCAAAACCAATGTGGAAGCGGAGATCGTGCTGGAGGAAGTTTAAGCGCGTTTCAAAGAAAATCCCCCGTCAGATAGCTTATCTGTCCGGAGGGATTTTTCGCGTTGTTTATAGCTGAATGATAATGTGATCTCCGTCTGCACTGTGTATTTCTACAAGGCTTTCGCCCTGTAGTATCTTTTTGCTGCAGCGCAGCGCCCGTGTCACTTTTCGAAGAGACTGGGGCGGGGTTTGCGCCGTTTCGTCTTTTGCCAGAAAGCGCAGAAGCAAATTGGCCGGAACGGGCAGCTTTATCTTGGGCCCGTCAGAAGATTTTATCGTAATTTTCATAAATTCATTGCACCTATTCCAGGGATATAGAAATGATGTCGCCCTCCGCGTCTTTGATTTCTATAAGCTGTCCGGCAACGCCTGCCTGGGCCAAACGGATGATTTTGTCAAAGTCTACATTCTTCAGCGCACTGCCGGATGGAAAGCTATCCGGACCAAACCCCGCTTCTATGAGCGTAGTGAGGAGCAGAAGGGGCAGGTTGAGTTTGATATCATCTCCTTCCGAAGAGTGGATCACAATCCGCAAAAGCATATCTTCCGATTTCTTACGTTGCGCGTCCGGTACAAGGACTGCGTGGTCAATCTTTTTTGGTGAAAGCAGCTCATCCACTGTGACACCAAGGGTTGCAGACAGATTTTTGAGCAGCATGATATCCGGGCAGGACTGCCCCGTTTCCCATTTTGAAACTGCTTGAGGCGACACGCCCATTTTCTCCGCCAAGATCTCTTGGGTGATGTTTGCAGTCCGCCGCAGTTCTGCAATTTTTTGTCCAAGTGAACATTCCATAATTATAAACAGCCTTTCTGCCTCTGCACCTGCCGGCGCAAAAGCAATATACACCTGTACGGTGCGATTCGGCGTGAAAAAGGATATTTGGAGTGAGGCCATTTTCACACCACCTAAATTTACTATCGAAGAAGCGTCGACACATTCTTTTTCTACTGCTATTATAAAAGAAAAAAGGGGAAAAGGGAATATAGCAGCGGTTGTTTTTCTCAACCATACATTGAAAAACAGAGGAAGCTATTTTGTACCCGCCACTGGGTGAGAGGGAGCCTTTACCTAAGGCAAAGGCTGGATGGCAGAAATAAGCCTGCTTCATCTTCACGGGGAAACTCCAGCTTTGGCTATCCACTTTACTCCATGGTTGCACAGACTTCATAAGCCTCCCTCGTCAGAGGGAGGCGTCCCGGTATTACCGGGGCGCAGGGAGAGACAGCTTTCTCCACCCCACAGGGAAAAGCTCCTCCTTCCCGAAGCAGAGGGGAACGGATAGTACTTTTCCGGGTGCGGCAAAAGTACCCAAAAACGTATTTGCGGATCGCGCCGCGATCCGCTTTTGTGAAACTGGATTTCCAGCTTCGCTATCGCGTTGGTTTGTGCAAACTTTTCATCTGCACCAGGCCGGGGAACCCCACTGTCCTTGCAGTGTGTGCAAAGGCTTACTTTGTCTATCCACCTTACTCTAAGTTTATATTAGTCTCCCTCTGACGCAGCTGTTCAGGAGATGCTTTGCTCACTCGCGAGATGCTTGAGCGGGGGGAGATCAAAGAAACACCCACCAGCTATTCTTTATTAAGGCTTTATTGCATTTGACTGCAATATTCTCTCCCACTGTCTTTTGCCTGCGACAAAATTTACTCTCCCAGCATTTCGTCCTCGAAACGCCACAGAGGAATGCTTTCATAGTTATCGTATACGTCACATGTGGGAGGCAGAAAAAGGATATAGACTCCCATTCATTTTTGTTTCTATATTTCTTGTACATTTTGCGGCTTTCGCACGTGCCGAAAAATTTTTCCCTACTTTAATCTCTATGGGGATGGGTTCAAAAAGGGAAGGGGAATGCCCCCTTCCCTTTTCTGTCTTTTGCTACCTTTTCCACATGAAAAAGGTATGTTCCCCGTTCTGCTTCCCAACGTAAAAAGGTATGCTTCTTTTTCACATTACAAAAATTCTTTTTTAATTGTTAAAAAAGAGATGTCCCCCACTTTTCATCGCTTCTTATAAGAACAGCGGCCCGACGATGGGCAATTGCTGCATCCACATCCGCAGCTGCTCCTACCCCGCCTCTTATCCTTGTACATTTTTATAATAACGCCAATGACAGCTGCTGCAACAACAGCCCCCACCAGAAGCGTTCCCCAGTTTTCCGACAGAAAATGCAGCATGTGTCCACTCCCTTTCGTTACTTGTATCGTATCACGTTCCGGTTTCTTTTACAAGAGGGGGTTTGCATATATCAGATATTTCCAAAGCGGCCCGTCTTGCAAAAGACAAAAGGGATATGCTATACTGAGTGCACAAGACTTAGAGGTACTTATATGAAAATACGAAAATTGCAAAGTGGGCAGCAGGCGATCATGGAGAAAAGGAACGCTATAGAACTTTTTGATATTGTATCGCCCCTGCTGGAATGGTATCAAAAAAATGCCCGCAGCCTTCCCTGGCGGGAGAATCATGACCCGTACCGGGTCTGGATTTCAGAAATCATGCTCCAGCAAACCCGGGTGGCCGCTGTGATCCCGTATTTTTTGCGGTTTATGGACCAGCTGCCAACCATTGCGTCCCTTGCCCAAGCGCCGGAGGCCCAGCTTATGAAGCTGTGGGAGGGGCTGGGGTATTATTCCAGAGCCAGAAATCTGCAGAAAGCAGCCCGGATAGTTTGTGAGAAGTACGGCGGCGTATTCCCGGATCAATACGAGGACATTTTATCTCTCCCCGGAATCGGACCATACACCGCGGGGGCAGTGTCGTCTATTTCCTTTGGACAGCCAGTGCCAGCAGTAGACGGAAATGTACTGCGGGTAATCTCCCGCCTGCTGGAATGGGACGCAGACCTGTCCGGTACCGCTGAAAAAAAGCAGGTGGCGGGCCTGCTTGCGGCTATTTATCCGGAAGGACGCTGCGGAGATTTTACCCAGGCCCTGATGGAGCTTGGGGCGGTGGTTTGTATTCCGGCCGCTTCTCCCAAATGTAATGCGTGTCCGCTGCAGCATCTGTGCGGCGCGTTTGCGGGAGGCACCCAGGCGGCTTTCCCTGTAATCCCAGCTAAAAAGCCCCGGAAAAAAGAAGAGAAAACGGTGTTTCTTCTGCGCTGCGGAGACAAAATCGCCCTGCGCCGCCGTCCCAGGGAGGGTCTGCTTGGAGGACTGTGGGAGTTTCCAAATGCACAAGGACATTTGGATCCTGCAGGCGCGGCAGCCTGGGCGCAGTCCCAGGGGATATGCTGCGGGGAAATTTGCAGGAGAGCATCGAAAAAACATATCTTTACCCACATGGAATGGCATATGGACTGCTATTTGATTGTATGTGAGAATACAGGCGGGGCTTTTCGATGGGTGACAGAGCAGACCCTGCAGGATGAAATATCCCTGCCTACGGCCTTTCGAAAGTTTTTGGGAGAGCTGCTGTAAACCGGCACTTTGGATAACTGCTGCATCCCATAAATGTACCATGCTTTCCCCATCGCTCCACAAGCGCGCCGCCGCAGCGGGGACAAATTTTTTGTGCAATCATTTGTTCCTGCTTCAGCAAGTCGTGGTGAATTGCCTGAACGTGTTCTTTTCTGACCTTTTCAGAATTTATATTGGCATTTTTGATTTTATCGGTAAGGGCATTCACCTGATCGGTGTCCAGCTTCGGCTCCTGATAAGCGCGAATTGCTTTGCGCAGTTGGGTCGTATATACGATTTTTTTCGACTGTACCTTCACGTTTGCCTCTACGGAAAAAACCACAATGGGAATAAATATTTCTTCCGAAAGCGCCAGCAGCTCCGCCAGCGTTTTCATATGACCGTAGTTTTGCTTTAATGGATTGTAAATGGAATATTTTTTATTTTGCGTCCATTTTTCTCCCTGCACGCTGCCAGTAATATAGCCTCTGTAATTTTTTGTTTCGATAACGAAAATTCCATACGGCGATACGACTACGTGATCTATTTGTGTAGTCTTGCCGCTTTTTTTACGCAGCATTACGTTGTGTATTACCTGATACTCCTGCGGCAGCGAAGACAAAATGATTGCTACTGTTTTTTCTCCAAACCAACCTTTGCATCTTGGGAAAATAAATCTATGGAAAAATGCCAGAAGAAGAAATACAAGGATGATAAGATAATCCTGGTTCATATCGTCCTCCTATGCTGTCGTAACAATAAATCTTGAAAAAACAGTGGTATTTACATAACTATACCATACAGTATTGAAAAAGAAAGCGCAGTTCCGGCAAACGCATGCTGGAACTGCGCTTGTTGTTATAGTCCTTTTCGAGCCTTGGATTCTTCTTTCAGCCGCAGCTCTGTGTTGAGAATCCGCTTGCGCAGACGAATAGATTTTGGCGTCACCTCGATGAGCTCGTCGTCGCTGATAAATTCAATGGCCTGTTCCAGACTGAACTGCTTGTGAGGCACCAGCCGCAGCGCTTCGTCCGCACCGGAGGAGCGGATCGAAGTCAAATGCTTTTTCTTGCACACGTTCAGCGCAATGTCCATCTGTTTTGGGCATTCTCCGACGATCATCCCTTCATACACCGGCGTCTGTACACCGATGAACATCACACCTCTGTCTTGGGCGTTGTACAGCCCATAAGAAGTGGACTCCCCTTGCTCACTTGCAATAAGCGATCCGGTATACCGTACGGTGATGTCTCCCTTATGAGGCTGATATCCTGCAAATACGGAGCTGATGATTCCCTCGCCCCGGGTGTCTGTCAGAAATTCGCTGCGGTATCCGAAAAGCCCTCTGGCAGGGATAGAATATTCAATTTTCATTCGACTACCCCGCAGATTCATTTCCAAAAGTTCTCCTTTACGGGAGCCGAGCTTTTCAATTACCGTCCCTACATAGGCTTCCGGTACTTCCACCGTCACCTGCTCCATAGGCTCGCAAAGCTGGCCGTCAATTTCCTGCATCAGCACGTGGGGGGTGGAACAGCAAAGCTCAAATCCCTCCCGGCGCATGGTTTCAATCAGGATAGACAGGTGCATCTCCCCTCGTCCGGCCACCTTGAAGCTGTCGGTGGTATCCCCGTCAGATACCCGGAGGGACACGTCCCGCAGGGTCTCTTTATACAGCCGTTCCCGAATCTGACGGGAGGTGACAAATTTACCCTCTCTGCCTGCAAAGGGGCTGTCGTTTACAGAAAAGGTCATTTCCATGGTGGGCTGGCTTACCTTTACAAATTCCAGAGGGGTTGGATCCGTTGGAGCGGTAATAGTATCTCCGATGGTGATCTCCTCTGCGCCGGAGAAGCAGACGATGTCTCCCATGGTGGCGCTTTCCACGGTGGCCTTACCCAGACCGTCATACTGATACAGAGATACGATTTTCATTTTTTTTGGCGGCGCATCCGGCGTGTGATAGTTGACGATTACCGCTTCGCTGCCTACCCGCATGGTACCCCGCTCAATTCGGCCGATACCAATGCGGCCTACATATTCGTTATAGTCGATGGAGGAAACCAGCATCTGCAAAGGTGCATCCGGGTCCCCTTCAGGCGCCGAAATATATTCCAGAATTGTATCCAAAAGCGGGGTCAGATCCTCTCCCACACCGTGGGGATCGATGGAAGCGGTGCCTGCCCGGCCGGAACAGAACAGCATAGGAGAGTCCAGCTGCTCGTCGGTG
>CANQWE010000034.1 GCA_947627475.1 uncultured Clostridia bacterium
AGATTCCCATGTAGGAACCGATGTTAATAATACTGCCTCCGCTGTTTTTCTCCATTTGATTGCCAAAAACCCGGGAGATCAGGAAGAGACCCGTGGCGTTCACCTGCATCGAAGTCGCAAAATCGGCGGCCGGCCCATCATAGTCGTGCATAGGACGCAAAACAGAATTGTTCACCAGAATATCCACTTTTCCATCGCGCGCTATCATGCGGTCCAAAAGTCCGTTGATACTTGCCTCATCCCCCTGATCATACTGATCCGCGTAAACCTTATCGTAGCCTGCCGCATTCAGAGAATCTGTAAATGCCCGGCACTTCTCTACGCCTCTGGATGCGCAGCAAACGGTGGCGCCCGCGTCTGCCAGGGCGATCACCATTTGTCTTCCGTAATATCCGCTGCCTCCGGTAACCAGGGCCACCTTACCGTCTAACCGAAACCGATCAATAATATTTGCCTGTTTCATAGTCGCTCCATTTCTGCCGCACTGCGGCACAAATCATTGTGAATTCTATTTAAAACAAACTTTTGATTCCATCTACGATAACACTGCCGGCCTCGCCGGTAAAGATCGACGTACCTACTTCATATCCCCCTTCAGCGATGGCTTCCGGCGTGAACACGTAACCCGGCAGCGTGCCATTGGTCACTTCAAAAACAAAGGTTTTGGCATACGGAGAAGCTGCCTTCAGCGCAAGCCCATACTCCACGAAAATTTCTCCCTGGAGTCCGCAGATCAATGTATCTCCAAGACGCAGCGTCATCACCTCACAAGGCAGCTCGGCATCCCGCACATCGCTGTTTTCTGCCAGCTCGGCATAATAGAATTCGTTTTCTGCACCGAACATGGCAAGCTCGCAGTTGCGCTTTTCAATATAGTTGTCCTCCGGCATCCGGGCAAACGCTGCTCTGGCACGCTCCATCTCCACTCTGGCTTCTTCTACCGTAGGGAAACTACGTACCGGCAGATCGAGCTCTTTATTCTTAAATTCTATTTCGATATCCTGAGTATATTCCAGGCTCTCCACTGTGTGGTATACTTCCACCCCCAGTGTAGTCCCTGCCCGGGCTGCTTCTTCAAAATCCTGTCCTGTTCTGAAATACCGGGAAGATTGATTTCCACTGGTGCCTTGGGCGAACAGGAATACTGCTTCAGGATAAGCGTATCGGATATACCTTCGGATATAGCCCGGATAATCCGCTGTCACATATAAATTCTCCGCATGAAGATACGTGGGATGTAATGCGTAGTTTAAAAGCACGCCGCGTACCGTATCCTCCATATCCTTTACAGCGATCACATTAACAGTGGGATCCTGGAGTCCGTCCTTATCCCGGCGATTTCCGCCGATACCCTGTTCCTTTCCGCAGTGTCCGATTCCCGTGCCGATTTTCGCATCAAAGGGGTTGGCCATAGCCTCCCGAATACAGGCCTCTACCTTAGGCAAAAGCTCTGCTATGTACGCCGGATCATCAAAGCACCCTTCTGCAATTTCAGAGGCCAGAGGAGTGGAAGACCAGGGTCCGGAATGAGTATGGGATGTGGTAAACATAATGTTTTTCCCGATTTTTTCCCGGATCGCCCGGCAATATTTTTTCCCGAAGAAAAGCAGATCCATGGTCACCATGACCATTTCCTCTTTGCCATTGTTCAAATACAGCGCTGCGCAGTACAGCGGATCATGAATACCAATATTGGGACGGGGACAATGGGGATATCCTGCCATGGGAATTCCCGGCCCCGGAGAAATGTCAACCAGTGCTACACCTGCTTTCAGCATGAAAAACCTTCCTTTCCTGGACAAATGCCGTTGTATTTTCTTACGCCATATAGACGCATTGTACTGTAAAATCCTTTGCAAGGGCTACAATATCTGCCCGCTTGCCTATATCGATGGATCCCCTATCCTGATAGATTCCAAGAAGTCTGGCCGCGTTGCCGGCAGTCACCATAGCGATTTCCGGTATGGAAAACCCGGCGGCATAAAAGTTTTTTGCCACCTTGTCCATGGTCAGCTTGCTGCCCATCAGCTCTCCATCTTCGAAATTCACGTCGCCGCTGCCGCCCGGACCGCCGCAGGCGTCTGTGATCCCGATAATACGTGCGGGACCAACCAGTTTTTTGGTCAGCTGCAAAATTTCTCTGCGAACATGTACACCCATAGAATCGCAGATGATTTCATAAAACAAATCGTCACACAGAAGCGCAGCGGCGTTGAAATCCGCTTCAATGGTGCCGTCCCATCTTGCTGGGGCGATGCTGGCACCGGTAGCATCGTACAAATGGGTGACGCACCGGGCACCCCCCTCTGCTGCCCGACGGACTTTTTCATAAGACGCCGCGCTGTGGCCGATCGACCCTACAATTCCAAGTCGGAGCAAATCCGCAAGAAAATCTTCTGTTCCGTCGACTTCAGGCGCAAAGGTCACATGACGCACGATTCCTGTCTCCAGCAGAGGCATATATTCCTCCCGTACAGCCGCAATCGGCTTCTCTGAGGGCTTTGATCCATAGCGCGGATTGAGGTAGGGGCCCTCCAAATGGACGCCCAAAATACTGGGGGTATCCTCCATCATGGCAGCCTTTACCTTTTCCTGCGCTGCAAGGATTCCATCCATCCCCAAATCCCGATAAAAGGTACAACAAAGCCCTGTCGTACCATGCTGCAAATGATACGCCGCCACAGCCCGGGGATCCTCATGGCACCAAATTTCTCCCCCTGCATGACAGTGAATGTCAATAAAGCCGGGAAGCAAATATGCTCCGGTCCAGTCCTGTACCGGTCCGATTATTGGTGCATGTTCCATAGGGCCAACGTACAAAATGCGTCCGTCCCGAACGGCGACTGCACCGTTTTCTATGATGCAGCCGCCTGTGACAATGTCTCCATATAAGGTATATGTATTCGTATGCTCCATAGCCAATCAATATCCGACTGTTTCCCAACACCCAAATGGCTGGGCGATGGCTTCAGTCACATAGACATCCGTATCCATCAGCTGAAGAATCGAAGAGGGCACCAGCGGCGTCACTTCCCCATACAGCACCAACCGAGAGGTCATCCGCAGCCAGGAAGACACGCTGCCCATTGTTGTAAGATCGTGCATTTCCAAACGATTCTTGGCATTTTTTACATCCACAGGGCCGATAGTAGCGGCTCTGGGCGGTACATTTGCGATATCGCCGGAGCAGCCGAAGCAGCCATGGAGAGAGTTTTGCAGAATCGTCATAGGATGCAGCGTTACGATGCGCGCCTCCATATTCAAGTATTCCTCGATAGGGGGGCAGCCGAATTCAGGCGTACAGGGATCGATAAAGGCAATATGCCCCGTCCAACCGGGACCGGAGTAGCAAACGTCTGCGCCGCCATCCCCGCAGTCGCTGATCATTTTAGAATAATCTCCGATATTTTCGTTGGTGAAATAATGGAACTGCTCCAGCGGCATACGCAAGTCCTCGCGGATCGCACCGTAAAAATACTTCAGGTTGCTGTGGGCAAAGCCTGCGGGATAATCCAGCGGCGCAATGTTTCCATCCTGATCTGCCCATTCATCCATGCAAAAGATATGTACATTGCGGCAGTTTACATTCAGGCGATTGATGGCCTCAGCCACAGCAAGATATGTGAGGGGACAGGGATTGGGACAAATCATTACAAGCTTTTCATCCAGCAGGTCGGAGCGCACCATCCGGGCCACCATATCTCCCACCCAGATTCCACCTACGTCAGGTACAATATGAATGCGGAAGTTGGGGTTTGGATGCTTTTCCATATCCTCACGCTTCATATTGCGGCATTTTTCCAAAACTTCTTTGTTTTTGTATGGCACAAAGGGGGCCGGTTCAAACTGAAACATATGCTTCTCCTTAAAATAAATTATATTCAAATTAATCTGTGCTTATCCTGCACAGTGAATTTGCTTTTTCACATTTGCCGGAGGAACTGCTTTCCCCGAAGCAAGAATTGCAGCACCCAGAGCCGCCGTTTCCGGCGTTTCCAATATGGAAACTGGTGTCCCGCAGATTCTGGACAGAATACTGCACCAAATATCGCTTTTAGCGCCGCCACCGAACACCAACAGATCTCTGGCGCCGCCCAGACGCTGAACACTGTCTCGAATGTCTCGGCATACCCCCTCAAACAAAGCATAAATGATGTCTGAAAGTGTCGTGGAAAGCGTCAAACCTGAAAGGGTGCCCCCCGCAGTCAGATCTGTTTGAAAGGTGACCCCGCCCGCTCCTGGTCCGGATAGCTTTGCCAGCTGATCGACTTCTTTATAGGATTTATCCGGGCACATCGTCTTCACCAGCCAGCGCAGCGCCGAACCGGTAGTAGAAAGTGGAATTTCTGCAATATAGGAGTCTTGCTCAAATGGGAAAAGCGTAATGTGATCTCCAGCAAACGGAATCCCCTCGTACAATTTAGAAATGGCAGTCGCTGTGCCGAAAGATACCGTACATACTCCGGGTCGGATTCCAGCCCCGATGGCAGCAAGCTTTTGATCCTGCCCGCCCAAAACGACCTGACACCCTGAATCGATTCCACAGTATGCCGCCACCTCCGGCAGAAGGGGACCAAGAGGCGTGCCCATGCATGCTACTGCAGGCAGCTTTTTCACATCTATACCTGAAAAGGACAAAAGATCGCTGTCCCAACATTTATAAAAAATATTATAGAGCATGGTGCCGCCGGCAATGGTATAGTCACAAACCGCACGACCGCACAGGTGTAAATTTAAAAAGTCCAGGGGGAACAAAATTTTATCCGCCTGGGCATAAATATCCTCTCTATTTTCTAAAAGCCACATCAGTTTAGGCAGAGAATAATCCGCCTCACATTCAATCCCTGTTTTGGCATAAATTCCCTGCACACCAAAAGCCTTCTGCAAACGTGCAGCCGCATTTTCCCCCCGCATATCCAACCAGCTGACAGCATTGCACAAAGGATCCCCTGCTCCATCTACCGGAACAAAGGAAATCCCCTGGGTGCTCACCGATATAGCGTCGACAGCAGAAAGACCTGTGGTGGATACCACGCACCGCATACCATCCCGCACCAGATTCCACCACAAATTTGCATCCTGCTCTACATATATACCGTCAAAAATCAGCTCATATTCCTTATTGTACTCGCACAGGATCTCCCCTTCAAGCGAAAACAGCACGACTTTACATCCGGTAGTTCCCAGGTCAATACCAATATACATGCTTCACACCTATCCACCAGCCGCTTTCTTCTGGTGACTTTTTACAAATATTCTATTGATATTATAAAGAAAGGCCTGCCGTTTGTCAATGATTTTTGTTACATATGACGACATTTTCTTTATTATTATATTGTTTATAGCATAGCTGGATGCATTGCAGAAAACCATCCTGCCGGGCGAATAGGATCCATGCACAGGGTATACAACGCGTCCGCCTTTTCTGCATGGGCATATTGGACAGCACCTTCTTCGAATAGGGCATTTCTATCACGATAATTTGTAAGGATCTGTATGGCCTTCTCTTCCCTGCGTATGTGGGACAAAAAATTTCTGCCCGCCGCATCTGCCGCCAGAACACGTGTAAAGCGCGGCAGAGTTCGCAACATGTCCGAAGTAGTCCTTGTCATAGCAAATAAAGCCCCTCTGCGGAGTCTGGCATTGGTATATTGTTTGGTAGCCGCCTTAGCAAACATGTCCATACCATCCACTGCCTTCTGCGCTGATCCAAACAACCGCTGGATCACCCCACCGCCCCCTTCTGCAAATCCGTGAGGAGGTAAGTCCGCGCAGCGGAGAAAATAAAACAATAGATCCGCAAGCCTGTAAAAGAGAACTGCATCTCTGGAATTCTCCCCTGTCTCCAAAATTTCCCGGGTAATGGATGCCCGCAATGCGGATGCGCTTATGGAGTCGATCCGCCTAACCGGCACCGGAACTGTTTTGGTGAGCCAGCGGCAATACTCTGCTCCTAAAATATCGTTGGAACCAGACAAAAACCCTGGGGCAATATCGGGACAAAGCTGTGTCAACAACTCCTCCCGGCGCGTGCCTGCCCGGCATGCGCCGCAAAACTGCTGTCTGTAAGCCGCACTATTCAGCGTTTTTGCAGCTTTCTGCAGCGCATCTAAATCTCCCGTTTCACTGCCGAAATATAAATGGGTGGCTCCTACATTCTGGGCAATATGTACCCCCGCTGCGGCAAAAAACTCTGCAGATCCGCTGCTCCAGGGATAGGGCAGCTCCAGCACCAAGTCCGCTCCTGCCTCCACTGCCGAAAGGGCCCTGGCATATTTATTATAAATGGCGCTCTCCCCCCGCTGAACAAAGTGGCCGCTCATAATGGCGACCAGACACCGGGCGTCTTCCTTTGCCTTTTGAAATAGAAAAACGTGTCCCGAATGGAGGGGATTCAACTCACAAATTACTGCAGAAATTTTTTTCATAAAATAAATATCCTCAAAAGTATTGTCTTTAGAAATATTATGTGTATAATAATATATTGTAAAGATTTGTCTGTACTGCGATTATTTTACAGGATGAAATGCATATTGTCAAATACCGCAGCCAAATAATCTATAATTCGAAGGAAAGGCTATTGTTATCTATGAAAGTATTGGTTGTAAACGCGGGCAGTTCTTCTCTGAAGTATCAGCTGTTCGACACATCCACCAGCGAAGTCCTTGCAAAAGGAATCTGTGAACGCATCGGAATCGACGGCGTTATTGATCACAAACTCCCGTCAGGCATAAAATATAAAGAAGAAATCAGCATGCCCAATCATGCCGTGGCAACGGAAATTGTTATTCAGTGTCTGACAGATAAAGTACACGGATGCATTTCCGATATGCGTGAAATCGAAGCAGTTGGGCACCGGATCGTACATGGTGGCACTTATTTTACTGAGTCTGTTTTGGTCAATGAGGATGCCCTTGCCAAGCTGCGAGACTGCGTGGAGCTGGCACCTCTCCACACACCTGCACATATTATGGGTATCGAAGGCTGCATGAAAGCGATGCCAAGCGTGCCCCAGGTACTGGTGTTTGACACTGCTTTCCATCAAAGCATGCCCGACTATGCATATACCTATGCCCTTCCTTACGAAATGTGCGAGAAATACCATATCCGCCGATTTGGCGCGCACGGCACTTCGCATCGGTTTGTAGCCGGAGAGATGTGCAAAATTTTGGGAAGAACAGAAAATACAAAAATCGTTACTTGTCACATTGGAAACGGTTCCTCTATCTCTGCAGTGAAAAACGGCAAATGTATTGACACTTCCATGGGTATGACTCCTCTGGCCGGACTTATGATGGGAACCCGCTGCGGCGATATTGACCCGGCCATTGTTACTTATATAATGAACAAAACCGGTAAAACCCCGGATGAAATGAGTGCATTTATGAACAAGGAATGCGGCTTTTTAGGACTGTCCGGGATTTCCTCCGACAGTCGGGATATCGAAGCCGCGATTCTGAATGGGGACAAGCGTGCATTCCTTACCGCTAACACATTGGCATATCAGGTAAAAAAATATATCGGCGCATATACTGCTGCTATGGACGGTCTGGATGCAATCGTATTTACCGCCGGCATGGGCGAAAACAATCCGGAACTGCGGGAACGCGTCTGCAGAGATCTGCATTACTTAGGTATAAAAATTGATGTAGATCTGAACGCAAAGACACTGCGGCAGCCAAACATTGTGCAGCTGTCCACGCCCGATTCCATGGTAAAAGTCTACGTTATTCCTACTAATGAAGAGCTTATGATCGCGCAGGATACAGAAGCGCTGGTCCGTAAAAATTAACGGTATAATATTGTATTGAGAACACCCTGTCAAACCTGTTTGGCAGGGTGTTCTCTGCTATCTGAAATCTGAAACACAATAAAGTCTTTCACCAGATGCTAATGACTTTTTATAGGAGAAAATAATGAAATAAAATTTCTTTTTCTATTGACATTGTAAGGAACATCGTGTATAAAGATTACATAGATTTCCACTACAAAAATGAATTTGGAGTAAAGACTATGAAACTGTCCATTATGGGAGCCGGAAGCACTGTTTTTGCCAAAAACCTTATAGGAGATGTATTGAGCACTGAGGCGCTGCACGATTGTGAAATTGCACTTTATGATATTGATCCAAAGAGACTGGATGAATCCTATACGATGGCCACTGCTATAAACCGGAATCTGAACAACGACCTGGCAAGGATCGAAAAGTATCTGGGCGTCGAAAACCGCAAGACGGCGTTAAAAGGAGCCGATTACGTAGTAAATACCATTCAGGTAGGATTTTATGATCCATGTACCATTACGGATTTTGAAGTTCCGAAAAAATATGGGCTGCGGCAGACCATCGGTGATACTACAGGCGTAGGCGGCATTTTTCGCGCGCTGCGCACGATTCCCGTTCTTTCCGATTTTGCTCGCGATATGGAAGAAGTCTGCCCTGACGCTTGGTTTTTGAACTATACCAATCCAATGGCGCCCCTTTGCGGTTATATGCTGCGCTATACCGGCGTCAAAACAGTAGGACTTTGCCACAGCGTACAAACCTGCTCCAGAAATTTGCTGCGCACGCTGAATATAGAATACAGCGAGCCCATTAAAGAAAAAATTGCAGGCATCAATCACATGGGCTGGCTGTTGGAGCTCTATGATGCAGACGGAACAGATCTATTGCCGGAAGTGCGAAAACGCGCGATAGATATTTTAGAAAGTGGCATCACGGAACATCACGATCTGGTTCGATATGAATATCTCCGCCGGCTTGGGTATTACTGCACAGAATCCAGCGAGCACAATGCTGAATACAACAACTTCTTTATTAAAGAAAAATATCCCCAGCTTATCACCCGCTATAATATTCCGCTGGACGAATACCCCCGCAGGTGCATCCATCAGATTCAGCAATGGGAAAAAGATAGGGCGCTCTACATATCCGGAGATATTGAGCATACGCGGTCTCCAGAATATGCTTCTTATATCATGGAGGCAATGGAAACGGACGTTCCTTATAAAATCGGCGGGAATGTGCTGAACAAGGGACTCATCGACAACCTGCCGCGGGAAGCCTGTGTAGAAGTTGCCTGCCTGGTAAACAAAGGCGGGGTACAGCCCTGCGTACAGGGCCCCCTCCCCACGCAGCTTGCAGCAATGAATATGACAGAAATTAATGTGCATTTGCTTACTATTGAAGCTGCAGTCACACTGAAAAAGGAACATATTTATCAGGCAGTTATGCTGGACCCCCACGCTTCCAGCGAGCTTTCCATAGATGATATTGTAAAAATGTGCGACGAATTGATCCAGCGGCACGGGGCTTGGCTGCCCAAATACCATTAACATAAAAAAGGCACAGCAAAAGCCTGTGCCTTTTTTATTCAATAATAACGGAAACTCGCCACAACACGTCCGAGAATTTTTACGTGATCCGTATAAATAGGTTTATATTCATGATTTTCCGGCTGGAGGCGAAATCGTCCTTCCTCCTTATAAAAAGTCTTAACCGTTGCCTCGTCATCAATCAAAGCCACTACGATCTCCCCGTCCGAAGCCATCGGCGTTTGTAGAACCACCACAACGTCGCCGTCCATAATACCTGCTTCAATCATACTTCTGCCGGACACCCGCAAAGCGAAAAGACGGTTCGGCGGAAATTTGCGACCATCAGAAAAAAAATTGATGGTTTCCTCATAATCCTCCGTTGCCAAAATCGGAGCGCCAGCCGTCACCTTTCCGATCAAGGGCACACGATAGGCAGGCGCACTGACATCCGGCCGCAAAGAACGGCTTTTGTTGGGGTCTTTTTTTAAATATCCTTTTTCAACCAGTTTCTCAATATAGCTGTATACAGTAGCCGTACTGCGCACGCCAATTTCTCTTTGAATGTCCCGCACACTAGGCGAATATCCCTTTTCTGTGTAACAGTTTGCTATATAGTCTAAAATTTGTTTTTCCCTATCTTTTAGCTCCGGCATTCCCCCACCAATCCTTTCTATCATAAATTTATTTTATTAAATCATGTATCATTCTGGTATTACTCTTATTAAAGTATACCATATAAAAATGTAAAATGCAATCACTAAAATGTATTTTTGTCATATCAAGAAAAAATTATGTTTTGCAAGAATGATATTACAATTATGCATTTTTGTGATATCATAAAGAAAGTATTTCTATTAATACCAGTATAATCGAAATAAACAGCCCAGTACCCTGCAACTTGTGAACACTTTGTTAAATCTGCCTATTTCTATTGAATTGTATTCTTTTTAATGCTATTATATAAAATAGCGGAGAATGGTTTTTTATTACATTTTAAATCGCAAAGGAGAGACAGAAATGACAAACAACAAATACGTTCTTTCATGGATCGATGAAATGGCTGCAATGACACAGCCTGATAAAATCGTCTGGATCGACGGTACTGATGAGCAGGCAGAGGCACTGCGTGCCGAGGCTTGCTCCACCGGAGAAATGATTAAGCTGAACCAGGAAAAACTTCCCGGTTGCTACCTGCACCGCACCGCTGTAAACGACGTAGCCCGTGTAGAGGGTCGTACGTACATTTGTACTCCTACGAAAGAGGAAGCAGGAAACATTAACAACTGGATGGATCCTCAGGAAATGTACGCGAAGCTGAAAAAGCTGTACACAGGCGCTATGAAGGGCAGAACCATGTATGTGATTCCCTACTCCATGGGCGTTGTGGGCAGTGATTTTGCAAAATATGGCATCGAGCTGACGGACTCCATCTACGTTGTTCTCAACATGCTTATCATGACCAGAGTTGGTACAAATGTGTTGGAAGCGCTGGGTGATAGTCCTGATTATATCAAAGGACTCCATGCAAAAGCGGATCTGGATGAAGAAAACCGCTACATTGTGCATTTTCCCCAGGACAACACCATTATGTCTGTAAACTCCGGTTACGGTGGAAATGTACTGCTGGGTAAAAAATGCTTTGCCCTGCGTATCGCTTCTTACCTGGGCCGCAAAGAAGGCTGGATGGCTGAGCATATGCTGATCCTCGGTCTGGAAAATCCCCAAGGTGAAGTGCGCTACATCAGTGCTGCTTTCCCCTCTGCCTGCGGTAAAACCAACCTAGCTATGCTGATTCCTCCGGAAGTGTTCCGCAAGAAGGGATATAAAGTATGGTGCGTTGGCGATGATATTGCTTGGCTGCGTGTGGGCAAGGATGGTCGTCTGTGGGCTGTCAACCCCGAAAACGGCTTTTTCGGGGTTGCTCCCGGTACAAACGAACATTCCAACTACAACGCACTTGCTACAACCCGCAAGGACACGATTTTCACCAACGTATGCCACAATCTGGACGACAACACCGTTTGGTGGGAAGGTCTGGACGATAACCCGCCGAAGAACGCCCTCAACTGGCGTGGCGAGAAGTGGGACTACACCAAATATGACAAAAACGACAAAGTGGGTACAAGCGGTGCGCATCCCAACTCCCGCTTTACTGCAAAAGCGATTAACTGCCCCTGCATTTCTCCTGAATTCAACAGCATGACGGGTGTGCCGATTGATGCTATCGTATTCGGCGGCAGACGTGCCAAGACCGCTCCCCTGGTATACCAGTCCTTTAACTGGCAGCATGGTACCTTCGTAGGTTCCATCATGGCTTCAGAGACAACTGCTGCCGCAGCCGGCGCAGTAGGCGTTGTCCGTCGTGATCCCATGGCTATGCGTCCGTTTGCAGGCTACAACATGGGCGACTACTTCAAGCATTGGCTGGACATGGGTAAAAACATCCCCAATCCTCCGAAGATCTTCCATGTAAACTGGTTCAGAACTGACGACGAAGGCCACTTTATCTGGCCCGGATTCGGCGACAATATGCGTGTGCTTCTCTGGATTCTGGATCGCTGCGCAGGTGTAGCTGATGCAGTAGAAACCCCCATCGGTTTTGTTCCGAAAGCGGAAGACATCAACATCGAAGGCCTGGATATCGATCTTGACGTTATGCGTGAGCTGCTTACCGTTGATAAGGCTTCCTGGCTGGAAGATGTAGAGAACATCAAAGAATTCTATAAGCTGGTTGGCGATCATGTTCCCGCAGAGCTGCAGAAAGAGCTGACTGCTCTGGAAGCAAGACTTGGGTAATTATACTACTTTGCATAATGAAGGCGTCCTCCCAAAAGGAGGACGCTTTTTTTATTATCATACTATTGTTTATGGATAATAGCAGTGCCTGCGTCCATCTTTTGTCCTTGTCAGATTCCCCATTCTCATCAATATAAGGAAAATCATTGTTCTGACATATATTTTCGTATTTCATCAGGTGCCAATTTTCGTATTTGTGTTGTTGTATACTCCGCGTTATTTCCAGCTACGAAAAAGCAGAGGCCATGTTATTACATATTTTGTTTTTGTTTTTGTTTTTTACAATAAATAACGCAAATTTTTATTACTTGAAAAATCTTATAGAATGTCCTGCCGGCTTTACTCTTGATTTCATAAATACCGCATAATTTTTTTCATAGAATAGTCCGCCGTACTTAAATACAATTTTGCATCTCCAATGACTTAAACGGGAAATTCCACCGCTGCAACTCAAGCTTTGGGTCATGTTTGCGCCATATAAATGCACCTTTCACAGGTTCCACATTATAATATCTTATAATATTTTCTAATCATTGCAATACCTAATAATCTGGTCATTTGGACTGAATAGCTTACTGAATTCGAGGGGTAGCTTACTTTTTTCGGTTCGGTGTTGCCTAAGCAACTTTTCGCTAAATATATCGTCAAAATATTCAAATATGAAGTTTCCTTCACGGGTAATTATCCGACAAGACGGAATATGAAAAGGGGCCGAGTGCCATTCATGAAACATTGCCCCCCTATGCTACCTCACTATTTTAATTCTCCATCTCCGCCCATCAGCTTTGCCATTTCCTCAATCCGCTCCAAAGGAAACGGATGCAAGGAGACGGGTTCATAGCAATAGACACCAGCTTCAAAGAATTGTCTTGTGTGTACAGCTGCCGTAATATGCAAGAAATGCTCCAAATAAAGGACGCATACACTTTATATTTTATTTTGCTCTATCAATGAGCAAAGTGCTCTATGCTATATATAGCTACACCACAGGCATTTATTTGGTTCAATCCGTTTTCGTAAATCCGCCGTAGCGATAACGCAGGAACACTAATTTAAAAAGAAGTCAACTTCCTTCTTTCTTGACATATTATTCCTGCTGCGGTACAATAATAGTATTATATAGGCAAAATAATAGTAAAACTGCAGATTTGAGGAAACTATGAAAACACTGCTCATTGTAGACGGCAACAGTATTTTAAATCGGGCTTTTTACGGCATTCGCCCTTTGTATACAAAAGATCAGTTCCCTACCAATGCTGTGTATGGGTTTATAACCATATTAAAAAAGCATCTGGATACATTAAAGCCGGATAGCCTTGCCTGTGCATTTGACCTGCGGGGCCCTACCTTTCGCCATGAAATGTTTGATGGGTACAAGGCAAACCGCCACGGTATGCCGGAAGAGTTGGCGATGCAGCTTCCTTGGGCCAAGAAGACCGCCGCTGCGATGGGCTTTCATGTGATTACCTGCGAAGGATACGAAGCGGATGATATTATCGGCACACTATGTACCGCTGCAGATGCGGACGGAGATACACGGGCTTATGTGCTGACTGGAGACCGGGACGCACTGCAGCTGATTACTCCAGCCTGCAGCGTAATTTTAGCAAAAACTAAAGAAGATATTATATATGATGAAGCCAGATTTATCGGAGAATATGGTATCCGTCCGGAACAACTGGTGGACGTAAAAGCCCTGATGGGCGATACGTCCGACAATATCCCCGGCGTAGCTGGAATCGGTGAAAAAACAGCGCTCAAGTTGATTGGGGCGACTGGGTCCTTAGACGCATTGTATGCCGATGCGTCCCTTGGCGGTGCAGGTAAATCTGCAAAGGAAAAGCTGCTTGCAGGTAAGAAAAACGCCTATTTATCTCAAAAGCTCGCCAAGATATGCTGCAGCGCACCCATTGAAACAGATATTGAAGCCTTGACTTGGAGTGGATATAATGGGGGAGAGCTGACAGACATTTTTACAAAATTGGAGTTTAACGCTTTAACCAAGCGGTTTGATTTTACTACTGAAACAGTTCAGGACAACAACCCAGCCGTAGAAATCTCTACGCCTGAAGTGGTAGACTGCTCCTTTCTTTGCTCACTCCAGGGGGATATTGCCGTATCCGTCCAGGAAAATTTTCTATTTGCAGCAGCAGAAGGGCATCTGTATAAGACGTCCTTGTGCCGCGACTGTGCGTCCTTCTTTGATACCCCACACATCTACCACGACTACAAACATATCTGTACCCTTTTAGCGCCGTTGAATATCCAGCCTAAATGCACCTTTGATACTATGACTGCGGCCTATCTTCTTGCGCCGGGAGAGAGCGCCTATCCTATTGAAAAATTAGTGGTACGCTACCTGTCCTGCCAGCCCGTAGAAGCGGAATACGCCAAGGCATGGTATGCGCTTCTTCTTTATCCCATCATGACAGCCGCTTTAGAGGAGGCCGGCATGACTTCCCTGCTCCATACCGTAGAAATTCCTCTGTCTCCGGTTCTTGCTGAAATGGAATCCTGGGGATTCCGGCTGGATACGCAAGGACTGCATGAATATATCGGCCAGCTTGTCCAAACCCAGGAGGTCCTGTGCCAGCGAATCTATATGCAGGCCGGCAGAGAATTCAACCCCAATTCCCCACGTCAGCTTGGAGAAATCCTTTTTGAAGAGCTGCAGCTTCCTGCCGGCAGAAAGACAAAAACGGGATACGCAACCGACGCCGACACTTTGTCCAAGCTGCGCCCCTATCATCCTATCATTGGCGATATTTTAGATTATCGGCAGGTTACCAAGCTAATTGGCACTTATGGGGAAAACCTCATTGCGCTGGCTGATAAAAACAGCAGAATCCATACAAAGTTCAATCAAACAGGTACAGCCACCGGTCGCCTTTCCTCTGTAGATCCTAATATGCAGAATATCCCGGTCCGGGGCGAACTTGGAAAAGAGCTGCGCCGGTACTTTATCGCAGCTCCGGGTTACGTGTTGGTTGACGCAGACTATTCTCAAATTGAGCTGCGTCTGCTTGCAGAAATTTCTGCGGACCCGGTAATGCAGCAAGCCTTTTTAAACGGTGCAGATATACACGCTTCTACCGCAGCCCAGGTTTTCCATGTGAATCCGGAGCTTGTGACCAAAGAAATGCGCGGCCAGGCAAAGGCGGTGAATTTCGGCATTGTCTACGGTATCGGAGATTTTTCTCTTGCAGAAGACCTTCATGTTTCCCGTAAAACGGCCCGGGAATATATCGACAGCTATTTGGCCACATATGTAAAGGTAGACGCCTATCTAAAGGGAACCATTGCAAAAGCCCAGGCTGACGGATACACCACAACAATGCTGGGACGCCGCAGGCCCATTCCGGAGCTTGCGGCCAAAAATAAAAACCTGCAGGCCTTTGGGAAGCGTGTTGCCATGAACAGTCCGATTCAAGGCAGTGCAGCAGATATTATCAAGCTCGCAATGATCGGCGTATCCAAGGCAATAAAGGAAGCGGGGATCGACGCCCGACTTATTTTACAAGTCCATGACGAGCTGATTGTGGAAGCCCGTCCCGACTGTGCAGAAAGAGCTGCGGAAATCCTGCGCGGGGAAATGGAGCATGCCGTACAAACTGTAGTTCCTCTTTCCGTTGATATTTCTATAGGGGATAACTGGCTGGACGCAAAATAAATCTATTTGTGACAAATAAATTTTTATATTGACAGCATATATATGACTATGATAAAATATGGATAGAATATGAATGCTTTATTCAAAATTAAAAAAATAAGAAAGGATTTTCTATGAACTGTCCAAATTGCGGCGCTCCAATCGATCCGAATACAAAGTTCTGCAACGCCTGCGGAACTCCTATCGCTCAGGAAAATACGCAGGGGCAAACCAGCACCTACAACAACACGCCGTTTTTCACACCTGAGAACAACCAAGGGGCTCCTGCGAAACCAGTGAACATTCAGTCCAGGAATATTGCCGTTTGTATCATTTTATCCATTGTTACATGTGGCATCTATGGAATTATTTGGTTTATTTCCATGGTAAACGATATCAATGAAGTCTCAGAAAACAACGGTCCCTCCGGCGGCGTAGTATTTCTGCTTTCCCTGGTTACCTGCAGCATCTACATGTGGTACTGGATGTATAAAACAGGAAATGATCTGAATACTGCAAAGAAAATGCGTGGGCTTCCCGAGGACAGCAGTGCCAGTGTTTTGTATTTAATTCTTTCCATAGTAGGGCTTGCTATCGTATCCTATGCACTGATTCAAAATGAACTGAACAGATTGGCTGAAGATTTCGGAACGACAAGATAATGCACGCACGACGAAACAAAGTCATACGCATCGCCCTGATCCTTATCGGGATCGGGGCGTTATATGCTTTATTTGTCCATATTACCGGAGTCGGTGTTCCCTGCCCCATTTACTCTATCACCGGGCTGCAGTGTCCCGGCTGTGGGATTTCCCGTATGTTTCTCGCCTTGCTGTGCCTGGATTTTTCCGCCGCTTTCCACTATAATCCAGTAGTACTGTGCCTGCTTCCGCTGCTGATCCTGGTTGGAGCACGAAAAATTTATCTGTACATCCGGTACAACAAAAAGAAAGACCGTTTCTGCGATGTCCTTGTTTGGATCATGATTGCAGTACTGGTGCTTTTTTGCATCCTGCGAAATATAATATAAAAAGGAAGGGGCTCAAATCAGCCGCTTCCTTTTTTACATATTCCTCTTTGGTTAAATCTACTTCCTTTGATCCCGCATCCATATAAACAGCTCCGTCTTCTCCGATATCGGTGCTGGTATATGTAAATAATGCCGTATTAGTATGGGTATCCACAGCGACATCCAGACAAAATGTATGTACATTCCACCAATTATACTGCATAACTGATATTTGAATCGGCTGATTCAACCCAACTACATAAATATCAAAGCTGTAGCTGCCATATTCACCAGCCTTCAAGGATATCCTTGCCGTATGATCTGCTGCTGAAAAATCGCCCTTGTAATACAAATGCGCGTCCGTATTTTCCTCATCAAAAAAAGCAGCTTTCCCATCGATCGTGACTTGTATTTTTCCCTGAATTCTATCGCCCAAATAAAGTCGATAGTAAATCGGTTTGTATAAAAAGCAAAAAGCTGTTACCGCAGCAACAAATATTATTGGTATGGTACGCCATACTTTTTTACCACGCATAACAATTTTACCCCTTATATAAAATTTTTAATAAAGTAAAATAGTTAAAAAATTTTAGGCTGCTTTATCAATTGATATAAAAATCCGCAAGTCATCTTGTAAGCAATGCCACTGACTCCACGTGCTTTGTACGGGGGAATAAATCACATGCGGCCAGGCGGTTCAGGGTGTATCCCCCCTCCACAAGCTTTTTAAGATCTCTTCCAAGCGTTCCTGGATCACAGGAAATATATACGATTTTTGGAGGTTTTAGCTTACACAGGGCCTGCATCATTTTATCCGAGCATCCTGCCCTTGGGGGATCGATCAATGCAAAGTCAATGGATCCATACGTACTTTTCGCAAAGTCTGCACTGTCTCCACAGAAAAATCCAACATTGGATAGCCCGTTTGCCGCCGCATTTTCCTTAGCATCTGCAACCGCACCGGCATTAATTTCCACACCAGTGATATATACTTTCGGATGCAGCTTTGCCACAGCCATACCAAATGTTCCTGTTCCGCAGTATAAGTCTACGCCATATTCCCCGGCAGCGGGATTTAAAAAATCCACTGCTTTTTGGCATAGAAGCTGCGCAGCCGCCGTATTCACCTGAAAAAAGGAGGACGCGGTCACTTTCAGCGTCAGTCCCATAAAAAATTCTTCTATATAATTTCTGCCCCTAAAAAGCTGCAGCATCTCCCCTTTTTCCTCAGGATGCTTGCCATGTCCCGTCATAACACCTACAATGCCTGGATGTTTTTCCCTAATATATCCAGCATAGGTCTCCAGTTCTCCATGGACAGGCTGCTTGCCGGCGCCAATTACAATGCAAAGCTGGGATAAGGCCACATTGCCCCGTATATAAAGATATACAGGCGCTGTCTTTTTGTCTGTAAAAAAGGCTTCCGTTTCTTTTGCAATCTCTGAAAAAAGTGACGGGCATAGGAGACAATCGGATATAGGAACATACTGATCCGATTCCCCTTGAAAATAAGCAAGTTTTCCATCCTTTGAAAAATGGTACACTGCTTTGTTCCGGTATCGCACCGGATCCCCACAGAGAATTTCCTCTACGGACACCTTTCCCAGTCCTGCTCGGCGCAGAGCCGCTTCTACAGCAGCCTTTTTGATCTCTATCTCATGCGCATACGTAATATGCTGCAAACTGCATCCGCCGCAGGTACCAAATACAGGACATGCAGGTACGCATCGATGGAGAGATGGCGCATCACAGGACACCACTTTTGCAATTTTATAGTTTTTGCGGCATTCTACTACCTGCCCGTGAATTTGGTCGCCATCTACAGCGCCCATGCAGAAAATCACACATCCGTCCTGCTTACAAATCCCATTTCCTAAAGTGTTCATTTCCGGAACACTGGCAGTGAATACTTCTGGTTCCAATACTATATTTCCTCGTATCTTATTTGCTCTGCAAATATGTATCAATGGCAGATGCAGCAGTCTTACCGGCCCCCATTGCCAAAATAACCGTAGCAGCTCCGGTCACCGCGTCTCCGCCGGCGTATACCCCTTCCATAGATGTGGCACCGGTTTCTTCCTCCACAATAATACCGCCTCTGGCATTTACCTCCAGTCCGGCAGTCGTCCGTTTTATCAGGGGATTGGGCGAAGTGCCAATGGCCATAATCACCGCGTCCACATCTACTGTGAAAAGAGAATCGGGGATTTCCAACGGCTTGCGTCTTCCCCGCTCATCCGGATCCCCAAGCGCCATTTTGGTGCACCGAATTCCGGTGACAAAACCGTTTCTGGGATCTCGCTTATCCTCCGGGTTATTATATCCCAAAATTTCTACAGGATTCGTCAAGAGCAACAACTCCACGCCCTCTTCTATGGCATGTTCTACTTCTTCCCGTCTTGCAGGCAGCTCCTCCATAGAGCGGCGATAGACGATATACACCTTTTCTGCCCCCAGACGGAGCGCAGTACGTGCCGCATCCATTGCTACATTTCCGCCGCCCACTACAGCGACCCGGCGGGCCCGCATAATCGGCGTGCTGGAGCCTTCCTGATATGCTTTCATTAAATTGCTGCGGGTAAGATATTCGTTGGCAGAATATACCCCCTTCAGGGCTTCACCAGGAATCCCCATAAACCGGGGCAATCCTGCACCACTGCCGATAAATACCGCTTCAAAACCCATCTCTCCCAGAAGTTCGTCTGTTGTGATGGTTTTTCCGATCACTACGTTGGTTTGGATTTTCACCCCTAGGGCGCGCAGAGTATCCACTTCTTTTTCCACAATCGATTTGGGCAGCCGAAATTCCGGAATCCCGTATACCAATACTCCACCGGGCATGTGCAGAGCCTCAAAAATCGTCACCTGATAGCCTTTTTTTGCCAGGTCTCCTGCGCAGGCAAGGCCCGCGGGTCCTGCGCCGATCACCGCCACCTTATGCCCATTAGACGTCGGACGCAACGGCGGCTCTGCCACATAGGTATTATGCCAATCGGCAACAAACCGTTCCAGACGGCCGATTCCCACTGGTTCGCCTTTGATTCCACGGACACAATGCTTCTCGCACTGATTCTCCTGGGGACAGACTCTGCCGCAAACAGCAGGCAGGCTGGAAGAACGCGCGATAATCTGATACGCCCCTTCAAAATCCCCTTCTTTTATTTTCTCAATAAAGGCTGGAATATGGATATTCACCGGGCATCCGGATACACAAGGCATATTCTTACAGTTTAGGCAACGCATTGCCTCATCCATAGCCGCCTCTTTTGTATATCCGACAGCCACTTCGTCAAAGTTGTGGGCACGAACTTCCGGGGGCTGAGAAGGCATGGGATTCTTTTTCGGATTCATATTTGCTGCCAAATCACTCAACCTCCTTTGCAAACAAATTGCATGCCTCGCTGTATGCGTGCCGCTCATAATCGCTGTAAATGGAGCCTCGCTGCATGGCCTCATCAAAATCTACGGCAAAGCCGTCAAAATCCGGGCCATCTACACAGGCAAATTTGGTTTCTCCCCCTACCGTAAGACGGCACCCGCCGCACATACCTGTGCCGTCGATCATAATTGGATTCATAGATACGATGGTTTTTACACCGTAAGGCCTTGTAGTGGCAACAACAAATTTCATCATAATCAGGGGGCCGATGGCAAAGACCTGATCGTATGCCTCCCCCGCCCGGATCGCTTCCTCCAGCGGAAGGGTGACCACCCCTTTTCTGCCGTAGGAACCATCATCGGTCATGATCGTCAGCTGATCACAGCACGCCCGGAATTCATCCTCCAGAATCAGCAGTTCTTTACTGCGAAATCCAATGATTCCATGCACCTCACACCCCATGACGTGCAGCTTCTGCGCCACAGGAAGGGCAATTGCGCAGCCCACTCCGCCTCCTACAATACAGATTTTTTTCAGTCCCTCTGTATGAGTAGGTGTTCCCAGGGGGCCCACAAAGTCAGACAAATACCCCCCTGTATTCTTATGATGCAATTTTGCGGTTGTGGAACCGACCACCTGAAAAATAATCCGTACCGTACCCTGTTCACGGTCAAACCCAGCAATAGTAAGGGGAATCCGCTCTCCGTCCGCATCTACCCGCAGGATAATAAACTGCCCCGGCTCCGCCTTCCTGGCCACCAGAGGCGCCTCTATATCCATCATCGTAACAAAATCATTCAACCGTTTTTTATAAACTATTTTATACATAATACAATGGATTCCTTTCCGTATCCGGCAAGGGAAATTACTACTGTTTCCGCAAATGACAGAAAGCTCCTCACTTCCTGCACTGCTTCACTTTATTGTAGCATAATCCCAGCTGTATTGCAACAGGAATGCATAATTTATCCTTTATGCATGTATTGGAAAATACCCTGCAATGGAAAAAGGTACGCACAATGTGCGTACCTTTTGCGCAGTGACTCTTCCACTGGTGACCCGTGGGGGAATCGAACCCCCGTTACCGCCGTGAAAGGGCGGTGTCTTAGCCGCTTGACCAACGGGCCGTGGTAGCGGAAGTTGGACTTGAACCCACGACCTATCGGGTATGAACCGATTGCTCTAGCCAGCTGAGCTATTCCGCCACGCGCTCTATGATTATATCACAGAGACACAGTCTTGTCAATAACTAAATGCAAGTTTTTTCTATTTTTTATGAATCTTTTTCCCCTGTGAAAAGAGCAGACAATACTTCTAAAATTTTAAACTTCACTTTGTATTTCACTTCTCCGGTTTCCGTGATGGTTTTATACTGCTCGTCTGTAAAGCCGGCAGTAATAAATACCTTTTCCCGCTCCTGGGCCGCAGTGGTGCAAAGGGGCGGATAAAGCACACACCACCAGTTTTGCCCTTCCCCTCCATCCAGGATGACCCGCAGTGAAGTGTACTGGCCCGCAGGCAAAGTAAATCCCTCATACACACGCTCAGGGTAATTCTCCAGTCCCAGGTCCACAGAAACGGGATAATCAAAACCTTCCCGCACCAGAACAGCCTTCGCCGCAGCGCAAATTTCGTCCTTTGCTCCTTCAATGACTGCGGCGGCTTCCTCCTGGCTTTCCACATTTTCCATCAGACACTCTACGACCGCAAGAACCGCGTCCCGCACCTGCAGCTTTACTGTTTGATCCTTTTCGCTGTCAGAAGCGGCGATCACGTGGAGACGGATCATATCACTGTATATTTTCTCTTCCCCATGGATAGGAAGAACAGAAACAAACAGAAACGCTGCAAGAATCGATGCGCACATGCATACCATAACTTTTACTTTCATAACGAAACCATACCTTTCTTTGGTGGTATGGTAGTATTCCCCCTACTATGCAGGTTTATACAGAACATAAAAAATTATTTTAAGAATGCAGAACATCATACGTTATACAAGGCGATTCCTTTTTTCTCCCCGAAGAAACGCTTTTATGTTTTCGCATATCTCATTCATACATCGGCTACGGGCTTCATAGGCGCCCCATGCCATGTGGGGCGTAAGACATACATTGTCCATATGCATTACAGCGCTGTAGGGACTGTCTGTGGGAAAAGGCTCCTGCGTATATACGTCTATACCCAAACCGCCAAGACGGCCCTCGGAAACTGCCTGACACAGCGCCGTCTCATCACACACCGCCCCTCTTGCCACATTCACCACAATGGCGTTTGGCTTCATTAAAGCAATACGTTCCTTTGAAAGCAAATTCTCCGTTTCTGGAGTAAGAGGCGTATGTACTGTGATTACATCGGCCTCTCTGCATAAGGTGTCAATATCCACACAAGTATATGCAG
>CANQWE010000035.1 GCA_947627475.1 uncultured Clostridia bacterium
GTCCGTATGAATGCTGGAAATCGTTGAAACAGACGGGAACCCATCCTCATCTATTACACCGATGTATGCCTCTGCGGCGGTATTTACAATTTCATTTGCCCAGGCTAAAATGTTTTTGGATGCTATGTCTGCCATTGTGTACTCCTCCGTTCTTTTTTTGTAAACACAGAATAGCAGGCAGGACGGACAACGGTATGTCATGTTTTTCTATATTTTTCTGCAGCTTTTTTTAAAATATGACAAAGCTCCTTTCGGATTTCCGGCGGATGCAAAACCTCGGCTAAGTCGCCATAGCCCAATATCCAGCTGATAATATACGCCTTGTTTGTGTATTCCAATGTAGACAGCAGTCCCTCGTCCTGCTCTTCGTAACAGTTTGGCCCATACTCCTCGATCAAGCGAAACCGTACACTTTTGTCAAATAAAATCTGTATGGTATGCTGATCAGAAAAGGCATCCGTGGCATGGACTTTATCCGCGGGAAGGTCTCGGGGGACAAAAGACGTCTCCGTCATCGCAGCATTCCACAGCCGTCCCAGCTTAAACCGGCGAAAGTCCTGCCGGTCCGTACACCAGCCCAGCAGATACCATGACTGCCAGCGAAATTCGATTTGGAGCGGTTCCACTTCCCGCTGTACGGTTCCTTTACTGTAATAATAGTCAAAGGTGACAGTTCTGCGCTTTGTAACAGCCTGTTCCAGTAAAGCGATTTTTTCTTCCAGGCTGTCCTTGTAATGGGATGCGAGATCGATATATATGCACCCGGCCGGGGACACAGCCGCATCTTGTTCCGGGGCCAACTTTAGCAGCAGCTCTTTGGATAGGGGTGTTTTAGATACGGAATCCAATCCCTGCAGTCCAGCTGCCAGCCAGGTTCGCTCTTCTTTTGTAAGGACGTTCTTTTGAACTTTGTATCCTTCCATAATAGAAATCCCGCCACCTCCTCCCTGTCTGGTTACGATGGGAATTCCCGCCTGGCACAGTGTTTCTATATCCCGCATAATGGTGCGGCGGGATACTTCAAAACGGCTGGCCAAAGCGGGAGCTGTCATCGTATCATTTTGCAGCAGCAGGGTAAGAATACCCATCAGACGATCAATTTTCATAGGCCTCCTCCTTTCTGATTTAGTATAGTATAGGAAAGGGAACATGACAAGTATATGTCATGTTCCCTTTCCTCAAAGAAAAGGAAGAAAATTTCGTTCCTTTTCTATCCTTATTTTACTGTGATGATGGATGCATCCCACATATCGGGCGCTTCATATCCCAGCATATTTACTACGGTTGCAGCTACATTGGAAAGACCAAGTACATCTGTGTCTGTCTTTACCGTATACCCATCCTTGTAAAAGTTGTCGTAAACAATGAATGGAACAGGATTCAGCGTATGGCTGGTCTTTGCCTTATAAGCGCCGTCCTTGTCTATCTTAGGCGCACCTTTTTTGTCTGTTTCATACATCTCATCTGCATTGCCGTGATCTGCCGTAACCAGTGCCACACCCTGCAGCTCGTCTACCACCTGCAAAATCCGTGCCAGCTGAAGGTCCAGCGCTTCCATAGAGCAAATGGTCGCCTGCAGGCTGCCGGTGTGACCTACCATGTCTCCGTTGGGAAAGTTTACCCGCATGCAGGGATACTTGCCGCTGCGCATGGCGTCGATCAGGGTATCGGCGATCTCGGCGCACTTCATCCAGGGACGCTGCTCAAAGGGGACTACGTCGGAGGGAATTTCCACATAGGTTTCCAGCTCCTCAGAGAACTTGCCGGATTTGTTGCCGTTCCAGAAATACGTTACGTGCCCGTATTTTTGTGTTTCAGAAATCGCATACTGGGCTACGCCGGTGTCTGCCAGGTATTCGCCCATGGTGTTGGTGATTTCCGGGGGAGATACCAGATATCTGGAAGGAATGTGCAGATCCCCGTCATACTCCAGCATACCGGCATATACAACCTGGGGAACCCGCTTCCGATCAAAATAGGGAAAGTCGCTGCCGCCCTCAAAGGCTTTGGAAATCTCAATGGAACGGTCGCCCCGGAAGTTAAAGAAAATTACACTGTCGCCATCTTCGATGGTGCCTACGGGAGCGCCGTCCTTGGCGATTACAAAAGGAGGCAGATCCTGGTCGATTACAGGACTCTCGCTGCGGTAGGTTTCGATGGCCTCCGCGGCGCTGGAAAACTGCCGTCCTTCACCCAGTACATGGGTCTGCCAGCCTTTTTCCACCATAGCCCAGTTTGCTTCGTACCGATCCATGGTGATATTCATACGGCCGCCGCCGGAAGCGATCATAATATCGAAATCCCCGCTGCGCAGGGTATCCAAAAAGGCTTCAAAGGGATTTACATAATCCAAGGCGGAGGTTTCTCCCACGTCCCGTCCATCCAGCAGGATATGGATACGCACCCGTTTAACGCCGTCCTCTTTGGCATGGGTTATCAGCGCCTTCAGGTGATCGATATGGGAGTGGACATTTCCGTCGGAAAACAGGCCTAAGAAGTGGAGGGTACCGCCGCTGTTTTTTACGTTGTCCACTTCCTGCTTCCAAGCGTCGGAAGCAAACAGCTTGCCGGATTCAATAGACGCGGTTACAAGCTTTGCTCCCTGGGCAAAGACTTGGCCGGAGCCAAGGGCGTTGTGTCCTACTTCTGAATTGCCCATATCCTCATCGGAGGGAAGGCCGACGGCAGTGCCGTGGGCTTTCAGCTGCACCATAGGATATTCCTTCATAATTCTATCCAAGGTGGGCGTGTATGCACGCTTTACAGCGTTGCCGTCCCCTGCGGGAGCCAGGCCTACGCCATCCATCACAATAGTAAGGACAGGTCCTTTGACCTGTATGGGATTATGCAATTTTTTGAGTGTTTTCATATATCTTCTCTCCCTGTTCATATTATATATTTTCTGCGATAAGGCGGTTGATTTTCTCACGGACTTCCAGGACAAAGGCCTGATCGGTGGGATACTGCTTAAATGTAATTTCCCCACGGGATTCTAAAATATCCATCACAGCCTGACGGCCGCAGAGTTTTTCTGCCAGGGCAAAGGCGCGCATGTCATAGAGCGCCGCGGTAAAGCCCAGCAGATGAACCGTTTCATAAGCGGTGCCGTCGGGGGCAGGATATACAGAAAAGGCGTCGCCTGCAGGAACCCAGTATCCTCCGTCTGTACACAAATAGGGATCGCAGAATTCCATAGATCCTTCCGTGAAGTAAAAGTTGTATCCCCACTGGAGAAATCCTGCAATGTTGTATTTATAGAGCTGCGTGCCGATGATTCGGTTTCTGGCAGTAGACATGGAAACAAACCGATTGGACACCTGCTCGCATTGACAGCAGCAGTAATACGCCCACAGATTGTCCAGCCCTGCCGCTAGGTACGGTTCGATATGATCGATGGATACCACAGGGGTTTTCACCGCACCCTTTTCGTAAAAGCTGAAATCAGAGAGTGCATCCATCACCGTTTGCCCAGCCAGCGCTTCTTTAATGCCTTCCTTTGCGGCAAGATAGCTTTCCAGCTTGTCTCCCCCCGGCTCGTCGGAAAGGTGAAATACCATGCGGTCGCCGGCACCCAGACGCCGCATCTCTGCGATAAAGGCCGGCAAGAAGGCGTTTAGAAAGCTGCGGTAGTCTTCTCCGGCTGCATCGGTGTCCCAGCCAAAGATCTGCTGATATCCTGCGTCGGTATTTGCCATGATTTTCGGGGCATGATGGGCGCCCCACTGGGTAAACAAATGAGAAATCTCAAAATAGCGAATTCCCACCTTGTCGCACATGGCCACCCATCTGCCCAGATTTTCAAATCCAAAGGACCAGCCGTCCTTTGTTTTCGTCACATCCACCAGCTGCACAGTGGGACGCTGATGCCATTTGGCCGTATCCAACGGTGGCGTAAATACCGGGGTGAGGATCATATTAATCCCGTTGTCCACAGCGGTCTGGAGAAACGATTCCATGATTTCCCAGTGGCGGGCGGAAAAAACATCTACATGATAGTATACCGCCAGACAGTCCGGGTGAAACCACTGGGTCAACTGGAGGGTCTGCTCCGGCAACACTGCAGGGATGATCTGGGCTGTAAAATCTGTCTGTGCAAGAAGCTCATTTTCATGGCCGCGCAGGACAAAATGGATGGGATAGGAGCCGCCTTCCATGGTGTCCGGTACCCGGATATCGATCCAAAGGGCCTGCAGTTCCTTTGTAATATAGATCCAGTTTTTTTCGGTAATCGGGCGCAGCAGGTCGGGGTATAGCCCCGGCTGGGTACGCAGGTATCCGCCATCGTCCTTTCCGCAGTAAAGCGGATTGCGTACAGGCACATTGTCTACCCGCTGGAAGGTGACGTAGGGGGCAAGAGGGCCTTCTACAGACAGAAAGCCTACTTTGCGCATAGGATCATTGTCGCTCAGCTGGAAGGCCAGCTGAAAGCTGAACCGTTCCCCCAGAAGCATAGAGCCCCTGGGGTACTCCATTTTATCCTGAATGGACTGGTCTAAAAAGCATTTTTCCGTCTCAGGAATGGGTTTTATCAGGATATCACTCATACAGAACCTCGCAAAACAAATCAGTATTTATAAATCATATTATCATACCATATTTTGGGGCACAGTACAAGGAAAATGGAAATTTAAACCGTAAAAAAACTGTAAAATTCTGTATTGACAGAAGGTTTACATTGTGCTATGATTTGATTTGCGGTGGAGAAAAACGACAGATTTCCTGCCGCTCTATTTTTATGAAAATAAAGTTGGGAACTATGGGAGTCAACGGAGAGATTACAAAAAGGCAGAAGATTCTCGGCATGATCGGGAAAAATCTGATCCTTGTAGGTGGAAACGCCATGTATGCGTTGGCCATCGTTTTGTTTGTTATGCCCTCGGGACTGGTTACCGGCGGCGTCACCGGTATTTCTATTATGATCGGAAAGCTTACCGGAATAGAGATGTCCTACTTTGTATTCCTGATCAATATCGTTTTATTTATATGGGGCTCAGTTGTGCTCGGCAAGCATTTTTGCGTTACTACGGCGGCCAGCACCATTTTATATCCAAGCTTTCTATACATATTCCAGCGTGTGTTTCAAAATGTAGTCCTGATCGAGAACGATCTGGTTTTGTGTGCGGCTGCCGCAGGTGTGATGATCGGTGTTGCAGTGGGAATGGTGGCGCGGACAGATTCCTCCACCGGCGGCACGGATATTCCCCCGCTGATCATAAACAAATGGACAGGATTCCCGGTGGGGACGATGCTGTTTATCATTGATGCTACGGTGATTTGTACACAGCTGCCGGTGTCTTCTGTGCGGCAGGCTCTGTATGGAATTTTGATGGTAGTCGTCTATTCCTTTGTGATCAACCAGGTCATGATGATGGGCAACGGCAAGGTACAGATCCAGGTGATCACCTCCTGTACAAGAGAAATACGGGATGCGGTGCTCACCGAGCTTCACCGTGGTGTGACGCTGCTGTCCGGTAAGCGGGGGTTGTCCGGTGAGTCCTGTGACGTAGTGCTGACAGTGGTTTCCAGCCGGCAGCTGGCCCGTGCCAAAAAGACAATTTTAGATGTGGACCCGGATGCGTTTATGATTGTCAGCAAGGTGGGAGAGGTAAACGGAAACGGATTCTCCTTCAGTAAAGGGGACAAATGGCTTGACAAGTCTGACATCCTATAGTAAAATCTTTATGGGAAATCGGGCTGTCGCGCGCTGTGGGGCCGAAAGGTATCAGCGTGAGGAAAGTCCGGGCTTCACAGGGCAGGATAACGGATAACGTCCGCCGAGGGAAACCTCCGGGAAAGTGCAACAGAAATAGACCGCCGCGCTTTGCGGTAAGGATGGAAAGGCGAGGTAAGAGCTCACCGGCACGACAGGCAACTGTGTGCAAATGTAAACCCTATCCGATGCAACACCGTATGCAGACCGGATTCCTATGGAATCCACGCCGGCCCGGCGCCAGCGTCTGCGGGTGGCTGGAGGCCTGCAGCGATGCAGGTTCGAGATAGATGACAGCCGCGGCCCCTGGCCGTTACAGAACCCGGCTTATAGATTTCCCCTGAAAAGAATAGGAAGGGAGCCGCAGGAAAAGGGGTCCCGATACAATGAATGGGGCGCTGGCTGAAAGCTTGCGCCTTTATGCTTCTCAATACTATGATTTTCATACAAGGAGGCTGCTATGCCAAGAATAGACGAAATTGATCAGAATTTTAAACAGAACACGGATGAGAGCGGTCTTGTATACATAGATTGCTTTACCGCTCCGGTGCGGATTTCCGGACTGCCCTGGAGGGAGAAAAACCAAAACTATCACCGCATGGACGACAGCCTGAACCATCTGTACAACTTTGGTGTACGGGGGCTTTCCCCCTGTACCGCGGGGGTGCAGGTTTCCTTCAAGACGGATTCCAAAAAAATCGGGATCAAGGTGGACGTAGAGTGGAACAACCTGATGCCCCATATGCCTTATAACTCCAGCACAGGGGTGGACATCTATATTGGATCCGGCCGAAACAAGAAGTTCTTTAAAACCTTTTTCGTGTATCTGAACGGAACAGATCATTATGAAGACGTACGGGAATTTCACGAGGGGGGCATGAAAGAGATCACCCTGAATTTCCCTCTGTATTCCGGTGTGGAAAAAATGCTGATCGGCTTGGACGCCGGCTCTACTTTGGAAATGCCGGAGCCCTTTGATTATGACAAGCCGGTGCTTTTCTATGGCTCCTCAATTACCCAGGGAGCGTGCGCGTCCCGTCCCGGTATGGCCTACTTCAACATCCTCAGCAGAAAGCTGAATTTTGAGGTGGTGAATATGGGCTTTTCCTCCAGTGGCAAGGGAGAGCCGGTGATGGCGGAGCAGATCGCCAGCGTACCTCTCTCTGCGTTCATCTTTGATTATGACCACAACGCAGGCGATGTCCAGGAGCTGCGTCAGACCCATCAGAGGTTTTTCCAGATCGTGCGTGCGGCTCAGCCGGATCTTCCCATTATCATGATCAGCAAAGCGGACTGTGAAGACGGTATTCAGGCCACAGAAGAGCGCAAAGCTGTGATTTATAAAACCTATCAGGACGCCAAAGCCAGCGGAGACGACAAGGTTTGGTTTATTGATGGACAGACCCTGTACGGTACAGAGGACCGGGACAGCTGCACGGTAGACGCCCTTCATCCCAATGATATTGGATTTATGCGGATGGCACAGGTGATTTTGCCTGTGCTAAAGGAAGCACTCGGAGAGTGATACGATACATAAAAAGGAAAGGGATACTTCGTAAGGAACCCGTCTTAGATTGGCTTTTGCCAAATTCCTTGACAGGAAAATGAAAGGCCATTATGTTGGGGCAAAACAAAAAATCCGGTTAACGGTGAGCTTTATGGGAACAGGAATTATGATATGCGGCTTAAATGGCGTTGGAAAGAGTACATTGGGAAGAGCCCTTGCTGAGAAATTGGATTTTTATTTTATAGACAATGAAGATCTATTTTTCCCTAAGACAGACCCCAATTATATCTATGCTTCTCCACGCACGCGTGAGGAGGCTGAAAAAATGCTTTTTCATGAGATGAATGCACATAAAAATTTTGTTTTTGCTGCTGTAAAAGGAGATTATGGAGAAGCAATTTATCCCTTTTTTCAGCTTGTAATAATGATGGATGCTCCCAAGGACGTTCGAATACAGCGAGTTAAAAATCGTTCTTTTCAGAAGTTTGGCAATAGAATGTTGCCAGGTGGAGATTTGCATGAACAGGAAGAAAAATTTTTTGAGTTTGTGAAATCTAGATCAGACAGTACGGTAGAAGAATGGATACAGCTATTAAGTTGTCCTATCCTAAGAATTGACGGAACAAAACCCATTGAAGCAAATATAGATTTTATTATAAATCAGATATAAAAATTATATTTCTGTTTATCATTGTCCTTCTTGCGTGGGTGCTTTTCTATGGATTTTTAGGGAAATACGATGCTCGCCCTCTCTGCAGACGCGATTGCTCACTTCCTTGCGGAGGATAACCCAATTCCTTCCTTTTTGGTTTTTTTTATAACCTAAACAGCTTTTCCATGGAGCCGATATGTGCCTTGCCATCCAAATATCCCTGCTCCATCCGTTTCTTCGCATTTTCCGCATTGAAGTCCAAGGTGCCGGTAAAGTTTTGCAACGCGCTTTCCGCTAAATTGATATGTACAACCTGCGCATCAGAAAAGCACTGCGTGCAGGTTTTGTCCCGTTCCTCCATGGTGACGACGATGAGTTTTCGGATGCCGTTTTGATATAGGGGCCCAATAGGCACATTGTCTTCAATCCCGCCGTCGATGTACACTTCCCCTTCTATGGTGATATCCGGGAAAATCAGCGGAATGGCAGAAGAGGCAAGGAGAATATCCGTAATAAGCCTGGTCTTTTGCTTTCGAATGTCAAAATAAACTGGTGTAGTTTGATATTTAAACAGCTTTATGGCTAGCAAGGAGGCTGCCCGGGTGAGAATATTCTCTTGGGAATGTGTTTTTACATAATTGTAAAAATAAGAGCGCTTTTTGAGTTTAGACGCTGTTACGAAAAAATCCTGTGCTCCGTTTTTCAGAATGCGGGGGTCTACGGCAGAATGAATCAATTCTTTCAGACCGGAGTTGGAAAACCATCCCTCTGCACAGGTGCCTTCTTCATAATGCAGAAGAGATTGGCAGCACGCATGGATGTCCTGACGAGTCAGCACCTGGGCCGGACTGATGGAGGACCATATTTTTTCGGCCCGCTTCAAATTTCCCATACAAAATAAGGCGCCGTTTAAGGCGCCTATGGACGTGCCGGCTACAGCGCTGATTTTTGTGTCAAACCCTGCATCCCGCAGGGCCCGCCACACGCCGACCTGGTAGGCTCCTTTTCCGCCGCCGCCTCCCAGAACCAGCCCGATTTTTTCATTCATATGATCACCACCTATAGGCATCATATGACGGCTACTATCGTATTGTGCACCCGAAAACAAAGGAGGGGATCTTCCCCTCCTCTATCTATATTCGGGTTTTTCCTGCGCGGGGCCAAAATGAATATCATATCTGGTACCGTGGTGAAACAGCAGCCCCTCTGTCAGACGCACACGCAAAATACAGGTGTTCGGATCGTCCTCGTTGGTGTGTCCGTTGGAATACCATGAAGCGAAAGCCTCCCGCAGCTTTGCAGCAAGGACAGCGTTTTTTTTGTCCCGGGGATGCCCCATGTTTTCGCCGATCCCGCTTGCGGTAAACCATTCACCGCAAACAGCAACCGCGGAATTTTGCTGGATTTGCAGCATCTTGTTGGAAAGCGCATGCGTGACCGAATAAAAGGCCCCGTCCTCGTAGTATGCATTTACAATGCGCACAGCCGGACGATCCCCATTCATGGTGGCCACAGAAAGCAGGGTATCGTGCCCAAAGCGTTCTGCCATGACGGATGCGATTTCTGCGTCTGCTTTTCTCATAGTATTGGCTGCTCCTTTCTTTCTCTCACGCTTTTTTATATATTGATGCCCAGAAGAAGGGATCTTTCCGATTTCAGCCAAGCCTATAGCTGCGGGTTATGTTTTTGCGGCCTGCTGTCTGATCGATCCCATCGGACGGCAGCCAAGTAGTGTAAGACGTGCCGCTGGTGCCGGCGGCCTGCATGTCGCATAAAATCAATGGCTTATTGCCATTTTTTAAGTAAAATAGTCTGCCGCTAAGATAAGCGGGTTCTGTCTGTACAAACTGCAGCTTTTTTAAGGAGAGCTGGGGCGGAGTGTCGTCCATTTGCTCCTCGCAGTAGAAACTGTCGTATGCCAAAAGCAGCGGGCCCCGGTAAAGGGAACATTTCCCAGCGTATCCCATTTCCCCTGGGGCAACGCGCAGGGCCATATCGAAATCAAGGACAATGGTGTCCCCGTCGGTCCACTCCCGCTCTAACGGGAAATATCCGGGATGTGCTTCTTCGGGGATACGGTCATTGACCTGCACTTTGGTTTTTTCAGACCAGAAGGGAATACGGAGAAACACCTTGTGTACCGCGCCCTCCAAGCCGGATAACCGGATGCTGACCTTCCCTGCATAGGGATACTGCGTCTGCTGGCAGATATGGATTTTGCTGCTTCCAAGCTGCACTTCACCCTGTCCTGCGCCGTAATAATTCACATAAAGCGCCTGCCCGTCTGTCATATAAGCCCAGCGGGCAAGCTCGCCCAGCATCCGCGGCGCGTTTACGGAGCAGCAGTTCAGATCGGGGCTGCCGGGCCGGCATTGGAATCCGATCTCCCAATAATTTGCCTTTTTGTCTCCCTCCATGGGGGTGTTGTAAGTGGACCATCTTCCGGTAGGGGAAAAGCTGCCTAATCCAGCATTATAGGTAGACAGCTCCAGCGCGTCTGCCGCCGTGCAGTCGCCGGTAAGCTGCAGCATTTCTACTGTCAGCGCCATGTAGGCAACCGTGCAGCAGGTTTCGATTGCACCGTTTTCGTAAGGGTTACCGATGGCCTGCTCTCCGGTGGAAAATCCCCCGGTATTGTGGACATCCGTGTGGGTGATGCTGCGCCAAATCTGGGTAAACGCCTTTTTGTAGGAGGCCTCGCCGGTACAGTAATACAGCTGGGAGAGAGCCATGATGGCGTGCAGACTTTCCCACCGGGGCTTGGGCGTTTTGTAATATTCCTGACCCGCCAGGGCCAGACGATAATAATCTCCGCAGCCGGGAGCGGCAAAGTCCCGGACTACCTCCAGCGCAAAATCCAGATACTTTTGCTCCTTCGTCTCCCGGTACAAAAGGGCAAACACATGGCCAAGAGCATAATTCATTTCTGTTTCGCCCATATCGTACAGCCGCCGGCTGCCGGTGGATGGAGTATAAAAGGTTTTCAGACACAAATCGGCGGCTTTTATCACGCAGTCCCAGGCTACCCGGTCTCCTGTTTCCTGATACCACAGCAGCAGTCCATACATAATGTGATAGTGGGCCCATCCGTCCCAGGTGTTGTACGGCTCCTCGTCCCCGCTTTTTTCTCTGGAGGAGGTACCGGACAGCTGGCAGTCGGAGGGCCAGCAGCCCAGGTATCCGTTTTCCTTCTGCAGCGCGACCAACTGATCGATAAAGGACTTTAAGTATGTATACAATTTCGCATTTTTTGTCAGGCGGTAGAGGAGCGCAGAGCAGGTAACATATTTTCCTGCAAATTCTCCCGACCAGGGAAGCAGTTTGCGACTCGGTTTTTTGTCCGGAAACTTCAGCATGTCGAGAATGGCCGGATTGGATTCCCGGATTCCAAGGAGCCAGTTGTCTATTATGCCTTCCGTCAATTTTCCTGCGGCGTCCTGCATTTGCAGGTGTATGTTTGAGACGGGCTGTAATTTTTCTTTCATAAATATATCTGTTCCTTTGATTGATTTGTAGATCACGAAAGTGCCATACCTAAAATGTGCTGTTCATTCAATTCCAGCAGCGATGCAACAAGGTCTGCGTGGGCATAGGAGCTGTGGGCTTTATTGTTGTGGGCGTCGCTGCCAAATAGAAATTTACAGCCGCATTCCTTGGCAATTTGAAACATACGCATTTGAGCGCAGGACGCGATTTGGGCGTCTGTTTTATCATGCATGGAGTCTACATTGATTTCAATGGCGATCCCTTTTTCGGCCGTTTGACTAAACAGCCGTTTGAAGCAATCATCGGTAATCCTGTCTATCAAAATCGTATAATCATAGGGGCATCCCACTGCTTCAAAGGGATGGGCAATTGCGGTGATGTACCGGCTTACAGGGCTGTTCAAAATATCTTCATAGGCGCGGATCATAAAATCCACGTGTTTTTGATATGGCTGGTAATATTCGTTTGGCATAACGATATGGGTATGCGAATTTGGGACCAAGATAAAATCGAATTGCTGGGCAGTTTCTTCCGTAATTGCTACGTCCCGGCGGACAGGATCATACTCCGTCTCACAGCCGAAATACAGCTTTATACTGGGATCGCTGCAGCGGGCAAGCTCCGGCTTTAGCAGGAGCAGATGGGAAAGATTTTGCGGAATATAAAAGGGCATATCCGTTTTTATTTTTTCATCCCAAAAGTGATTGGAAAAACCCAGATGGGTAAGCCCCAGGTCCCGTGCGGTTTTTACATAATTTTCGACAGTTGCCGATTCATCTGCGCAAAGTGACAGGCTGGTATGGATATGAAAGTCGTGCCGTATTTTCATAAAGCCCTCCTGAAAAGAAAAAGACTTTCCGTATAGTGCAAAGTTGCGGGCATAAATTGCGGATTGAAATGGATGTTCTTTTTTTGCATATAAATTTATTATATCATGTTTTTTATTATTTGCCTACTATTTTTCAAAAAACGCGCCATTACAGATAGATAGTTGGAGGAAAGGCAATCTTCTGGCTACCTATGATAATAACAGCACGTAAAAATATATACGGGACCCTTCGAATACGTTAATGTGGGGGTATCCCCTGTATTCTATGAAAAAAACACACATCCTTGGATGTGTGTTTTTACAGCAAGACAGGCTGTTATCCGATAGATTCAGTACGGTAGATAAATTTTACCTGCCCTTCCATATCGTCAGAAAGCCCGGAGAAGGACTTATAATTCTTGGATACATCTACAGTGGCTTTGATCCTTGTAAGCAATCCGCCCAGATCCCCGTCTACTGCGTCAATCAGCTTTTCTGCCCCTTCTTTATTGAAGGCCTCCAGCCCGTCAGACAGCTTCGCTGCGCCGTCGCGCAGCTGTGTGACGCCGGAAATGAGGGCAGGCGCACCATTTTTTATTGTCAATATTCCGTTGTACAGTTCGTTTACGCCTGTATATAGTTGGGCTGATCCTGCTTTTAGCTGGCCGGCTCCCGCGTACAGCTTCGCTGCGCCGTCTTTTGCCCCGTCCACACCCGAGGTATATTTGCCCAGACCCGTGTAGAAGACATTATAGCTGTCAAGCTGCTCCTTGAGAGTGCGGATGCTGGCCGTGCCGGACTCGGCCTTTTCCAGTGCTGCGGTAATTTGTGCCTGTATCTCGGGGGTATCCATTTTTTCTTGAATGAGTTGTGCAATCTGTTCTTCTGTTTTGGATGCGATCAAAGACTGGATGTCCGCAGACTGCATCTGCCCACTGACATTTGTGTCAATAGAGGCGCGCACCGCGTCACTCCCCATCTGTGTCTCGATGGCAGTGAAGATCTGCTCTTGCTGCTCTCCGGAAATTTTCCCGGCTGCGACACTGGCGTCATACTGCTCCTTTGTCATACCTGCTGTGGCAAGTACCTGGGTTTCTACGTTGGAGCGGACAGCGGCTGCTACCTTTGCCGTTACCTCTTCCTGTACCGCAGAAGCAACAGCGGCCTGTATGGTATCTTTCTGCGCGTTCACGGCATCCCTTACTGCCTGCTGCGCTGTCTCTCGGGCCTTTTCTGCAATTTTGTCAGAATCCAGAGAAGCAATGACATTGCTTAGTACTTGTGCATAATTTTCAATGGTCAGTTTGGGAACGGACAGCCCTGCCTGTGCAAGCTGGGTATCTGCCATTTGCAGCAAAGAGGTAAAAATCTGTCCGGCGCCTTTATTTAAATCATCGCTGTTTTCCGTCAGCTGGCCAAGTCCTGCCGCCAGCTCCTGTGCGCCGCCGGCCAGCTCCGCCACTCCCGTATCAAGGCTTTTCGCTCCGTCAGTTAGCTGGGCCGCGCCGTCAGTCAGTTTGTCGATTCCGGCAACCAATTCGTTGGATTTTTCCAGCAAGGTACACAGCCCGTCGTAAAGCACAGAGGAGCCGCTTGTCAGCTGATCTATTGCATCTGTCAGTTGGGCGAGAGAGGCGTCGAGATCGTCTGTCGTATGAAACTTTTCCGTATTCAGCTTTTGAAACACTTCATTGGTAGCAATCGTAACCGTGTTGGTCATTTTAAACTCTGTGACATCGGCTGTAATTTCTATATGGTCGGGAATGGTAAGCTTTTCTGTATCAATGTTCAGATTGCTCTGCAGGCCAGGAAATGCCAGTCCGATAATCGCGGTTCGGCTGCCGTCGTTGATCAGTTTTCCGCTGGACACTTCTACATTCCTGAACGTGTCGTTTTCCAGCAGCATCCCTGTCAGCATTGCAAAGGGAACGTAGATTTTTTCTTCTTTTCCATCTATGGACACAGTTTCATATTGGTTGTTTGTAAAGTCAAAGCGAATGGTGACTTTACCGCTTTGCCCGGCAAGTTTTTCTGAAGAGATGGTTTTTCCGTCCAGCTTATAGGAAACGGACAGGGTTACAGGCAGCTCTTTTTCTATATTCCCCTGATAGTATATGTCGTTGCCCTGTGCGTCCCATATTCGCATGTGGTCACCGCCCATGGTATAGGCTTCGTTACCCTTCACATTTTCTATGTTTTCCAACTCTGATAGGTCGGAAATAGAGGTGCTGCCCATTGCGTTTTTGATCCAGTCGCTGACAATGATTTTTTGCACGGTGCCGTCGGCGCCTGCAAGGACATAGACGCTTTCATCTTTTACCAGCACATCCGACTCCTGTACCTCTATGGGTGCAGCTTCGGATTTTTCTTCCTGGGTCTCCCTACGGTCGCTTATAGCATATGCGGTTACCCCTGCGGATCCGCCGATCAGCAGCACTGCGCACAGAAACAGTGCAAGAAATTTTGTTCGCGTGCTTTTCATAGATTATATTACCTCCGAGTTCTTATTTTTGTTTTTCTTCATTCCAAGGGTGGTTTTACAGATAAGTCTGTCACATAACATAAGGAGCGCGGGCAAAAGGAAGATGACACAAATCGTGCTGACGACGGCGCCCCGTGCCATCAGCATGCACATGGAACGGATAATGTCGATATCCGAATATATGGCGACGCCAAAGGTGGCTGCAAACAGCCCCATGCCGGATACAATGATAGAGGGGATCGAAGCGGCGAGAGCGGTGGAGATGCTGCGGCGCTTGTCATTTCCCAGTGCACGTTCCGCCTTGTATCGGGTGGTCATGAGAATCGCATAGTCCACCGTTGCCCCCAGCTGAATGGTGCTGATGCAGATTGGAGCAATGAATGGCAGGGATTGGCCGAAATAGTGGGGCAGCCCCAAATTGATAAAGATGGCAAGCTCAATTACCGCGATCAGAATAAAGGGCAGGGAGATGCTCTTTTCCACCAGGGCGATTATCACAAAGATTGCGATGATGGATATTGCGTTGACTACCTGAAAGTCGTGGCCGGTGGTCTCAATCATATCCTTCATGCAGGGGGCTTCCCCGATCAGCATGCCTGCAGAATCATATTTTTTCAAGATCGTGTTGAGGTTGGTGATCTGTTCATTTACAAGATCGCTGGCTACATCGTATTCGGAGTTGATCATAAGCAGCTCCCACTTGTCGCTTTCTAAAACCTCCCGAACACTGTCTGGCAGCATTTCCTCCGGGACCAGACTTCCCAGCACCGATTCCAGGCCCAGTACGTATTGCACCCCGTCTACCCCCTCCATTTCCTCAATCATATTTCGAACCGATGAAGCAGGAAGACTGGCGCTTACCAAAACCATGTGAGTAGACGCTATGTGAAAGTCTTCTGAAAGCCGCGTGTTTGCAATAACATACTCCATATCCTGGGGTAGACACTCCCCCATGTCGTAATATACTTCGTCGTTTGTTTTGCTGTAGCCGTAATATGCAGGAGGGATCAGCAAGGCAAAGATCAAAAGAAAAATCGGGAATCCTTTTGTGATGTACCGTGCGGCCTTTGTCATATTTGGAATCAGCGATTTGTGCCTTGTCTTCTGCAGCGGGGTGTCGAAAATAAGGATCAGTGCGGGAAGCACGGTCACACAGCCGATTACGCCGAAAATTACGCCTTTCGCCATGACAATGCCTAGGTCGCGCCCCAGGGTAAAGGACATAAAGCAGAGAGCCGCAAATCCTGCCACCGTTGTAATGGAACTGCCCACCACAGAAGCAAGCGTTTCGTGAATAGCCACGGCCATGGCTTCCTTGTGATCCTGGTATTTTGTCCTTTGCTCATTGTAGCTGTGCCATAAGAAAATGGAGTAGTCCATCGTGACCGCAAGCTGTAAAACGGCGGAGAGGGCCTTTGTTATGTAAGAAATCTCTCCAAGAAAGTAATTTGTACCCATGTTGAGCAAAATCATCATGCCGATGGAGGCAAGAAAAATAAACGGTACCAGCCAGCTATCCAAAAACAGCAGCATAGCGGCAGTTGCCAGGATAACGGCAAGCCCTACATAGATCGGCTCTTCTGTTTCACACAGGTCCTTCAGATCTGTAACCAGCGCCGACATGCCGGATATAAAGCACTGTTTGCCGCAGGTGGAGCGGATTTCCCGGATCGCATCCATTGTCACGTCGGCCGAGGTGGCGCTGTCAAAGAAAACGGCCAGCATGGTGGAATGATCGGTATTGAACGCGTCGTAAACTGCATCGGGCAATATTTCCATAGGCATGGAAATATCGGCAAGCGTAGAATACCACAAAACGGTTTCCACATGATCGATTTTCCGGATTTGGTCACAAAGTGCGGCAGTATCCTTGTCCGGCATATCTTCTACAATGATCAGAGAAAACGCGCCTTTGCCGAAATCCGCAAGGAGTTCGTTTTGTCCGATTACCGTATCCATGTCATCCGGCAGGTAGTCCAGCATGTCGTAGTTAATTCTTGTGGCTGCCATACCCAGTATAGAAGGGATCATTAGCAGTACGGCAAGAATAATAATCAAAGCGCGGTACTTTACTACCGCTTTGGGAAAATGCATCGCGACTCAGTCCTCTCTTTCTTCCTGATCCGCTCCCGCTTTATGTTTTGCAAAAAGTTGGAGCAGGAAATTTGTACAATTTTCGTTTTCATTTTTTTTCCTGCCATTTGACTTCTATGGTATCGGGCTGCTGATGCCGAATAATTTTGACTGCTGTGATTACCGTGCTGAAATTCAGAATTCCCTCCGACAGAAGGGTAATACCCAGCAGGATCATTAAAAGGCGGCTGCCTTCCCCGGGTCGCAGCAGTAAAATCAGTCCCCAGATCCCTGTAAGAACCGCTAAGCCCAGGATCACCCACCAGGTCCGGATACCGAACTTTCCTGCTTCCACAGCGATTTGCATTTTAAAAAGTCCGTCCGCCAGGATAAACAATCCCAATGAAACACAGATGAAAGTCATCAGCCCCTGGGGATGTATCAGCATAATGATACCTAAAACGATCAGCAGAATACCAAAACTCAAATCATACTGAAACGCGAGGCGGTACAAATCTTTGGAAAAATATCCTGTCAGCCGTACGCAGCCGAATGCGATGAGCAAAATGCCGCAGATTACACCAAGAAGTGAAGCAGAAACCTTTGGCAGGACGATCAAAATAATCCCAAGAATGCAGAGTGCCGCGGAAATAACAATGTAACCGATTTTGGCGGCTCTCATTGGGATAACAGAGCGTGTACGCATACAAAGCCTCCCTTCGTATCATTTCCTTTGTGTCAAGTATAGCAGCGCGGGGGAAAAAGAAAACGGTCAGCCCAAGGGGAATGACCGAAAAGTATACATTTCATGTGGAATTGTCTAAAAAACAGACAGCAGCCGCTGCTTGCACAAACAGCGACTGCTTAAAAATATTTTATGATTTATTGCTTCGGCGGATCAGTTCATCCGAAAATCCGCTGCACAGCTCTGTGATACGGAGCAGGTCATGAAGCGCATCCGGTTTCATCCCTTCTTGCAGCCATTCAATGATAATTCCAAACATTTCACATTTGATGAAACGCTGCAGAATGTTTTGATCTGCTGCGTTCATGTTGTTTTTTGGAAAGGCGGTGCTTATGTATGTGCGCACAGTGTAATCGCACAGCTGAAACAATTCCCGCTCAAAAATGTCGCGACTAACGGAATGATAGATATGATAGGCAGCTTTTTTGTTCTCCAGAGCAAACGCGAATGCGGTATGAAAGCATTCGTCCAATGTGGTGATGGTGGGATATGCGTTTATAATTTCTTGCGTTTTATCCCGAATCATTTCTTCCAGCAGGGATGGGATATCCTGAAAGTGATAATAAAAGGAATTTCGATTGATCCCGCAATCCTCTACGATATCGCGTACGCTAATTTTATTCATAGGTTTTTCGTTCAGCAGCTTTAAAAAGGATGCTTTGATTGCCTTTGATGTAAAATTTGCCACCCAAATTCCTCCTTCCGTTTTTTACAGGATATTATAAATGCCGGCAGGGGCATTTCTGCTAAGCTGCCCATATCCGTTCTCTGTGGTTATTATACGATAAACTATAAAAAAATGCAAGAATATATGCCTGTACCTAGGGCCTCCATCCGACGTACTGTTACACTTGGACCAGGAACCCAGGCGCTTTCCAAAAGAGAAATTGGTAAGAAAAGAACGATTTTGGAAGCGTTATAAAGTTTTTATTTGGCTAACAATAGCAATTCTTATGATAAAGTAAATTAAACCATATGTACTGTCATCAACCTAAAGTTGATAACGCCTTAAATTATATTGTATAGATTTCAAATAAAAGATAATATAGTCAAATAATGCTGTCGGGTAACAGGTGAAACTTTAGAGAAAGATACAGAAACGTTTATCTTTTTCCAATTTATTTGTGATTTTGCCGGGAAGCGTCAAGCCTTAAGCCGGCGTATATGCATGGAAAGGAATGGTGATTATTATAATCGATATGAAAAAAGTTGGTGAACGAATTGCAACGCTTCGGAAAAAACGTGGTTTGACTGGAGAAAAGCTTGCGGAACTTCTTTATGTTTCCCCACAAGCAGTTTTAAAATGGGAAACGGGAAAAGATCTCCCGGAAACAATTTTATTACCAGATCTTGCAAAACGGTTAGGAGAATCCATAGATTCGCTTTTAGCTTCCCAACCATACCCTGTTAAGTTATATCTGGGAGGGCACTATATCAATGGGTTGCCGCCGCTGCAATTTGGTCAGTTTCGCGATTGTACCTGGGCCGGTTCAATTAAGCTCTGATTGAATGCAATCGGTGTAAATATAACCTATTCGGAAATCATGGGGCTTTCGGACGCATACTACTTCTTCGCCATGAAACCGAATTGGTGTCCCTCGTCAACCATGCCGTAATTTGAATACGACCCCAGTATCATACTTGAACATGCGGTAGGAGTCGAGCGCAGACACTTTACCGCAGACAACAGAGACTGTAAGCTAAAAGAAACCATTAGGCGTGGGATGCCGGTTATGATAATTGAACCGAGAGTAGAAATGGAATGGGCGTTCTTTACGGTTACATCGGGGACGACAAGTTTTATGGACGCAGCTATTTTGACTATTTGAAATCCGGTGAAAAGGATATTTTTATAGAAAACCAATATTTTTAAGCTATAAATACCCTGACGCTGATCCCGGCAGAATATATTTTCTGCAAAATCGGGCAACTCCATTGCCTTGGAACGATGCACTAAAGGTATCTCTCAAAACCGCTTTGCGTCTCTATACGGCCAAGCCTCGCCGCGATGGTGCATATATTGTCGGTATATCCGCATATGGTATAATGATAGACGGTTTACGATGCAATGACACTGGGTTTGCTGCTATTACGCAGTTTGGCGCTACCGGAAACGGTATTATTTTTTTATCGCATCTGCTCGATGCCTGCCGCGGCGCACGTGATTTTTGGTCGGCACAATTGAAGAAATACCTTTCCGATAGGAATGCACATAAAATGCGTAATATTATTGAATTCTATAATCGTTTGGTATCAGCCTTGAAAACTGTATTGCCAAACGACTTTGTCCGTTCTTCACTAAACGGATATCCTTTTGAACCTTGGTCGAAGGAAAAGCTTTTGGGGCGCCATCCGAAAGGATGGCGCCCCAAAAGCGCTCTTTTTTATATTACGTGATCTGCAGCCACTCCAGCGCCGCTTTTACCCAACCGCCTATATGAGGATCAAGGCTGGCAGGGTTTGCCTGTGCGGTTTCTTCCATAACAACAGAGGCGCCATGCGGTCCCTTGGGATATATATGGAGTTCAACCGGGATGTTGTGATCAATCAGCGCTTGCGCATACATCATAGAATTTTGAACTGATACGCAATCATCGTTCTGGGTCTGCCAAATAAACGCAGGCACTGTATTTTCGCCAACTTGCAATTCCAAGGAGCACTCTTTTTCCCACATTTCTGCATCTGCTCCATCGCCTATGATCGTTCTTCGAGAGGATTCGTGAGTATATTTTCCCATGCTGATGACAGGATATGATACGATTACACCACGGGGCTTGTTCATGCCAAAGGGCATATCCGGCGAAGCTTTTGCATAGTCTCTGTCCCACAGGGTACCGATCGCAGCAGATAAATGTCCACCTGCGGAAAAACCGCAAACAAAGATCCGATCAGGATTGATATTGTACTTCTCTGCGTTTTCCCGGATATGGCAGATGGCCATGGAAACATCTACCAGAGGACGGGGATATTTTGCATATTTACCGATAGAATAATACAGCACAAATGCGTTGTAGCCTGCAGCAAGGAATTTTTTTGCTACTGGCTCGGCTTCTCTCTCCGAAAGAAACTCGTATCCCCCGCCCGGAAGAACGAGCACTGCGTCTCTGGGACGGACACACATGTCCCCTTCATATTTACAGACATACGTACACAGACGTACGTTTTCGTCCCCTTCACGTAAATAAATTGTATTACAAAGCATTTTTTTATCCTTTCTACTTGCTTTTGATTAAACGTCCAGATATCCCAGCTTATAAAGCAGCTCCGCAGAAAGCAGCGCGCCGCCTGCAGCCCCCCGCAGGGTGTTGTGGGAAAGCCCTACAAATTTCCAGTCGAAGAGCGTATCCTCCCGCAGTCTTCCGGCGCTGACACCCATACCGCCGCAAATATCTCTGTCCAGATGGGTCTGGGGACGGTTGTCTTCTTCAAAATATGTAATAAACTGCTCCGGCGCATGGGGCAGGCCCATTGTCTGAGGCAATCCCTTAAATGCCTTCCACTCGGAGAGGATTTGCTCCTTGGTAGGCTTTTTTTCAAAGTTTACAAATACCGTAGCCATGTGGCCGTCCAAAACAGGTACCCGAATACACTGGCTGGTGATGATCGTATCCTGGGCAGGAACAATCACGCCGTCTTTGTATTCGCCCCAAATACGCAGGGGCTCCCGTTCACTTTTTTCTTCCTCGCCGCCAATATAGGGGATTACGTTGTCCACGATCTCCGGCATCTCCCGGAAGGTTTTTCCGGCGCCGCTGATGGCCTGATAGGTACTGACCACTACCTGGCGCACGCCAAATTTACGCAGAGGCGTGAGCATAGGCACATAGCTCTGAATAGAGCAGTTGGGTTTTACTGCAATAAAGCCGCGCCCTGTTCCCAGCCGCTTTCTCTGATCGGCAATGACTGCTGCATGGGCGTCGTTGATTTCCGGGATCAGCATGGGCACATCCGGCGTCCACCGGTTGGCGCTGTTGTTGGACACAACAGGCAGCTCCGCCTTTGCGTAGGCTTCCTCCATTGCAATAACCGCGTCTTTTTTCATATCTACCGCGCAAAAAATAAAGTCTACTTTTTCTTTCATAGCAGCAATGTCGGAGGCATTCATCACCACCATATCCCGGGCATAGGCCGGAATTTCGCAGGACAGCTTCCACCGCTCCCCCACCGCATCCGCGTATTTTACACCTGCGCTCCGTGCGCTTGCAGCAAGAGCTGTTACTTCAAAATAGGGATGATTTTCCAAAAGCGTAATGAATCGCTGCCCTACCATCCCTGTTGCGCCAACGATTCCCGCTCTGACTTTGCCAGCCACGATTTGTCACCATATCCGGGCGCCGCCCGGTCCTTTACTGGATAATATTTATGTTGACCCTATGTTATCATATGTTATACGATTTGTCAATTATGCTGCTGTGCAAATGTGTGTTTTCCCGTCTTGCAAAGCCATAAAAAATGTGATAGTATTATAAATGCAGATACTATAAAACGAAAGGATGACACCTATGCGTCCCAAATCTCTCTTGGCCGTGATGCTTTCTATAGCCATGCTCCTGGCGGGTTCCGTGGTCGGGCCGGTTTTTGCGGCAGACTGCACGCATGTTTACGAGCAAACGGTTAAAGCGGCTACCTGTATTGAGAAGGAGCAAATTGTTTACACCTGCAGCCTTTGCGGTGATACATATAAGGTCGCTGCGGACGAGCCCATGCTTCCCGATTCCTGCTATGTCCTTTTGGAAAGCACCAAACAGGATGGACAGCTTATTGTAACGGTAAAGCTGGAAAACAATCCCGGCATCTATTCCATGCGGATGATTTTCCACTATAACGAAGCAGCGCTGGCGCCTACGGAACGGATCAACGGCGACGTGTGGACGGACAGCGAATGCTGGACTACCACCCCTCCGAAAGAAAATCCCTTCTTTTATACGGCGCAATATACCGATATGACCAGCAACAATATGAAAAACGGGCTTCTTTGCACGTTGGTATTTGAT
>CANQWE010000036.1 GCA_947627475.1 uncultured Clostridia bacterium
TGCGATCCGCAAAAAGCATTTTGGGGTACGTGTACTTTGCGCAGCAAAGTACCATTTTGCTTTGGAAAAAAGTACCACCGTTCCCCCTGCTAACGGAAGGCAGAAAAGAACCTGTTTCTTTTCCTCTTGGAAAAAATGGGGCGCTACGTAGAGCCCTCCCAGCGATGAGGGATGAAATCGATCCCCGCACGCTGTGCCTGACTATGCTGGTGTGACCGCCGGATTTGGTACAGTCGCCCGTCCTTAATGAGTCTGGCTCCCGTCTGCTTAAACCAGAAGGAGGTGCCTGCCTCTACGCATTGGCGACGAATATCCAAAATCCAGTCAAAATTGCATGGACGCGCTCCCGGCCCGCTTTCCCCGCCAGCCACGACCTGTGCAATATCCGGACCCAGCCAGGACTCCATATGTATGGGAGACAGCAGCGGCTCACAAATAATCGCCCGCTCCCGAATGGGAAGGGACAAAAATACAGGCAGCCGCTCCTCTGCAGCCTGCTGATCCTCCACGGTACAGCAAATGCGCACATTTGGCCATCCCACTCCCCAATCCCCAGGAATGCACTGGAGAAATCGGGTGATCCGTTTGGTAATGATCGTAAAATGTACATCAGACCGGATTCGGATAATGTCCCAAGCCCCCTCGCGCCACGGGTCCGCTTCCTTTAGAAAAAAATCGCTGGTCATACAGCAGTATACCGACGCGCCGGGCAAAACCTTATAAGCGCCGCTGCGATCTTTTTCCAGTGGATAGGCAAAAGCTTTCGTCCGCCTCACCTGAGAGGCGTCCCGCCCCACAGACGCATCCCGCCGGTATACATAGCAGTTTTGGCATCCCCGGGACCACTGGATGCAGCCATGCCAGGGATTCCAGACATGATCCTTCATGACAGTACCATTTCCTGTCCATCCAGTACTGCCTGAATCAGCGTATCCCCTTGGTAAGATAGCTTCAGAGAGAAAAAGGGCGCATCCCCGGCGATCAGGGACAAAAATATTTCGTCTCCTTCCCACAGGGGAAGAGACAGCACGTCCCTGCGGGGAATCCACCGAAGCTCCCCTTCCGGGCAGTCGATGATCTCCCCCTGGGCAGCGGCTGTATACAGAAACATATATTCTGTTCCCCATACGTCAGATACAAAGGTGATGATCCCCCGCAGAAAATGCTGGGTGAGAGTCAAACCGGTCTCCTCCAGTACCTCCCGATAAAGACACTCCTCCGGGGATTCTCCCGCTTCAAATTTGCCGCCTACGCCGACCCATTTGCCTTCGTTGAGATCATTTTCCTTTTTATTGCGGTACAGCATCAGGTATTCATCTCCGTCCGCTCCCGGGCGGCAGATATAACAAAGCGTTGTGTTTTTCATTCGTATGCCTCCAAAGCCTCTGCAAGCAGCGTTTTCATCTCCTGCACTACTCCGCTGGGCGCGACGATGCGCATTCTGTTTCCAAATTGAAACACCCAGGAAAAAAAGTTGTTGCTGACCATGACGCTCACGGATACCAAAAAGGTGTCTCCTCTGGGAAAAAGCGTCACATCCCGTCCAAACCGGTCTATGATCACGCCTGCCAGCTCTTTTTCACATTCCAGAGTCACCGTTTCTTCCCGGCCCCCAAACATGCCGAACACCTTCTGGGAATACCGGGCCATATCGAACTGCCGAAATTTTCCCTGTCCTTCCCGCTTTTGGTCTGTTGCAGCGATATGAAGCATTTTGTCAACACGAAAATGTTTGATGTCCCCGTATTCCCCGTCAAAGGCTACCAGGTAGTAATTTCCCTCGCTCCAGGTCAGCGCCCAAGGACTGACACAGTACAGCGCTCCGCCCCGGCGGAGCTGTTTTTCTTTTTCCGGCGTCCAATCAAAATATTGGAAGGTGATCCGGGTGTTATGCAAAATCGCTGTGTGAATCTCATCTACATTGTAATATATCGATTCGTTCATCGTTTTCACCCGGTCGGAAATATGGACCTGCCGCTGGAGAGTTTGGGCTTCCCAACAACTGGTCAGACCGGACAGCTTTTCAATCAGGGCCCGGCTTTTTTGCCGGGTAATAAAATTGGAGGACTGCACTGCATCAACCAAAAGCTTCAGTTCCGGAAGTTCAAACTCTCTGGCTTCCAGATAATAGCCAACCCCGTTGTTTTCTTCCCGCCGGCGTTCTACCGGATAGCCGAATCGTTCCAACGCTGCAAAGTCGTCGTAGATCGACTTACGTTCCGCTGTAAGGCCCTGCTGCTCCAGCCGATCCAAGATTTCAGCCATGGACAGCGTATGCTCCGGATCTGTTTCCCGCAGGAGGATTTTGAGCAGATATAAAAGCTTCAGTTTCTGGTCAGCACCCTTTGCCATACATATCCCCCCTTTCGTTGATTTATTGTAACATATGCCTCTCTCTTTTGTAAACCCCTGTGTCCCATTTATCGGACTTCCGATCTGAAATAAATCCAGAATCGCTTTCTGGGACGTCCGGTTTTTGGGACAAGCACAGGTATACAATATAGCCATAGGGAAAAAACATTCTGCCCGGCGGGGAGAAACGGAGGTATAGCATGAAAAAGACATTGAAAAGTGCGTCGATCACCTGTGTACAGGCAGCAGTCCTTTGGGGTACAGGATGGCTGCTAATGCTGGGGATCAGCGGACTTATGTCCTGGCTGCAGCTGTAAGCGGCCGCATTGTTTCACCTCACAGGTATATAGAAAAAGCCTTCCCGGCCAGGAAGGCTTTTTCTTTCGATAGAGGAAGGTCCGGGGATGCTGCGCGAGCCATTACTAAAAGCGTGCTGCAGAAAGCGAAGCTGAGCCTCCGCTTAGAGCATTTCGCCGCGGCTTGCCGGAGACGCCCACGTAACACAGAGGGATGCTCGAAAGTAAAAAGCCGTGGGGGAGGGCAAACAAACTCCCCTTACGTCCCCTACAGTAACAGGGTTACGTAATTTATCCGTAAGATTGCAATTAAAGGTTGTGTTTTTTTGCGAATACGTGTATAATAAATACGTATTCGCATCGGCGGCCCCTTGGGACCGCTTTTATAAAACATACCAGGAGGGACAACCTGTGGAACATAAGAGAAGTTCATTCTCCGGGAAGATCGGATTTGTATTGGCAGCGGCAGGCTCTGCTGTGGGACTTGGGAATATATGGCGGTTTCCGTATCTTGCAGCAAAGTACGGCGGCGGAATTTTTCTGCTGGTCTACATTTTGCTGGCCACCACCTTTGGGTTTTCTCTGATGATTGCCGAAATTTCTCTGGGCAGAAAAACACGGCTGAGTGCCATTGGCGCGTTTCAATCGCTGAACAAGCGCTTTTCCTTCTTAGGATATATTGCCTCTGCAGTGCCCATGATCATTCTGCCTTACTATTCTGTAATCGGCGGATGGGTAATGAAATATCTGGCCGGCTTTTTCACGGGGCAGGGCGCGGCTATGGCAAACGATGCCTATTTCGGATCCTATATCAGTAAAACGGCAGAACCCATCGTTTGGTTTTTGATTTTCATGGGGATAACAGCAGTTATTGTTTTGTTCGGCGTGGAAAAAGGCATTGAAAAGGTCAGTAAAATCATGATGCCGGTACTGATCGCGCTGATCCTCGGCATCAGCATTTACACCATCTGCACAATGGACGGCGCGATGGACGGCGTTATATATTATCTGCGGCCGGACTTTTCCAAGTTTTCCATTATGACAGTGGTTGCCGCCATGGGGCAATTGTTCTACTCCATGTCTCTGGCCATGGGCATCATGATTACCTTCGGATCCTATATGAAAAAGGATATCCGGGTGGAAAAGTCAGCAAGACAGATCGAACTGTTCGATACAGGCGTCGCGTTTCTTGCAGGACTGATGATCATTCCGGCGGTGTTCGCCTTCTCCGGAGGAGACGAGGCTGCGCTGGGACAGGGGCCTGGCCTGATGTTCGTCACGCTGCCTAAAATTTTTGATTCTATGCCTGGCGGTACGTTGATCGGCGCGGCGTTCTTTATTATGGTGTTGTTCGCTGCGCTGACCTCCGCCATTTCCCTTATGGAAACCATCGTCTCTATTTTCCGGGACAAAATGGGGATCGGCCGGCGGCCGGCATGTCTTTTGGTGTTTGGCATCTGTGTGGTCCTGGGACTTCTGTCCTGTCTGGGATACAGTGCGTGGGACGGCGTTCGGATCATCGGCATGCAGTTTTTGGATTTCTTCGATTTTATCAGCAACAGTGTGATTATGCCGCTGGTTGCATTTGCCACCTGCCTTTTTGTCGGGTATTTCCTGAAGCCCAAAACCCTGATCGAAGAAATGGAGCAGAGCGGTCCCTTCAAGAGAAAGACCCTCTTTACTGTTATGATTAAATATATTGCACCGGTATTTACTCTGCTGATCTTTTTATCCTCTGTGCTGGATGTGTTCGGTATTATCGACATCTAAATACCCACAGCCCAAAATTCCTCCCCTCGCCCTGGGGCCGCAGCCCCCCTCGAACGAGGGGGGCTTTTTTACTATTGGTTTCTCTTTACAAAGAAAGGCTTTATAGTACCCTCTGATGCGGGAGCCCGCGAAGCGCACGCACTATGGCTCCCCTGTTAAGGGGGCTCCTCTGCGTGGCCGGCAAACAAAATGGGGCCCCTTTTTAAGGGGAGCCGACGTGCAGCATGTTCAAACTTTATGGTTCCCCTGTGGGGCGGCAAGCGAGGCGACTCCTCCAGAGTCGCTTCGAGACGCTGGGGTGCTGTCGGCAACGCCGACTGCGGGGTAGTCTGCTGTATCTGAGCCTTTTTCAAACGGTGCCTGGTTTTTCCAGGCATCTCCTCTTTCTTTTTGGCTAAAACCGTGGTATACTAACTTTATCTTTTTCCAAGGGAGGTGGCCCAATGGACCATTTTGAACTTGTTTCCTCGTATCAGCCTACCGGCGATCAGCCCCAAGCCATCGACAGTCTGGTACATGGACTGGAGTGCGGCATGAAGGATCAGGTGCTTATGGGCGTTACCGGATCCGGCAAAACCTTTACCATGGCAAACGTAATTGCCAGAATGAACCGGCCCACCTTGGTTCTTGCCCATAACAAGACCCTGGCGGCGCAGCTGTGTAGCGAGTTTCGGGAATTTTTTCCTCATAACGCGGTGGAGTATTTCGTGTCCTACTATGACTACTATCAGCCGGAGGCATATATCCCCGGCAAGGACATGTATATAGAAAAGGATTCCTCGATAAACGACGAAATCGACAAGCTGCGCCACAGCGCAACCAGCGCCCTGTTTGAGCGGCGGGATGTGATCATTGTTGCCAGTGTGTCCTGCATCTACTCCCTGGGTCCTCCGGAGGAATATGCCGCCCAGGTGATGGCCCTGCGTCCCGGTATGCAAATGGAGCGGGACGACCTGGCCAGGCGACTGATCGATGTCAGCTACAACCGCAATGACATGAATTTCATCCGGAATACCTTTCGGATGCGGGGAGATACCCTGGAGGTGTTTCCCTCCAACGAGACCGACAAAGCCATCCGGGTAGAATTCTTCGGAGACGAGATCGACCGGGTGTCGGAGTTTGATCCCCTTACCGGCAAAGTTCTGCAGAATTTAAACTACGCCGCCATCTATCCGGCCAACCATTATGTGGTAGATCACAGTAAGATGGAACAGGCACTGGACCAAATCGAGAAGGAACTGGAAGATCGGGTGGCGTATTTTGAAGGCGCGGGCAAACTTTTGGAGGCCCAGCGGATTGAGGAGCGCACCCGATATGATATGGAGATGCTGCGGGAAATCGGTTCCTGCTCCGGCATCGAAAACTACTCCCGCATTTTAGCGGGGCGGGAGCCGGGGGCTGTGCCCTATACGCTTCTGGATTATTTTCCTAAGGATTTTCTTTTGTTTATCGATGAGTCCCACGTGATGATCCCCCAGATCCGGGGTATGTTTGGCGGGGACCATGCCCGTAAAACCAATTTGGTGGACTACGGCTTTCGTCTGCCCTCTGCCTTTGATAACCGGCCTTTGAATTTTGAAGAATTTGAAAGCAAGCTGAATCAGGTCATTATGGTGTCCGCCACTCCGGCGGAGTATGAGCGCAGCCATGCCCAGGCCATTGTGGAACAGATTATCCGCCCTACCGGGCTGCTGGATCCCCAGGTGGAGGTGCGTCCTGTAGCCACCCAGGTGGACGACGTGCTGGGAGAAATTCGCCTGCGGGTAGAAAAGGGAGAGCGGGTGCTGGTCACCACCCTTACCAAAAAAATGGCGGAGGATCTGACCGAATATCTGGATGCCCAGGAGGTTCGGGTAAAATATATCCACCACAACGTGGATACAATGGAGCGCAGCGAACTGCTCCGGGATTTGCGTATGGGCGTGTTCGATGTGCTGGTTGGTATCAATTTGCTACGAGAGGGCATCGACCTGCCGGAGGTAACGCTGGTGGCAGTTTTGGATGCGGACAAGGAAGGATTTTTGCGCAGTGAGTCCTCTCTGATCCAGATCATCGGCCGTGCTGCCAGAAATGCCGGCGGAAAAGTCATTTTATATGCGGACAAGATCACCGGTTCCATGCAGCGGGCCATGAGCGAGACCGAGCGTCGGCGGAAGATCCAACAGAAATACAATGAAGAGCACGGAATCACCCCCCAGACCATCAAAAAGCAAATCAGCGATCTAATCAAAATCGGCGCGGCAGAGGATGCGCCTAAAAAAGGAAAGAAAAAGCATCTCACCCGTAGAGAAATGGACGAGGAAATCCAGCGGCTGCGGGAGGAGATGCAAAAAGCTTCGAAGGAACTGCGGTTTGAAGAAGCGGCGTATCTCCGGGACCGGATTCGTTCTCTGGAAACAACAAAGGCAGGAAAATAGCATTCCCTGTCAGATCGTTTTTGGGAATCGGAAAGATTTTCCTTCCTTGTCGGAAAACGGCTGCTTTTTCTACTTGACAAAAAGGATCTGAATGTATAGAATATTAGTAGCAAGCAAACTCTATCTACAAAGGAGATTAAACATGGCAGACGAACTTTTTGAGAGTGATGTTTTTACACTCACCGATGAAGAAGGCAACGAGGATGATTACGAGCTGATCGGAACGGTTGAGGTAGATGACGTTACGTACTACGCTCTCATTCCCTGCACAGATGACGATAAAGAAGCTACAGAATATATTGTCCTGCGCGGCGAAAAAGACGAAGATGGAGAAGACGTTCTGGTATCTATTGAGGATGACGAGGAGTTTGACCGGATCGCCGACATTTTTGACGATGAATTTGCCGACATCGATTACGATGAAGGCACCGAAGCAGACGACGAGGAATAAATAAACAGCCTGCGGTGTTTGTGATAAGGCTTTTAATTAAACCCACAGTTGATTCATGGAGTCCGACCCCAAAACGGGAATGCAGGCCTCCCGCCCGCCTCTCCTCTGGTGACAGGCGGAATCGGATGTTGGAAGCACAAAGTGCGGGTATAGGACACCACCTTGCTTAGGGCAGGGTTTCTTAATTATGGCTTTACACGGCACGGTGGGTCGTGAAGTTGGATGATCCCCCGCAAAAAGGTGTATGAAAATGCACCTCTTTGTGGGGATTTCCAAAAGAGGGGAATGTCCCTCTTTTTTATTTTGCCTCCTATGAGTGTGGCCTTTTTGGGGCACTTACTTAGGAAAGCAGAAAAGGCAGACCTACTTTGGAAAGTAGAAAGAAGAATGTTCCTCTTCCAAGAGAAAGGAAGGAGGACGTTCCTTTTGTACTGTGACAAAAGGAACCAAAAACACAGAAAAGGGAAGGGGGATCCCCCTTCCCTTTTCCATCCCTTCCCCTTTGACAACTACGGATAAAGCAAACTTTTTGGTATACGCTGGAATTGCAGAAACTGCAAGACAGATAGGAAACAAAAAGAGATAGAACAGAAAAGCAGAGACAAATAAAGTTTGCAGAGATTGGATAAGCTCCCTTATGGGGAGTTGCGCAGCAACTCATAGAGCGGTATCAGCTCTGCTACGAGGGATTCCTTTCATACCTCCCCGCAACAGCAACAACCCCACCGACACGGCTGCGCCGTGCCACCTCCCCTTACACAGGGGAGGCTTTAGGTAAGGGAGAAAAATCCCTTTTATAAAGGGTGTCAGCATAGCCTCATTTCTTTAGCCCCCCCTTTTTTTAAAGGGGGGAAGTCGCCAAAGGCGACGGGGGGATTGTCAGGAATACAATCCATATACCGCTGCAGCAAAATGGAAGGAAACAACCCCTCAGTCGGCTCTGCCGATAGCTTCCCTTAACAAGGGAAGCCGAATAGACGCAGGCCCCCTGGTATTTCGTATGCGAAATGCCAGGAGGCTGCAAAGTTTGTGCATTTCACCTGCAAAGCGCCGGAAGAATCCCCTTTGTATACTACAAGGGAAGGAACTCCTTTGCAGCCGCATAATTATTATATAGCTCGCAGTACTGCAGGATAGACTACAGCACACTGTTTTCATCAGACAAAAATGCCTGCAGCGATGCAAGGCCTGCCTTTGCGTCCCTTCTTCCCAGATCATACATCTTTTGTATTTTCCGCTTGTCCTTTTCGATCCGCTTGATAGGCACTCTAATAGAGGGCCGCAGCACAAAAATTTTTCCTTCCTGCTCCAGCGCTGCAACCCTGTCTGCCGCAGCATTGTATTTTTTATACCGATCGTTAATAGCCTGTGTCAGGCGGGGATACTTTCTGTAATACCATCTCGGCAGACGCTGGCCGCTTTTTTTCTTACGATATTCTATCGGTCTTGTTAGCACTACGATGATTTTATCATACCCCATTCCCAAAATTTTTTCAATGGGGATACTGTCTGCAATGCCGCCGTCCAGATACCGTTTCCCGTCCACCATCACCGGGCGGGACACAAAAGGCATAGAACCGGCCCGCAGATACTCCATCTGCTCCGTCTTCTGCAGGTCTTCTATTGAAATATACTCCGCCTGTCCAGTCTCCATATTGGTAACCACTGCGTAAAATGCCATGGGATTATGGCGAAACGCAGCAAAGTCTACTGGGTCCAGCTGGTTTACGATTTTATCAAAGCAAAAGCTTTGATTCATTATATTTCCCGTGGTCAGAAGAGAATAAAATCCCATGTAGTGCCTGTTCCTGGCATATTGCAGATTGTAACGGAGCACACGGCCGGCTTGCCTCGATTTATAGTTCATACCGAACAGAGCCCCGGCCGACACGCCTACTACTCCGTCTGCACAGATGCCTTCTTCCATAAATACATCCAGCACCCCGGCGGTATATAGTCCCCGCATAGCGCCGCCCTCCAGCAAAAGTCCGATTTTCATAGTGTGTTCCTTTCCTCCAATTGGTAGGCAAAAATGGTCCCGCCCCAAATTCATGGGGCGGGACATATGTTACTTGGAACTTTCCTGCGGTTCCGTCTGCTTCCAAATGCGCACAGACAGGGGCAGCGCCCCGTCCATTTGTGTAATCTGAAACCGGTATCCGCCATACAGCACCTCCGGTGTCTGATCCCGGGAAGGGACATAGCCAAGACTGTCCAGCATAAATCCGCCCAGCGTATCGTATTCTTCCTCCGGCTGGGGAACCCCCAGGGAGGCGCACAGCAGATCAAACTGGGTCTGCCCGTCGGCGGTAAAAGAGCCGTCCTCGTTTTGGCATACCGTTTCCTCTGTTTCTACCGTACCGACAATTTCCTGAATAATGTCCATTATGGTGATGATACCACAGGTACCGCCGTAGTCGTCTACGACCACCGCCAGCTGTTCCCCTGACTTTTTCATATCGGCAAAAATTTCATCCACCGGCTTTTTTTCAAAGACAAAGTAGGGGGGACGCATATATTCAGAAACAGGTTTTGCCGCAACGGTACTGTCCCTGCTGTACAGGGGAAAAATATCCTTCATGTACACTACACCCACAATCTCGTCAATGTCCTCTTTGGTCACGGGGAACTTGGTATGGCCCGTCTCTGCCATACGATCGATCAGTTCCCCAACCGGGGCGGTAATTTCTATGTCTTCGATTTCTGTGCGGTGGGTCATCACCCGCTCGGCGTCCAGGTCGGTAAAAGCAAACACGTTGGAGAGAAGCTCCACTTCCTGCTCCTCGATTTCACCTTGCGCCTGCCCCTGCCGCATCATCAGCAGGATATCTTCTTCGGTCACCCGTTCGCCCTCTTCACTTTGCTCCACACGCATCAGTCGTAGCACCCCATTTGTAGTAACGGCCAACAGGCGTACCAGGGGGCGGGTCACTTTGGAAAGAACATGAATCAGGGAGACGATTCCCCTGGCGGTTTTCTCAGGGCGCACCATGGCTACCCGTTTGGGTACCAGCTCCCCAAATACCAGCATAAAAAAGGTCATCAGCAGCGTAATGAGAAAAGTGCTGGCGCCGCCGATCACAGTCAGTACAGTGCCCTGGGCCCCTAAATCCGCTGCCCAGGCTGTAATAGGTGCAGCCAGGGAATCGGCAGCAAACGCGCCGGACAAAAGGCCTGCAAGAGTGATGCCGATCTGGATCGTAGATAAAAAGTCGCTGGGGCTTTTTTTCATCGCAAGCAGCAGGCGGGCCTTTTTATCTCCGGACTGGGCCGCCGCCTCAAGCTTTGTGCCGGACAGCCCCATCATGGCGATTTCCGCCGATGCGAGCATGCCGTTGATCGCTACCAGTACTACTGTGATGAGTATAGCAATCCATGGACTGCCGTCTTCCATAATTAAAAAATTCCTCCATAAAAGTTGTATTATATATTTTTGCTATTCCTTACTGCAGAAAAGGACAAATCAAATGTATTTTTCTCTCCTGTCCAGCGACGCTGACCGAGGGAAAAGCCGAATCCCCGGCTTTACGATCGCGTCTGTTTCGTGCAGACTACCTGTCTGCTCCGGACTACTTGTCTCCAGTGCTTTTGCAGGCCCTGCAAGGTCTTTCTTTGTCGATCTACTTTACGTGAAAGTCTCTACAGACTTTCTTTGTTTCTGTCTTAGTCAGACGATATTTTTTTGTTTCCTTTCTGTCTTGCAGCTGCTGCAAACCTTGCGCATACCGAAAAGTTTGCCATGCCCCCCATTTGTCAAAGGGGATGGGTTTGAAAAGGGAAGGGGAAGCCTCCTTCCCTTTTCTGTGTTTTTGGTTCCTTTTGTCACATCACAAAAGGAACATCCTTTTCTCTTTCCCTTGGAAGAGATGCAGGTTCTTTCCTGCTTTCCATAGCAGGGGGACAATGGTACTTTTCCTCAGCGCTGGAAAAGGGTACGTTGCTTTGCAAGTACACCAAAAGTGCGCTTTGCGGATCGCACCGCGATCCGTGGGGCAAAGCCGGATCCCCGGCTTTGCTATCGCGTTCGTTTCCTGCAGACTGCCTGTCTGCTCCGGAATGCAAGTCTCCAGGCTTTTGCAGAATGTGCAAAATGTCCCTTTGCCGATCCACTTTACGTGAAAGTCTCTACAGACTTTACACCAAGGGAGCGTGTCAGCAATCCTTGACGGAAAAAGCTGTTACGCCAAAATCTTATTTTTTCAAATGTCTTTTGATGCATTTTGCGATTTCCACAACCGGGATAATCAAAAACGCAATGCCAAATGCGGCAAAGAAATCAGAGGCGGACAACGCTACCAGAGAGAAAGCAGTATTCAGGCCCGGCACGAAAATCACGCCTGCCGTGAGTACAAAGCTTAGGATCATCGCGCCGGTGAGTAGCTTGTTGTGCCCCCGCATCTGCAGCAACGATTTGTCTCTGCTACGCATGTTGATGGAGTGAAAAATCTCACACATGGACAAGGTGAGAAAAGCCATCGTCATACCGATTGCATGAGACTGTGCGTTTCCAATGAAGAAGGACCACAGCGTTAGGGCAGCGATGGTGATACCCTGCAAAACCACATCAATTCCCAGTCCGCCGGAGAAGATCGTTTCCCGGGCATCTCTGGGGGGCTTTTGCATCACATCTGCTTCCGCCCGTTCCATTCCCAGAGCCATAGCCGGAAAGGTATCGGTGATCAGGTTGATCCACAAAATCTGTACCGGTGCAAACAAACGCAGACCGGCCAGGGTAGCGGTAAAGATAGACAACACCTCCGACAGATTGGAGGCCAGCAGAAACTGGATTGCCTTGCGGATGTTTTCATAGATCCGCCGACCTTCCTCCACCGCATAGACGATTGTGGCAAAGTTGTCATCGGCCAGAACCATGTCCGCCACGTTCTTTGTAACGTCTGTGCCGGTAATACCCATGCCTACGCCAATATCCGCAGACTTCAGCGCCGGCGCATCGTTGACGCCGTCCCCGGTCATGGCAGTGATTTTGCCCCGTTTTTTCCAGGCGTTCACAATACGCACCTTGTGCTCCGGCTGGACTCTGGCGTACACCACAATGTCGCCGATACGCCGTTCCAATTCATCGTCGCTCATTTCAGACAGCTCGGCGCCGGTAACAGCCTCTCTTGCATCCTTCAGAATGCCCAGCTCTTTCGCGATGGCCACAGCAGTGTCCTTATGGTCTCCGGTGATCATAATGGGACGGATGCCGGCACCGCCGCAGGCTGCAATGGCTTTCTTCACTTCAGGACGGACCGGGTCGATCATACCGCACAAGCCGATGAAGATCATATCGGTTTCCAGACTCTGAGGGTCTGTACTTTCCGGTAGCGATTCATATTGTTTATAGGCTGCACCCAGCACACGCAGGGCGCGGCCTGCCATTTCACTGTTCTGAGAGAGAATTTCCTGACGGCGTTCCTGGGTCAGCGGTACAGGAACCCCGCCTTCCAACACGCTGGTACACCGGGCCAGTACTTCGTCCGGGGCTCCCTTAGTATACTGGGTCACATGCCCCTCTATTCTATGAATCGTAGACATCATTTTCCGCAGGGCGTCAAAGGGCGCTTCTGCCTCTCTGGGGATGTCTGTGTGATATCCCCCTTCTATGGCAAACACCCGCAGCGCAGTTTCCGTAGGATCTCCCACCATCTGATCCACATCTTCGCCCTGGGCGTCGTTACAAAGATACATGGCAGTCCGCAGGGCTGCTTCATCGCCGTAGTGTGCTACCACAGTCATTTTGTTCTGGGTGAGGGTACCCGTCTTGTCAGAGCAGACGATCTGGGTACAGCCCAAGGTTTCCACTGCAGTCAGTCGCCGGACAATGGCGTTTTTCTGGCTCATTTTGGTCACGCCGATTGACAGCAGCACGGTCACCACAACCACCAGTCCTTCCGGGATCGCCGCAACAGCCAAACTAATAGCGGTGAGCAGGGAATCCAATATATTGGAACCGGTAAAACCGCCGCCGCGCAGCACATTGATGACAAAGATCACCACGCAGATTCCAAGAACCCCGATGCTAAGCACCTTCGAAAGCCCGGCAAGCTTTTGCTGCAGGGGCGTTTTCTCTGTATCTGTACCGGAAAGGATCCCGGCGATCTTTCCCATTTCCGTATCCATACCGGTTGCGGTGACGACGCCCTCACACCGACCGTATACCACACTGGTTCCCATATAAGCCATATTGGTCCGGTCCGCCAGAGGAACGTCCTTTTCCAACGGAGGAAGGGTCTGTGCCGATTTGTCGGCAGGAACGGATTCGCCGGTGAGGGCCGCTTCCTCAATTTTCAGGCTGGCCGCTTCCAGAATCCGCATATCTGCGGGAACGCTGTCTCCCGCCTCCAACAGAACGATATCGCCCACGACGATATCTTCCGACTTGATTTTTTCTACATTGCCGCCTCTGCGCACCTTGGAATAGGGGGCGGACATGTTCTGCAGCGCCTCAATGGCTTTTTCTGCTTTTCCCTCCTGTACGATGCCCAGCACAGCATTGAGCACCACCACGATCAGGATAATGACCATGTCTGCAATTTCTCCAAAGGCGCCGGATATGATTGCAGCAGCTATGAGCACCAGGATCATTGGATCTCGAATCTGCTCCCAGAGCTTGCTGGCCAGGGATTTCCTCTTCCCGGCCTCCAGTTGGTTTTTTCCATTATCGGACAGGCGTTTTTGCGCCTCTCCCTCGTCCAGGCCGTCCATACGGCTGCCCACATGTTGCAGAACTTCTTCCTGTTCTGCCTGATACAGTTTCACCAGAATACTCCTTCTTTCTTATGAATTTGTGAGTCTGGCGAATAAAGGATTGCCAAGCCTGCATATGCAGACCAGTGCTGTTGACAATCCACATGACGCGGCATTCCGCAGCCATGCCGGCTACTCCCTCACAGTAATTGTATCCCTGCATATGCAGTAGATTTATATTATTATACATGGAAGATATGAATAAATCAATGCATTTACTTTAAATACTGTCAAATCTTTACAAACTGCGGCTTGCATCCTGGAAAAATTCATAGTATACTGGTATCAATAGAAAAACGGAAAGGTTCATGCTCCTATGAAACACAGAATTCTTATTGTCAGCTCGGCCAATATCGACTTTGTACAGCGGATGGCCCGGCTTCCCCAGCAAGGGGAAACAGTGCTGGAAGATGCTGTATGCAAATATGTAGCCGGGGGAAAAGGCTCCAACAGCGCAGTGGCCTTTGCACGGCTGGGAGCGGACGCGGTTTTTTGCGCCAAAGTAGGGCGGGACGAAAACGGCGCCCGGCTGAAGCGGATTTACGGAGAGGAAGGGATCGACACCCGCTTTGTATTTGAAGATTCGCAGTTTTCCACCGGACTTGCCTCCATTTTGGTGGAGGAAGAGGATGGGGCCAATCGGATTATCGTATATCCCGGGGCCAACGGGGCTCTGTCTGTAGAAAATGTGGAAGAAGCCTTCACCTGCTATCCGGATGGGGTGTTTGTCCAGCTGGAGATCCCCGATGAGGCAGTTTTTGCCGCTGCCCGGTTTGCCAGGGAAAAGGACATCCCTCTGTTTGTAGACGCGGGACCGGTGCGGCCTGGTTTTCCACTGGAGGAACTGGGAAGGGCAGAGATCCTCTCCCCCAATGAAACAGAATGCGCGGCTCTCACCGGCATCGTGCCGGACAGCGTGGAAAGCTGCCTGAAGGCGGCGATCCGCCTTGCAGGAATGGTAGAGACAAAATATGTGGTGATCAAGCTGGGCAGCAGAGGGTCCTTTGTGTACGACGGGAAGTATTATCACTTAGTGCCTGCCCATAAGGTGCAGGCGGTGGACACCACCGCGGCGGGAGACGTTTTCACTGCAGCTCTGTCCTATGCCTATCTGCAGAAGGGGGATATTCAGGAGGCGGCACGATTTGCTACTTACGCTGCAGCCCTCTCTGTCACAAAGGAGGGAGCTGTTCCCTCGGTGCCTACGCTGCGTCAGGTTAAGGATTTTGCGGCACAGCTGCGGGAGGGCGGCCGATGAAGGAGATCCTGATAGGAGTGGACTATGGGGACACCCGCACCGGCCTTGCGGTCAGTGCCGGGAAAATGGCGTTCGGCGCCGGGTGCGTTGTATCGAAAAGTATGCGCAAAACAGTGGAAGGGGTGGCGCAGGCTGCCCAGCGCAGAGAGGCGACTGGCATTGTGATCGGGGACCCGGTTAATATGGACGGAAGCAAAGGCCCCCGGAGTGAAAAATGCCGGATTTTTGCAGACATGCTGGCCCAGCGGACAGGACTTTCTGTGATTTTATGGGATGAACGTCTCACCACGGTAAACGCCCATGAGATTTTGTCGGAAATCAACGTGCGGGGGGAAAAACGAAAAAAAGCGGTGGACGAGCTGTCCGCCACGTTGATTCTGCAGTCTTATTTAGACAGTCTGGCAGAAGCGCCCGCTGAATAAGGTGATTGAAGGAAAATGGGGTTTCCCCCAGTCACCGAAAGGCGGCTGGGGGAAGGACCCACGCACTTTCCTCATCGATGCCCCGCAATAATGCAAAAGGCCTCCGCCTGGGCGGGGGCCTTTTCTGTTCTCTTTATTTTATTTCAACATGGAAATCGCATCGGTGATGGTTTTCTCATATGCTTCTTTGCCGTATTTGTCTACCTCTGCTTTGTTTTTCTCTCCGTGGGTGAGACATCCTGCGCCGCCGATACAGCCGCCGATGCAGGCCATTCCTTCAATAAAGTTGGCGTCCAGCACATTTTTGCTTTTCTTCATCAGCGCGGTACGGCATGCCTCAATACCGTCACAGGAAAGGGCTTTCAGCTGGAAGTCCTCCAAGCCGTGCTCCTTCAGGCCCTCGGCTACCGCGTCAGCCAGTCCGCCGCATCTGGCAAAAATTCTGCCGAAATAGGAGGCGTTGTCCAGCACATCTTCCTCCAGCTCCGTGATTTCCAAATCCCTGCTGTCAAACAGTGCCTGCAACTCTTCGAAGGTCATAGCTACGTCCACATACTGCCGTACAGACTCCTTTTGCACTTCTGCCTTTTTGGCGGTGCAGGGGCCGATGAATACAATTTTACAGGGTGACTCATGCTCCTTGATATATTTGGCAATGGTAGCCATGGGAGACAGATTGTGGGATACAAACTCCTGCAGATCCGGGAAGAATTTTCCGATATAATCTACAAAGGCCGGACAGCAGGAGCTGGTGAGAAATCCCTTTTCGGCAAGTTCCTCCGATTCGGCCCAGGCAACCATATCAGCGCCCAGCGCCGCCTCCACTACCGCGTGGAACCCGAGCTTTTTCAGCCCGGTGATCACCTGTCCCAGCTTGGCGTAGCGGAATTGGCTGGAGATGGACGGGGCCACTACGGCGTACACCTTGTACTTTTGATTGTTCTGACTCTTCTTGATAATGTCAATTACATCCAAAATATAGGATTTGTCCATTATGGCGCCGAAGGGACACTGATATACGCAGGCGCCGCAGGCGATACATTTATCGTTGTTGATTGCAGCGGCCTTGTTTTCGTTCATGTAGATCGCCTTGATTTTGCAGGCGTTTTCACAGGGACGCTTCCGGTTGATGATGGCCGTGTAGGGACACACCTTTGCACAGGCGCCGCAGTCTACACACTTGGACTTGTCGATATGGGCCACGTGATTGTGGTCGAAGGATATCGCGCCTCTCGGACATACATCCTCGCACCGATGGGCCAGGCAACCCCGGCAGGAATTTGTGACCTCATATCCGCCCATAGGGCACTCGTCGCAGGCGGTTTCGATGACCTCGATCACGTTGGGGTTTTCCTTGTCTCCGCCCATGGCAAGCTTTACCCGGTCGCCCAAAATGGCCCGTTCCTTGTAAACGCAGCAGCGCATGGTAGGGGTATTGCCAGGCACGATTTTTTTGGGAATCTCCAACAGATTGTCCAAGAGGGTGTCGTCCCAGGCCTGTTTGGCTACCTCCCGCAGAACTTTATATTTCAAATGCTGCACTTTTGTATCAAATTTTCTCATATAATCCTCATCTACGCTATTATTCAGATGTATAAAGACACGCTGTTTCCTTTATAAGTCCCTTTTTTGTAAAGCATGCATGTTGAAGTTCTATTTCCTCAGCCCCCTTGTAGGGAGTTGCGTAGCAACTTCTGGGGCAAAGTCAGCTCTGCTGACGGGGGGATTGCTTTCCATACCTCCCCGCAGCAACCCCACCGACACGGTTGCGCCGTGCCACCTCCCCTTCATAAAGAAGAGGTGGCCTAAACTGAAAGGAATCAAAATCATGGCGGATTCTCTTCAAAAGTAGCTTACCTTAATGCGCTTGCCCATTTTTTTCAGGCAATTGGTCAGCTCCTCCACCAAATTCATTTTGATATTGAAGGTAATAGGCAACTCCGGATTCTGGTGGGCGGGATTTACCGCTCGTCCCACATAAAAATTGATGTCCGTCGCCTCCTCAAACAGCAGCCGGCAAATCATGGACGCGCCGTCCCGCTTGGTGCTCCAATGCTCATACAGCTCGTTTTTGTCCAGGACGTCCCTGGCATATTCGATTACCTTGTTGATGGTGATTACCCCTTCTGTCACCAAATCCACCCCTTCAATCTCTGCTGTAGGCGGTACATCGCTGTGGTCAAAATTCAGACTTGCCTTCAAGGGCTTGCCCAAATACTGGGCCGCGATGGTAGAGGTGGTCCCGCCGCAGACAATATGTTTTCCCTCCTTGGAGAAAAACAGGGACATCATCCGGTCGCAGTCGTCCCGGTTTCTGGGGGGACCGAACAGGATGTTCATGGGAGCGCGGCGGCGAATGTGGATCACGCAGGCAGTGGCGTCGTCTCCGGGGCGATAGCCGTACTGCTTATTGCACTCATCTATCAGCATAGTGGAAAGGGTTTTCGCCGTGTATCCCACGTGGGCAAAGGTTTCCATAAAATCTATAATATTTTCCCGTTTCCAGCCGAAGTTGTAGGCGAGGCCGATCCCCGCGTGGGGACAGCCGTCGCTCATAGCGATGAAAATATCGTTTTCCTGGAGATCGATCACAGATCTGTAGATCTTTTTGCCGTCGATGCTTAGCTCACTTCTGGGATATTCATAGTTTTTACAGTCCCGCAGCAGGATCACATGGGGATTGTCGTATTGAATCAGCTCTGCTCGCTCGTTTTCGATCAGGTGAATAATGGTAAAGGTAGAATAGGCCACCCCTCTGGTAGAGCAGATGGGGAGGGTCGCCGCGATGGTTGAGACGCACTCCTCCAGGGGCAGGCCCTCTGCCATCATCGTGGAGATGATTTTTGCGGTCAGTGTGGACAGGATGCTGGCCTTCACACCGCTGCCAAGCCCGTCTGCCAGGACGATAACGGAGGAATTTTCTCCCTGCTCCACGATATCCACATGGTCCCCGCACAGCTGCTCCCCTTCATGGTTGATGCTTTTCCAGCCGATATCCGCGCACAAATTATTCATCGCTGATCGACTCCTTTAGTTTGGTCAGAGCAATTTTTGTCTCAGCAGCCGTCTCGCCCAGCAAAGAAGCGATCTCCTGCACAATGCGCATCTGCTTATCTACGACCCGGTCTGCAACTTCCACGGTCTGACGGCTGATGCTTTCTTTTTTCTCTCTGGCAGTTTCCTCTTCCGTCACATCCCGCATGATGCATACCAGCAGTCGGTATTCCTTGTCGTATACGATGGTTTCTTCCACATATTTGTCGTATTCTGCCAGATATACCCGACGGTCCCGGATGTTTCTGCCTTTTTGCAGCACCTCCACAAAATCCCCCGGATCCAGGATCCGGATGACGCCGTCTCCCAGCACATCCGCTGCGGAGCGCAGGTTCATGATCTTCAGGGCCACCTTGTTGATCTGCTGCACCTCCAACTTTTCATTGAGCACGATGATGCCGTTAGGGGTATTGCGCACAATGTTGTCGGAGAAGGTTTCCGCCTTGTCCTTTAGATAGGGCAGACACATGGAAATCTCCGCCTTGCCCTGATAAATTGCCACAGCCTTTTCCCGGCAGGTGTTATACCCGCAGGAGCCGCAGTTGAGCTCATCCGCCGGAGTATGCTTGCCCATCTGCCGCAGAATGTCGGCGATTTCATTTTCCGAGGGCATCTGGTTTTTCCGGGGAATGGCAGCAAAGGTTTTCTGCAGGGCTACAGCGTCCGGCTGGTCCACTGCAAAGTCTTTTTTTCCGGCAAAATTCGAAACGGCCATATAGTCCTGCACAGGGGAACGGTGGAATTTCTCCATAACCGGTCCGCCGATACAGCTGCCTACACAGGCGGACATCTCAATAAAGCAGTGATGGATTTTTCCCTCTGCAATATCCCGCAGGGCCGCAATACAGTTTTCCACCCCATCGATGGCCATGTAAGTATAATTCGGATGATCCTGCAGCATGGTTTTCAAAATCCCACCGGTGGTAGGGAAGAACCTTGCCCGACTGTTTTCGTCTGCGTCCATTTCCCGACGTAGCTCGATATTCTCTGCCCGCAGCCACCGGGTAAGCTCATCAAAGGTGAGCACTGCGTCCACCATGCCCTCATAAAAGGCCGCTTCGTCCTTTTTGGCCACGCAGGGGCCGATAAAGACGGTCTTGGCGTTGGGATATCGGCGCTTAATATCCTGGCAGTGTGCCTGCATGGGAGAGAGGATATCTGCCAGATAGGGAAGCTGGGCCGGAAAATACTTTTGAATCAGCAGGTTGACAGAATGACAGCAGGAAGAAATGATCACGTCCCGCTGCTGCTGGTTTATCATATTCTCGTATTCTGTTTTCACAATGGTAGCGCCGATGGCAGTTTCTTCTGCATCGGCAAAGCCCAGCTGTTTCAAGGCGTCCCGCATGGCGCCGATGCCCACTCCTTCATAATTTGCCACAAAGGAAGGCGCAAGACTGACAACCACCGGATCGCCGCTTTGCAGCAATACCCGTACCTTTTCCGTTTCATCTACGATTTGCTTGGCGTCCTGGGGGCATACCACAAAGCAGTGTCCGCACAAAATGCACTCGTTGCCGATAATATACGCCTGGTTTCCGGAAAATCGGATGGATTTTACCGGGCAGTGGCGGATACATTTGTAACAGTTTTTACAGTTGGATTTCTTTAAGGTAAGGCAATCCATAGATCAGTTCCTTTCTGCAGAGAGGGGACGCAGTACATTCTCTGCAAAGAATGCTTGGAAGTTTTCTTTGGTAATCCCGGTGTAGACCGTGTCGTCAATGGTGACGGTGACTCCTTCCCGGTTGCACTTGCCGGTGCAAAAGCTTCCTGCCAGGGTAATTTCCGTATCCAGCCCATGCTCTGCAACAGCAGATTCAAACAGGGCTACAATATCCTGCGCACCCTTCAGGTAGCAGGAGGAGCCTACGCAAATTTGTATGATCATAGTGTGACCTCTCTGTGGATGGATTGCCAGGCGTCCACGGGGCGCCTGGCATCCTGCATGATTTATACTTTTGCAACTACGTTTTCCAGGAAAAACGGCTTTACCGTATCGGGTGTGACAGAAAAGAACGCGTCGTCTACAGTAACGCATACGCCCTGCTGACATTTGCCCATACAGAAGGTACCTGCAAGCTCAACTTTATCACTCAGGTCATGCTCGTGAATGAGATACTGCAGCTGCTCCACCACCTGGCGGGATCCTTTAATATGGCAGGATGAACCGATACAAACTGTAATTTTCATAAGTGATGACCCTCCAGTCCTTTATTCGTAATCTACTACGTTGATCCAGGAATACAGGAATTCCCGCTCGTTTTCGTTGGCCCTTACTAGTTGGGAAGCCGCAACAATGGGCATCCATTTCTGTACGTACTGCTTTGCCGTGTTGCTCTTTTCACAGAACAGCTCCAAATATCTGTCTGCTCCGGCGATGTCGCCGGCCAGCCAGAATAGCAGATAGGTTCTTGCCGCGTCCGCGGAAGCGTTTCCCTGGGTCGCGTGAGACCAGTCTAAAATGTATGGGGTGCTGTCCTGGGCAATGATGATATTAGAGGGGTTGAAGTCCCCGTGGCATACCTTATTATGCTTGGGCATGGATTCCAGCCGGGTGTGCAGATCGTAGCGCACCGTGGCAGAAAGATCTGTCTGGCTGATTTTCCGGTTCATCTTGTCCTTGAGTTTGCCCAGCATCGGGCAGGTTTTGCTGTGCATTTCCAGCTGCAGACCTACAAACAGTTTTAAATACTGCTCTTTTTCTTTGGGATTTTCCTGCATGTGCTGTGCCAGGGTCTTTCCCTTGATATAGTCGGAAACAATGGTCCATTTCCCGTCGATCATGGTCACTTCCTGGATTTTCGGGATGTTCAGCCCTGTCTCCTCGATGCGCGCCTGATTCAGCGCCTCGTTCAACACGTCTGCTTTGGAGTAATTCTCCTGGAATACCTTCAGGCAGCGGTCTCCGTCTCTGTAGACAGTTTTGTTGTTTCGAACGGCAATGATGCGATCCAAATTCATAGTAACACCCAACCTTTCCTTTACAGTTCCGTATGCTGGCCATGATACGCATTAAGATACATCTGACGGATTTCAGACATAAGAGGATATCTGGGGTTGGCGCCGGTACACTGATC
>CANQWE010000037.1 GCA_947627475.1 uncultured Clostridia bacterium
AGAAAAGACGGCGTTACTGCATGCCGTCTTTCAAAATCGATTGTAAAAAGGATGTTCCACAAAGAGTGAGCGCATCCACGCCTAACATTTCGGCACATGTTTTGCCAAGGTCTCCAAAACAGCTGCGTGTCCCCAGAGAGGTTGACCGAATCCCCGGTCCTGCAATAAGAACCGGCACATACTCTCTCGTATGATCCGTTCCAATATACCCAGGATCACATCCGTGATCCGCTGTCACGACCAAACAATCCTCCTTTCCCAGCATTTCAAATAGCTTGTACAAAAATCGATCCAACTCCATCACTGCCCCGGCATACCCAGCAGGGTCCCGTCGATGGCCGTACTGCATGTCGAAATCCACCAAGTTTACAAAACATAGGCCCCGGAACGTTTCCTGAAAAATTTCCATCGTTTTTGCCATGCCATCCGCATTGCCCTGGGTGTGGATCTCCCGGGTAATGCCACGATGCGCAAAAATATCTCCGATTTTTCCAATCCCGATCACTTCCATGCCTGCTCCAGCAATGCAGTCACACAGGGTCGCAGACGGAGGCTCCAGGGCATAGTCCCTTCGATTGGACGTCCGCGTGAAATCCGGCCACTCGCCTACAAAAGGTCGGGCGATCACTCTGCCCACTGCATGGGGGCCAGTCAGCCGTTTGCGGGCCAGAGCGCAATACCGGTATAAATCTTCTATAGGAATAATATCCTCGTGCGCCGCGACCTGAAACACACTGTCCGCCGAAGTATATACGATCAATTTCCCTGTTTCCATATGCTCCCGGCCATAGTCCCGGATCACCTGTGTACCGGAATAAGGCCGGTTGCACAGCCACCCTCTTCCCCACATGCTGCTAATATCATCCAGCAGCTCCGGAGGGAACCCATCTGGGTAGGTGGGCATTTTCTCCTTAGAAACAAGGCCGGCAATTTCCCAGTGACCGGTTACCGTATCCTTACCTGCCGACATCTCCTGCATCCGTCCATAAGCCCCGATAGGCGTATGTGTGCGAGGCCGCATAGCAGGCATCCCGTCAAGATTGCCAATTCCCATCCGGGTCAAAAAAGGCGCAGAGAAATCTTCTCTCCTGCATAGGGAGCCATAGGTGTCGCTCCCGCTGTCATTTCCATTCCCATTATAATACCTGTCCGCATCCGGGGCTGCTCCTACCCCCATGCTGTCTGCCACAATCAAAAAGATCCTTTTCATGACTTTCCCCCGTTTCATCCAGTCTTTCCTTTATAGTATCACCATAGAATCCTCTGGTCAATATTCCCTGCCATGAAAATCCGGTATTTCCAAAAATTAATCGTACCATTTCTCCGCGATGCGCATTATAATATTAATAGTATATAAGAGCAGGAGAGAACTCCTAAAAAAACGGATTGCGCCTCTGGGCGCCGAAAGGCACAGGTTCAAAGTGGAAGTGATTATGATAAGTGGTGAAAAGCTGAAGGTAATGCTGTCCTCGGCAGATATGGAATATTACGCGATCAGCTGTGATATGCTGGACAGCGGGAATACAGAGTCCCGGTGCGCGTTTCGCAAAATCTTAGAGGATGCCCGCGGACAATGTGGATTTGACGCAGCCGGCGCAAGAGTATTTGTTCAGGTTTTCCCGTCAAAAGAAGGAGGCTGCGAAATGTTTGTGACCAAGCTGGGAGAATCTGCAAAAATAGGATTGCAAGCCCAGAATAGTAAGAAGTTTTTTTACGTTTACAGCTTTGATTGCCTGAACAAAATGCTGGAGGCATGTGCTGTGATACACAGGCTGGAATACAGCGATGAGAGTTTCGCTTATACGGATACCAGACGAAAGCGATATTTCCTCATGCTGGAAACGGATATCCCCAATCTTTCGGAATTTGGCGGCCGTAAATGTAGAAGCAATGTGCGCTATTACATATCAGAACACTGCAGCCTGATCTGTGCGGGTGCGGTGGACCGACTTTCGGACTTGGCATAACTCCCAAAAAAGCCTTCCCATATAGGAAGGCTTTTTTTGTAAAAATCTTAAATACCTCTTGACAAATAATACTATGTGTTATATAGTATATTGCAACAGGAGGTATACAAATGGATATGCAGCTGAAACGCGGTCTGCTGGATGTATGTGTGCTGGCCGCAATCAAGAAAGCGGATTCCTACGGATATCAAATCATCAAGGATATAAAGCCGTATGTAGAAATCTCTGAATCCACCCTCTATCCAATTCTCAGAAGACTGGAAGGGGCAGAGCAGTTAACAGTGCGTTCTGTGGAGCATGCCGGAAGACTGCGAAAATACTATCACATCACATCCTCCGGGCTGGAACGAATCGCGGCCTTTCAAGAGGAATGGAAAGAAATTCTTGCAATTTATCAGTTTGTAACCAGGGAGGAAAGTGAAAATGCGTAAGTCAGATTTTCTTGCAGCGCTGGGCGATGCGCTGCAGGGACTGCCGAAAAGGGATATAAATCAGTCCATAGAATATTACAGTGAAATCCTCGATGATCAGATGGAAGACGGAATCCGCGAAGAAGACGCCGTGGCGGAATTGGGAGATCCTAAGGAAATTGCAAAACAAATTTTAATGGATACAGCGCTGCCCAAGCTGATGCGGGCCAAAGGAAAGCCTGCCCGTACACTGCGCGCCTGGGAAATTGTTTTGCTGATTCTTGGCGCCCCGGTCTGGGCATCCCTTCTGATTGCCGCAGCTTCTGTTTTGTTTTCCCTATACATTACGATCTGGGCAGTCATTGTGTCTTTGTATGCCGTCAATCTTACCTTTGCCCTCGGCGCAGTACTGGGTTTGATACAAGGCGGAATCTTTCTCTTTGCAGGGAACTATATGGCAGCAATATTTTACTTTGGCGCAGCCCTCGCCTGTCTGGGTATAACAGTACTGCTGTTCTTCGGATTTAACAAAATGACCGGAAAGCTTGTAGCGCTCAGCAACCAATTTGTGCTGTGGATCAAGTCTCTGTTTCTCAAAAGGAGGAATACAAAATGAAGAAGAAAATATGGATTATCGCAGCATCCATTTGTATTGTTGTGGGATGTATTGCAGCCGGAGCAGTCGCAGCAAGTGTAGGATTTGATTTTACTGCATTCAGTACATCTCAAAATGAGAAGAAAACGTATACGGTAGAGGCGTCTTTTGCAAGCATTGATATTCGAACTACAGAGTGCAATATTATCCTCCTTCCCTCTCAGAAAGACACCTGCGAAATTGTTTGTACGGAAAGCGACAAAATCACCCATACAGTATCTGTGGAAGACGATACCCTGAAAATTGTCCGTCAAGACATGCGCAAATGGTATGAACGTATCGGCGTATTTTACAGCCTATCCGACTTTGAAATAAAGATATACTTGCCAAGGAGCGAATACACTACACTGCGTGCAAAAAGTGTTAGCGGTGATATTGTTGTGCCCGATACATTTACCTTCCAAGAGGCAGACCTGTCCACCACCAGCGGAAGCATTTCTTTTAAAGCAAGTACAAAAACCGCTCTGACCGGTAAAAGTGTCAGTGGAGACATAGATGTGAAAAACATCGCTGGCGGTACAGCGGACCTAATAACTACAAGCGGAGAAATAGATTTGACAGACTCTTTGGCAGATGCAATAAATCTGCAGACAACCAGCGGGGATATATCTCTGGAAAATACAGCGGCAGAAAAGAAATTTTTTATAAAAAGCACAAGCGGAGAGGTATCATTGGAAAGCTGTGACGGCGGAGAAATAACGATTAAGACAACAAGCGGGGATGTAAAAGGCTCCCTGCGTAGTGAAAAGCAATTTGTGACCCACACTACCAGCGGAGATGTCCGGGTACAGGATTCTGCCAATGCAGCAGAGATATGTACCGTAAATACAACCAGCGGAGACATTCGAATTTCAATAAAATGATAAAAGGCCTTCCCCAGGGAAAGCCTTTTTCAAAAAATAAATATTATAGGATTTGTTGGAAAGGTCAATAAGCTCCCCTTCACCTTTATCATCGCTGACAGCGAAACCTTAAAGAATCACCGATTTGTGTCTGGATACATGACAGTTTATATTCACCGCCACAGGAAGCCCAGCAATATGGGTAGGCGCGTGGTTGACACGGACAGCCAACGCTGTGGTATCGCCTCCAAACCCCTGGGGGCCGATCCCCGTCCCATTGACAGCGTGAAGGATTTTTTCCTCTAACTGTCTGTAACGAACATCCTGGGCCGGTGTATCCCGCAACAGCGCCTCTTTGGCCAACAGGGCGACGCCTTCAAAATTGGAACCGATTCCAACCCCTACTACAATTGGCGGGCACGGATTTGCCCCGGCACGTAGCACACTGTCTAAGACGAACTGCACGATATCCGCTTCCGTAGCAGAAGGGGTAAACATTTTGATAGCGCTCATATTCTCGCTTCCAAAGCCCTTGGGCGCGGCAGTAAGCCGCACGGACCCCACAAGCTCTGGATCTTTTGAAAAAGAAATACGCAACGCCGCCGGTGTGTTGTCCTCCGTATTGGTCCGATCAAACAAAGGATCCCGCACAATAGACTTGCGCAGGCTTCCTTCCACATAGGCCCGGCGCACCCCCTCGTTGACTGCATCCTCTAAAATGCCATCGATATACACGCCCTGTCCGATCTCACAAAAGAGCACCGCCATACCCGTGTCCTGGCATATGGGCACATCCATTTCGTCCGCCGCTGCTATATTCTCTTCCAGCGTATCCAAAACGCCTCTGGCTACTGCATCCCTCTCCCGGGATTTTGCCGTAGAGATCAGCTGGCATACAGCAGAAGGCAAACGGTAATTTGCCTCAATAAATAATGCACGCACCGCATCGGATATTACAGCGTGATCCAGTACGCGCACCTGTCCTGCCGCCGTTTCTATATATTTCTTTTCACATTCCATGCACGGATATCCTTTTTCGCTCAATTATATAAGTCGTTGTAAAAAATAATCTCTTCCGGCAGTCGCAGATTCAATTTATCCTTTGCAATATCGATGATATATTCCTCATCCACCGGCGCATCCACTTGCTCTTGCAATTCGTCCGCCTCATCCTGCAATGCGTCTACCTCTGCCTTTAATGTATCTCGTTTGGTCCGAAGCTCATTAAAGCTAAGCTGCAATTGCACGATAGAAACCACCGCAAATACAGCCAGGGCAAAAATTGCGATCTTCACAAACATGCCTGTATTTTTTCTTTCCATGGATACAGCCATCCCTTTCTTTGAACTTCCCATTTACGTTTATGTAAACCGGATCTTTTTGGCCCAGCTTTTTTTCCATCTTTCTGTTTGACGAATACGCCGCCTGCGCAAAATCCATCGTCTTATCGGATCAAGCAGCCTTTGGGTCCACCGTCCTATCCACAGCAGTGGCTGGGTAAGCAGATACAAAATACATCCGATGATCCCGCGGAGAAAAGCCACAATATATCCGGAAAGATACAACACAAGCTTTCCAACGCTAAAATAATATGCAAGAAATCCCAAGGCGCATCCCAGCAGCAGATACCATCGAAACCGGCCGTTGTTCAGCGCGTACAGGAATATGCAGAAGCACGCGCCTGTACACAGTCCATATATTATATCCAGCAAATGGACGAAAAGAAGCTGGGAAAGGGGCCCCTTACCGATTTTTCCAATTCGCCGTACCGGCAGCCGTCCTATCCAGGATATATGCTTGACATGCACTGGGGTGATACCTGCAAGCATGCGGGTAATACGCAGCACGTCATATAATACGCCAAAAAACAACCCCAGCACAAGCGCATATAACATGATCTGCAGCTGATATAAAATAACGATAAACTGCATCAGCCCAAAAACCGACGCAGCAGTCCGTTCTTCTGACTGGGCGCCTTTCCATAATAACAGAAAGAATTTACTACACCTGTAATACAAATATGTCCTGTTTCGGAGCTAAAGCTGTCTATTTTCAAATCTGTCCCCTCCACAGCGATCATGCCGCCGCTGTAGGACATTTCCACAGAAGTGTCGGAAAAAGCAGAAACATCCGCAATCCCCGTCATTTCCAATTTTTTACGATCATACAAAAAAATATTCTGCGCCTGTGTTGCTTCTTCGTTCATAATAAGCCTCCTAACCTTTCGCCAGTCAATAAAAGCTATGTGAAAGGAGGCATAAATATGTCACTGCTCCAGAATTTCGTACATGGAAGATGCGTCTGCTTTTGCCACATGCTCCCGCACATCCAACACCCGAAAGCGCAGCACTCTCTCGCCAAATGTGATCTCCACCATGTCCCCGGGCTTTACGTCATAAGAGGCTTTCGCACGGCGCCCATTCACCTGCACATGGTCGTTGTCACAAGCCTCATTAGCAACAGTGCGGCGTTTAATCACCCGGGAAACCTTTAAAAATTTGTCCAGTCTCATTACAGTGTCCGGATTCCTTTTCCTATATTTATCTGCGCGTAGATAGGAGAAACAGCTCCGATATTATCTATCGGAGCTGTCATAAATCATACAAATTAGCCGTTTACCTTTTCTTTCAAGGCCTTGCCTGCAGAGAAGGAAGGATATTTCGATGCAGGGATCTTAATTTCTGCTCCGGTTGCAGGATTGCGGCCGGTGCGGGCAGCTCTTTCTTTCACGTCAAAACTACCAAAGCCGATAATCTGGATTTTTTCGCCAGCAATCAGCGCTTCTTCAATCGCCTCAAATACAGCAGCTACAGCCGCGTCGGCATCTTTCTTTTTCAGATCAGTTTTCGCTGCGACTACATCAATCAGTTGCGTCTTGTTCATTTTCTGAATCCTTTCATCATTTAAATTCCGAAAGCTTTGCTTTGCAACGCGTTTCTTGGGGTTAGTATACCACCTTTTTTCAGTATTGACAAGGGTTTTTTTGAATTTTCTTCCTAAAAGCAGGGGAATTTGCCTATTTTTCATAGCAGCTTGAAATTTTTGCAAAAAAGCCTATATTTTTTTCTTTTCCCTATCAGCGATCTCCATTATAAAAGCCTCACACTGCCGTGTCAGAGCCGCCTCCAAATCGATTTTCTCTAACTGGGCGGCTGCGCATAGTGCAAATACAGCGTTTGCCAAATTTGATGCCAAATTTTCTTCCCCGACCGACATACTATTCTTAGCCGCCGAAAGCGCTTCTTCGCTGGATAAATACCCGACGGAAAGCTTTTTACGTGCCTTGTCCTGTATTTTCTGAGCGCGCATCAGAGCCGGCAGATAGGGGGGCACCCGACGCAGCGCCTGAGACACACTTTCAATCTGTTTCTCTTCTTTCTTGATTTCATCCCAGTTTTTCAGCACGGTTTCACTGTCCCTTGCCTCTGTTGGACCAAAAACATGGGGATGGCGATGCATCATCTTTTCCGTTATATCACGGATTACATCTTCTATGTCAAAAATTCCCTGCTCCTCCTCGATACGCGCGTGGAATACTACCTGGAATAACAGGTCCCCCAATTCTTCCCGCAAGAGTACCGGGTCTTTTGTATCAATGGCCTCTACGACTTCATAGGTTTCCTCAATCAGGCAGCCACGAATGCTTTCGTGGGTCTGTTCCCTGTCCCACGGGCAGCCCTCTTCTCCCCGCAGAACTGCCATGACTGAACGCAAAGAATCAAAATCGTGCTTACTTTCCTTTTTTAATTCCCGTATATTTTTCATTATAGAATATCCCTTTCTTTGCATATGCGCCTGTATGTATTTTTTACATACAGGCGCATATAGAGTCTGCAGGCTGCTGCCTGCAGCTTGTTTATCCTTTGCCCTTATTTTACAAGTTTCATCTTGCTCAAAAGACCATAGATTTTCTCACCCTTAGGCAGCAGCTTCACATCCTCTCCCGATACGCCCCGCAGCAGGAAAATGAGCACCAAATATACCAGTCCCGCCAAGCAAATGGCTGCAATCGTTGCGAGCTTGCCGCTGATAAATCCAGCCAAAAGCTCCCAGGAGAAAAATGCTGTAGCCGCGCAGGCGATGCTGGCCACAAGCGGTTTCCCGAAAAGGCCCGACAATTTCGGCATCACACCTACATGCTTATGTACAAAATACAGGTTCATTACCGTCACGGTAAGGTAGCACAAAAAGGTAGAAATCGGTGTTCCCTTCATACCGATAGTCTGAATAAGAAAATAATTCGTTACAATTTTCACACAGGCACCGGTAAGCATGGATATGAGCGGCTTTCGCTCATATCCATTTGCCTGCAAAATCGCATTGGTTACAGACAGAATACAAATAAACGCAGTGGAAGGAGCAAGTAATGTGAGCAGCGGTGCTGCCAGCTCCACTGAATTTGCTTTGTAGAACAAGTCTAAAATTGGGCGGGAGAGGGCAGCCAACCCAAGTCCGCAGGGGATGCCGATCAGCATAGCCACTCGCATGGAGGACTCCATTACAAGGCGGCACCGCTGGTGGTCTCCTTTTTTTCTGGCAGCGGAAAGAAGCGGTACGATGGAATAGGATATAGGATAGATCAGCACAGGCGGCAGATTGAACATCGGCACTGCCAAGGATGTATAGTTTCCATACAGAGAGGTAGCAGCCACCTGCGTTAGTCCGGTAGACTGGAGCAGCTGTTGTACGATGGCTGCATCGATCAGATTGGTCAGACTCATAACAGAAGCGCTGATGGTAATAGGCAGCGCGATAATCACCAGTTTCTTCAGCAATGTTCCTCTGGACTGCATCGTCTCGTCCATGCCGGAAACTGCCACATACTCCGCGTCATACTGCTGTTCCTTAAAGAAGAGCTTGGCAAAAGTGAGAAACATCATGCCGAGTCCAGCGCCAATGGTCAACCCAACCGCCGCATAAGCAGCCGCAATATAAATCGGCAGGTCCATGCGAATGGCATAAAGCGCCAAGGTAATTCCCACTCCAAGCTTGCAAACCGCTTCGATCAGCTGAGAGACCGCAGTGGGGAACATGGACTGATAACCCTGGAAATACCCCCGCAGCGCACTGGAGATGCAAATAAAAAACAAGGTAGGTGCAATCGCCATAATACAGTATTTTGTATTTTCAGCGCCAATCATCGTAGACAGGGGACCGGCGCCAAGCAGCATTACCAGCATCCCAACGATACCAATTGCAAAAAACAGACCCAGGGATACCCGAAAGATCCGCTTTACCTGACGGACTTTGCCCGCCGCCCTACTGTCCGCTACCATAATGGAAATAGCCGTAGGAAGTCCCGCTGTGGAAATCATATACAAAAACGTATAGATTGTATAGGCCTCGTTGTAATATCCCATGCCCTCGTCTCCCACAATATGGTTCATGGGAATTTTGAACATCAGGCCAATCGCTTTTACAATCAAATTGGAAATGGTTAAAATTAGTACCCCCGAAAAAAACAGCTTGGAGCTGTTGCGTACCTTTTCTCCCCTGCCGCCTCTTCCAGACTGGATTTCTCCGCCTACATTGTCCCTCACAATACTATCCCGTGCCTTTCTTATCATTGTTGCAAAAAAGAACCCAAGCTGCGTTCCCTACTGCAAAAATACAACGTGAAAAAGTATATTTGGAGCAAAACATTCTCCATTTTTCACGCAATACCCCTTTATAATTATTATTGGATGTGTGCCAATTAAATAATAAATTCCCTGAACACGGACCCCATTGGAATCATAGACACATCCACCGCGCTGCCGGAAAACTGACGCAGCCGTCCCCGCAAATCCTGCACCCAGTCATAATGACGGCCGTCTGTCGGATAATCGTCGGTGATACGCAAAAAGTACTTTCCAATCAAAAGGACTTCATAGGGCAGCATGGAATTGATCACATAATGACAGCGGTCCACATAGGGAAAAATATTTTTCTCCTCGTTTTCCCGGACAGAATTCCACAAAGCCATAGTATACTCCGGCGCAGAATCTCTGTGATAAAAATCCCGAACAATTCTGCGCATCAGTCGGATTTCGTTTTTATCAAAAGCTGTTCCGCAAATATTTGCTCCCTGGGCCACACTGATGTAAATGCTTCGGTAACCAAAAGGCTCCAAAATTTCAGTAATTTGGGGGTAGATTGCCTGGATGCCCTCAAAAATATAAATATCTCTGGCATCCGGCTGATATTCTGTATATGCAACGCGTTTGCGCTGTGGAAAGTCAAAGGTAGGCAGCTGTACGGTCTCCCCGGCTGCAATAGCTTCCACGACTGTAGTAAAATAGGCAAGGTCCAGAGAATCTGCCCCTTCAAAATCTTTGATCCCACGCCGCTGCATTTCCGCATGATCCAGATAAAAGTCGTCAATAGACAACACCCTGGCGCGGCGCCCGGCCCGCTCGATTTCTCCTGTCAGCTTCGCAGCCGTCGTGGTTTTTCCCGAGCAGGAAGGTCCGGACAGCGTCACACAGCGTAAATCCGCCGCCCCTGCAATCTCCTCAGAAATTTGCTGGAGCCGTGCTTCAAACTGCGCTTCACATGCATCACAGAAAGCCTGCGCCTCCCCTTTTGATTCATATATACGATCGATAACAATCATAAATGCTTTTCTTTCTCCCTAAAATTCCTATAAAAATCCGCAGCAGACTGGTAAAGCAGTTCTGCCTTTACATCGGCGGTCTTTCCCGATAAATATTCATATGGGTATTTTTTCTCCGACATGCGCAGAATTTTCTTTTCACCCTGCGCCGGAGAAACCAGCTTTGTCATTGCCGATGCGCCTGCACCAAATATGGAGTGGATTTCCTCCATCATATAAATATTATAAAGGCATGGATGTCCCGGCAGGGCATAGCCGGTATTTTCCAAATTTGCCGCCGTATTTTTCTGTCTGTATAAATAATACGGCATATATCCGGCGCCCTGCACCATGGCGGAAGCGTCTTCCACAGCCGCCATCGTCTCCCCGTCCTGGACACGATAAATTTTTTCATCTGTCTTTGTAATACTGGCTCCCCGCTTCACATAAAAGGTATGCACCGTCAAATTTTCCGGTGCAAGAGACAGCACTGCCTCCAGAGAATGTACAAAGCCTTCCCTGGATTCTCCCGGAAGTCCAGCGATCAAATCCACGTTAATATCCCGGATACCGCTTTCCCGCGCCATTTGATAGGCCCGAAAAAAATCTGCAGCCGTGTGTCTCCGCCCCACTGCAGCAAGGATCTCGTCATGGATTGTCTGAGGGTTTACACTGATTCGGGTAACGCCCCGGCGAGCAGCAACAGCCAGCTTTTCTGCATCGATCGTATCCGGTCGCCCTGCTTCCAAAGTAAATTCCTGAAGGCAGGAAACATCCCAGCACTCCCCGATTACGCCAAGCAGCGTGTCCAGCTGAGAGACATTCAATGTGGTAGGGGTACCTCCGCCGATATATACTGTCGCCACTTCCAGACCCAGTCTGCGAATCGTATCGAATACGCCGCGCACCTGTGCACACAGTGCGGTAAGATACTCAGGAATCAAAGACAGCAGTCTTTCAGAAGTGAATGACACAAAAGAGCAATATGCGCATCGGGACGGGCAGAAAGGAATCGCAATATACACACTGCACATATCTCGAATCGCCCTTGTAATCAGCGGCTGCGTATTACACGCCGTACGCACTGCCAGCCGCGCTTTGCTCTCCTGGCAGAAAAAGTCCTCGCACAGGCGCTGCACCGCCTCGTCAGGGTGCATCCCCTGCTCCAGCATATCCAACACCATACTCACCGGCCGCACACCGGTCAGCATGCCCCAAGGGGGCATAATGCCGCTGTATTGCTTTCCGGCAAGAAGCATAGCTCCTCCTGCCGCTGTTTTACACTGCATTTCCCGGGAAAGCCGGGAAGCCACATGGACAGGCACAGTGTACGTCCCCTGCCAGTTCCCTGCCGGTGTACGAATGACGGCAAGACCCGTTGTTTTTCCAACTGTCTCTTGGACAGTCAGTTCCACACAAATGCCGGAGTCATCCCCCTCCGCCGGAAATTTAGACCCGGGAAAGAACAACAACACCAGGGTTTCTGCAAAATACCGACTGATGTTTTCACTTATTATCAGCTTCATATGCTCCGCTCGCCTCGCAGTACCCTGCTGTCCATAGGTATGGTGACGGGGCCGTCATTGATCAGGGAAACCTGCATATCCGCCTGGAATTTCCCCCGGTATACAGCAGGCACAAGGGGGGTGATATACTCACAAAAGTATGTGAACAGCTCCTGGGCCCGTTCCGGCGGCGCACTGGCAAAAAAGTCCGGTCGGTTGCCTTTTTTATAGGATGCATACAGGGTGAAATTCGGCACCACCATCACCGAACCGCCGATATCTCCAATGGACACATTCATTTTCCCTGCCGCATCCTGAAATACCCGCAGCTTTGCGATTTTATCTGCCAGCAGCCTGGCGTCTCCTTCCGTATCCTCTGCGGATATACCAAGTAATATTAAGAATCCCCGTCCGCACTGGGAGAATGGCTCCCCGTCTGCCACTACCGATGCAGAGCGGATCCGTTGTAAAATTGCCAACATATCAGTTGAATCCTCTGACTACAGTATTTACATGGGGAACTGTTTTCAGTCGGGACACAACAGAATGAAAATGGCCAGTATCCCTACAGGTAAACTTTACGTTGATGATAACAGCATCTTCTCCATGTTTTCTTGTGTTGATTTGCAAAATAGACACCCGCATTTCAGCCAGCGCCGTAGTGACACCGGCGATAACAGAAATATCGTCGTCTGCAAAAATTTGAATCATCGCTTCAAAAACACCGTGTTCCTGATGGAGTTCTTCCATATCCCATTCTGCCCGGATCCAACGATGGAAAAACTCGTCTCCCTTCATACCGGACACTACATTGGGACAGTCCCGTTTGTGAATGGATACGCCATAGCCCTTTGTAATGAATCCAATAATCGCGTCTCCCGGAAGCGGGTTGCAGCACTTGGCAAATTTGACAGCGCAGCCTCGTTCTCCATCCACGATGATTCCGCCGGACTTACCACTCACAGGAGATGGCACCGTCTTTACCTGTTCCGCTTCCAAAACCTGCTCCGGTTCCTCAGGACGGATCAGCTTCTCCGTCTCCTCCCGCAGCTTGGGAAGCACCTTGCTCACCGGCATACCACCGTAGCCAATGGTATTGCACAAGTCTTCCCCGCTTTGCATCCCGATGCGGCGTGCAACATTTGCAATGATTTCCGTTCGCTGGGTTTCCGTAGCATTCCGAGCGATCCGCTGGATCTCCCGGTCCAGATCTGTGCGGCCGATTTGAATATTTTCGCTGCGCTTTTCCCGTTTGAACCACTGCCGAATCTTGTTGCGCGCCTCACCGGTACGCACGATTTTCAGCCAGTCCCGGCTTGGCCCCTTGGAGGCTGCAGAGGTAATAATTTCTACGATTTCTCCGTTCTGCGGGCACTTGTCAATGGGCGCGATCATCCCGTTAATTTTTGCACCCACCATTTTGTTTCCAATGGCCGAATGGATGGCATATGCAAAGTCGATTAAGGTAGAACCCTGAGGCAGCGCAATCACATCTCCTTTGGGCGTAAATACAAACGTCTCGTCGTGGAAAATGTCGATTTTCAAAGAATGCATAAAATCGTCCGGATCGATTGCCTCGTTTTCTGTATCGATCAATTTGGAGATCCACGCAAGTTTGTTGTCCATTTCCTCCTTGCTCTGGGCCCCTGTCTTATACTTCCAGTGGGCGGCAATACCGTATTCCGCCACATGGTGCATTTCCCTGGTTCGGATCTGCACCTCAAAAGGAACGCCCTCACGACCGATCACAGTGGTGTGCAGGGACTGATACATGTTGGGCTTTGGCGTAGAAATATAATCCTTAAACCTGCCCGGCATGCTCTTGTACATCTCGTGGATGATTCCCAGCGCCGTATAACACTCCAGCTCTGTTTCCACGATGATCCGCAACGCGTAAAAGTCGTAAATCTCGTCAAATTCCTTGGACTGGTTGAACATCTTGCGGTAAATGCTGTATACGGTTTTCACGCGCCCTTCCAGCGTAAAATGAATATTGTATTTTTCCAGATGGGCAGAAACATTTGACCGCACGTTCTCAATGAAATTTTGGTTCTGTCCGTATTTTTCCTCAATATGCCGGCTTACCTCCGCATATCCGATAGGGTCCAGATAGGAAAGAGCCAAATTTTCCAGTTCCTGCTTAATACGCTGGATACCGAGGCGATGGGCCAGGGGCGCATATACATGCATCGTTTCCAGCGCCGTGGTTCTACGCTTGCTTTCCGGTTTGGCATCCAGCGTACGCATATTGTGCAGCCGGTCACAAAGCTTGATAAAAATCACCCGCACATCCTTGGACATGGCAAGAAGCATCCGACGGATATTTTCCATCTGGGCCTCTTCCTTATCCTCAATGTTCAGATCCACCATTTTTGTAAGCCCGCTGACCAGCATAGCCACATCCGCGCCGAACCGCTTTTCAATAGTGGCAATATCCGTCTTGTCAGAACAGTCTTCCACTGTGTCATGGAGAAACGCCGCACAGATAGAGTCTGTATCCAGTCCCAGCGCGGCCACAATCTCCGCTACAGCAACTGGGTGCACGATATACGGTTCTCCGCTGTTGCGGAACTGCCCCTCGTGGAGATCAGCGGCATATAAATAGGCTGCCGTAATTTTATCTATATCATATTTTTTTCCGCTGGACTTCAGCATTCCAAGCAAATTCTTGATATCGTCCGCGCTTCTCTCGATTCCCTTTGGTATTTCCATATTGTACTTACGCTTTCCCCGCCACACATGCTGCCCGCAGTTTCTTCAAAATATTGGATTTATTTAAATCCGCCTTTGTCTTTACGTAAATGTATTTGAAACGGTAAATTTCCCGCTTATCTTCTATTTTTTCCACACCCAGTATATTCAACTCCTGAAAAATCCGGATCATATACTTTACTTTTACGTAACGCATTTCCTGGCCAGTACTGCGCAAAAGATTACACAGGGACCGCACCGTGAAGGTATCGTGCTCCATGCGCAGCTCCCTTTTTATCAAATGATACAGAGCGCCTAAGTCCTCTCTGGAAGGAACGATGCTCTGTGCCTCCCGATGCGCCAGACGCAGATCTGCGTCACCGCTGCTGAGTGCCTTATAAAGCTGTTGTTCTTTTTCATATGCCAGGACACTTGTACTGCTGAGTCGTATATCTTTTACAATGAACTGCAAATTTTTTATATTTTGGTACTCGTTGATATCCAGCTGGAACAAAACATCCACGCTGTCCCCCTCAAACAGGTCCAATTCCTCCGGCGCCCTTCTAAAAAACATGGCCGTGATCACCAGCGTATCTTTGGAAAGGGTCATTTTGGAATGCTTTCCGCCGCCGACGCCGGAAATGGAGGCAAGACGCATTTCCCACATGACAAAAAGAGGCACCGGATTGGAGACTCCAAAGGGTTCCAGCCGATACAGCTGCGCCGCTTGGGTCATATGTATATCATTGGGAATCAGTTCGCATTCGGCTTCCAACACAGGAACCGGCTCTTTCTCGGCAAAGCATCCTCTGGCGTAATCATTGATCCTCTGGCGAAAGGCAGCAAGATTGTCTCTGGAAACAGAAAGACCCGCAGCCAGCTCGTGCCCGCCGTATTTGATCAGCAAATCCCCGCAGTGTGTCAGCGCGTCCACTAAGTTCATTCCCTTAATACTTCTGCCACTGCCTTTTCCAACGTCTCCTCCTGTCTCTTCCCCAGTGTCAAAGGAAATCAAAATGCAGGGCTTGCCGTATTTCTCAGCGATCCTGGAAGCGACAATTCCAATAATCCCATGGTGCCAATTTTCGTCAGCCAGAACAATTACCGGATCATGGGAGAAGTCCTCTTCCCCATCGATGCGTGCAAAGGCTTCCTCCATAATTTTATTTTCTTCCAACTGCCTCTCTTGATTGATCCCGCACAGCTCCTTTGCAAGTACATCTGCCTGCCCGCGATCCTTTGTCAGCAGAAGTTCCACTGCGATAGAAGCGCTGCGGATCCTGCCTGCTGCATTGATTCGAGGAGCAATGGTATATCCTATGTACCCGGAGGTAATCTTTCTTTTTTGATACGGCTTGGCATCTGTATTTGTTGCATCCAGCAGTGCCGCAATCGATGTTCTGGGAGATGTCTCCATCATGTGGAGTCCTCTGGATACGATCAGCCGGTTCTCATCCTGCAGAGGCATAACGTCTGCCACTGTGCCCATGGCTACCAGATCCATGTACCCGTCGCTAATACAGCGAATATTTTCGAGCGCTGTCCGATCCGGCTGCCGCAGGATTTCCATAGCGCAAAGCAGCTTAAATACCACGCCTACGCCTGCCAACTCTTTAAAAGGATAAGGACAGTCTGCCTGTCTGGGATTCACAACAGCCAGCGCAGCCGGCACCTCTGCAGGACACGCATGATGGTCTGTGACAATCAGCTCCATGCCAAGGCTATGAATGATCTGTGCTTCTTCTATGGCAGTGATCCCCGTATCCACCGTCACAATCAAGTCGCACCCATCTTCCTTCAGCTGACGCAAAGCAGCCTCTGTCATGCCATAGCCTTCCCGGATCCGGGATGGAATATAAAAATTTACACTTGCGCCAATCTGGGACAGATACATGTATAAGATTGCGACAGAGGTCACCCCATCTACATCATAATCTCCAAAAATGACGATTCTCCTGCCGGCGACCACCGCAGCAAGAATCTGCTCTGCCGCGCGGCGCATATCCTTCATCAGAAACGGATCATATAAACGGTCCGTTTTGTTTTCCAAAAAGTCCTTTGCCTCGTCTGCATTTTTGCATCCTCGGTTTATCAGCAGCTGTGCCGTGGGAAGACACAGCTCCAGCCTCTGAGAAATCTCCCGGGCAGCAGCACTCTCCTCCACCTGACGGCGGGTAGCTTTTACATCCCATATCGTTTTCTTTCTTGCAGACATCCTTAAATTCTCCATACCGCAGCTGCGGTTTTTAAATTTCCCGTCGGAACCGGGACAAAATAGCAAGCGCCACCCGCATACCGTCCGCAGCAGCGCTCATAATTCCACCGGCATATCCTGCACCTTCTCCGCAAGGGTATACCAACCGGTGTCCGATGGCAGTCAAATCGTCCCCTCGCAGAATACGTACAGGGGCGCTGGTGCGGGTCTCAATCCCTGTCAGCGGCACATCCGGCGCATTATATCCGGCAACTTTTTTGGAAAACCGATGTAATCCTTCCTTCAGCATGTCACAGACAAAGGCCGGAAGCAGCGTATGAAAATCAGCAGGCCGCACTCTACCATTTCTGTAAGAAGGCGCGATGCGTCCACCAAATCCCCCCGGTCGGCCGGCAAAAAAATGTCCAACACTTTGACACGGCGCACAGTAATCTTCCCCGCCTGCAGTAAAAGCGGCCTGCTCAAGACGCCGCTGAAACTGAATCGCCCCAGCTGGATTTTTTCCGTAATCTTCCGGCAGCACCGACACCGCAACTGCGGCATTTCCGTTTTTTCCACCCCGGTCATGCCGGCTCATACCATTGGTCACTACCCCACCGGCTTCCGACGCTGCCGCAACCACCTCACCGCCGGGACACATGCAAAAGGTATATACCCCCCGCTCACCCCGCCGCCAGGACATCTGATACTCTCCATGACCAAGCCGCTGCGCCAACTGAGGATCTCCGTATAAAGCGGCATCCAACTCTTCCTGTAAGTGCTCCACACGCACGCCGACCGAAAACGGCTTCGGCTCTACTACGTATCCTACATCCATCAAATGCGCATACATATCCCTGGCACTGTGACCTGTGGCAAGCACCACCGGCCCGCAGGCTATTTTCTCCCCTGCGACCACAATCCACCCGTCTCCGATGGCCTCGACCGTGGTCATATACCGGATCTCTCCTCCCAGACGGAAGATTTCCCGATCCGCATGCTCCACCACTGTGCGCAGAATATCCGTCCCGATGTGGGGCCTTGCCCGCCATAGAATATCTTCCGGTGCGCCGAATGCATGGAACGTCTTTAAAATAAAACCGCATTTGCTGTCGCCGATCCGGGTAGTCAACTTTCCATCGGAAAAAGTACCGGCGCCTCCGGCGCCGAATTGTATGTTGCTCTGCAGGTCCAACGGTCCTCCAGATGTAAACCTTTCTACCGCCTCAGTCCGCGTAGCTACAGATCCGCCCCGTTCCAATATTAAAGGACGAAGCCCCGCCTGCGCCAGAAGCAAGGCGCAGAATATCCCAGCCGGTCCGAAGCCAACCACCACTGGACGCCCAGGAAGCGTTTCCTCCCCAGCTGGGAGGGAAAATGCTTCTTCCCTCCGAATTTTTATATTCTGCAACAGGGGGAACTGCTGTGCATCTTTTTCAGTATACGCCAAAACGGAGCATACGAAGGCAATATTTCCCCGATGCCTTGCATCTACAGACTTTCGATGGATATGCAAAGATCCCGGAATATAAGAAACCGCGTTCTGCCGCAGCTTCTTTTCGGCAATCTCCAATATTTCCCCGTCCTGTGCATCCGCAGGTACCCGTATATTTTCTACAATGATCTTGCTTTTCACTTGATAGCCACCTGAATATTATACTCACCCAGCTCATATACCGTACCGGAAGGATCGTTTATGGTAACCTTGCCTTCCGCATATACCAGTCCCATATTGCTGTGGGTATATCCGGTAAGATCTGCAGACACTGTGATATCATCCGCGCTAAGCGCGTCTACCGCATCCCTACTCCCCCGTACAGTAACAGCAATCGTAGGAGCGAGCAGTTCATACTCCAAACCGCTGTCAACAGACACTTTTATATTTTTTACATTAAAGGTTTTGGTTTTTGTTCCTATGTGCCGCACAGCTACTGTTGCCGTAGTGGACTCTTCGTCCAGTGTAAGTGTATCCGGAACATTCACCCGTACAATCAGGCTGGAATCCTCTGTAATAGATTTTTCATCCAAGGTAGTTACCACAAGCTCATCCATATCCGCCAAAACAGCGGGATCTCCTTTTACAGTGACAGTCTCCGGGTCAATGGTAATATGGCAGTTATCCTCCGTGTAATATCCGTATTTGGTGGCAGCCGCCAGCTTTAATTCCTTGTAGCAGTATACCGGTATATTCACCTTAACTTCCGTTTTGGACAGACGTACATATGGATTGGTAATCACATCTCCGGACAGACTGATCAGCTCCAAGGTGCCTACCATGGAAACAGAAGACTCGATAGCCCCGGCATCCAAACTTACTTGGGCAAAGTCGATTTCGTCTAGAATGGTTTTGGGGCCGCTTACATTTACTGTATCCGTATCCGCCACAAGTTCTCCCAGCTCATAGCTTTCCGGAATGGTTACAGAGGAAATACGGGATTTTACATCCACCACAGCAGAGGAACGCTCGTCAATATACAAAGAAAGCTTGGACACAGAAGATTCGATCATGGTCAGTCCCGTAGGCAGATCGAAAAACAACGCCACCTCATGGCTGCCCGCCTGGGTGATCCCAGACACATCCGCGGTCACATTGATGTCGGAGATTGTGTACCGACCGATCACGCTTTTCGGCCCTTTAACCTTTAAGTCCACCACAGCATCAAATCCGCCGAATACAGATAGGTTGTGCGCATTTTCCAACGTGGACACGCCTACAAGATTCACCGGCACATCTAAAAATTCCGATTCGTAATCCGGGCTGTCCACTTCCATAACATAGAGCCAAATGATAAAAGCACACACGACACAAAGCAGCTTTGTACCGATATGCCAATTTTTCTTTTCCAGAGCAGCAACTTTTTCCTGTTTCATTTTTTGTCGCTCCTCTCTGCAGATGCCTGCGCACCCTTGCCTTTACGAATAAACCGAAAAATTTTCTTACCCTCTCCGATCTCAGAAGCAGGCTCAATCAGCTCCGTTAGACGGCTGCGCAGGGTATCCGCGTTATATCCCCGGGTCAGATAACCGTCCACGGCCACAGAAATCGTTCCCGTTTCTTCGGAGACGACCACGACCACCGCGTCGCTGTCTTCGCTAAGTCCAATTGCTGCCCGATGCCGCGTTCCCAAATCCCGGTTCAAGTCCGTTTGGTGGGTCAGCGGTAAAAGACATCCCGCGGCGTAGAGTCTCCCATCCCGTAGCAGAACCGCGCCGTCATGCAGGGGTGCCTTGTTGAAAAAAATATTGCGCAAAAGATACGCGCTGATCTGCGCGTCGGAAATCGTTCCTGTAGCAGCGATTTCTCCAAGTCTCGTACTCCGCTCAAAGACAATCAGGGCGCCGGTTTTTTCCGCCGCCATCTGGGATGCGGCAGCAGAAACTTCCCGGATTGCCAGCATCCAGGCAGAACCATCCTTGGGATCACTAACATTTTTCAGTCCCTTGAGTGAACTTCCTCCTACCTTTTCCAGTGCGCTGCGCATTTCCGGCTGAAATAAAACCACCAACGCAATCACGCCTACCTGGAAAAGATTTTGAAAAATATATTTCAGCGCATGCATCCCGAGTAAGTCGCTGAGCACCAAAAACATCGTGAAGAAAATCACACCAATAGCCAGCTTCCCGGCCCGGCGCTCCCGCACAAAACGAAACGCGTAGTACAAAATGATGGCTACCAAAAATATATCAAGAAAATCCACAAAAGTGATGGACTGTATTGTTCGTAACATGCCGCTGAAAAAGTCAGCGAACCACTCTGCAATTTTCATGCTGTCACCCTGTCCTCATTTGACGGAAGTTAAAAATACTGCTCTTTGCAGCATCTACTGTATAAGTATAGCATAAATAGCGGATCATTTCAAACATTTATCAAATTATTTACATAAAACCTATACCCCAATATTAAAAAATTGGATAGATTTATCATTGAATATGTCTTTTTTTCTGATGAAAAATATGCTATACTGATTAAGTACACCAAAGTAAGGAGGGATCTCATTGCAGAAAGATAAAAAAATCATGATTGTCTGTGGTCACTACGGCAGCGGGAAAACCAATGTGGCAGTCAATCTGGCCCTCTGGTATAAAAGTGCCCATCCAAAGAAGGACGTAGCGCTGGCAGATGTGGATATTGTTAACCCATACTTTCGGGCCGCAGATGCCGCAAAGCAGCTTT
>CANQWE010000038.1 GCA_947627475.1 uncultured Clostridia bacterium
CCTCTTCCAAGGGAAAGAGAAAAGGATGTTCCTTTTGTGATGTGACAAAAGGAACCAAAAGCACAGAAAAGGGAAGGGGGATTCCCCTTCCCTTTTCAAACCCATCCCCTTTGACAAATGGGGGCAAAGCCACCTTTCCGGTATGCGCAAAGTTTGCAGCAGCTACAGGATAGATGGAAAGCAAAAAGCGATAGTCTGTCTAAGACAGAGACAAAGGAAGTCCGTACAGACTTTGCGTAAAGTAGATCGGCAAAGCAAGACATTGCAGAACCTGCAACAGCACTGTAGTCGTGCAGTCCGGAGCAGACAGGCAGTCTGTACAAAATGAACGCGATTGCAAAGCCGGGAATCCGGCTTTGCCCTACGGATCGTTGCGCGATCCGCAAAAAGCGTTTTTGGATACTTTTGCCGCGCCTGGCAAAAGTATCATCCGTTTCCCCTTCTCGTGGGAGAAGGGTACCCCTCCTCCATGGGCGGGAGATGGTGCTTCTGTTGTGTGATCAAAAGTACCACCCGTCCCCCTGCTTCGGGAAGCAGGAAAGAGTGGACTGCCCCGCCCTCCTTGGATGCATCTTCCCACACCCTTTTCGGGAAATATATTGATTTGCCCTCTCCTTTGTGCTATTATATAATATAGGTAAAAATTTGTTTGCAGTGAGGAAGGCATTATAAATTATGGAAAGAAACAGAAAAACGTCTCTCGTTTATATTACTTGTGCAGCCGCACTGCTGGCTCTTCTTGGAGCTTTCTTCATGTTTCTGGGCCTTTCCAGGGACTTTACCCCTTCCCTTGGTTATTTTGAGAAAGGCTCCCTGCCTGCCATCCTGTTATATGCTACTTTGACAGTCGGGGTCGGCCTGGGCGCCTTTTCCTGGATGTACTTTCACCGCACCCGGCCGGTGCAATCCAGTCACGAGGCCCCTTTCTGTACCAAAGCTGCCGGTGCTTTTTTAATAGCGGTGCTGCTATGGTGTTCGGGAGAGGATCTTCTGCATATCAGCCGCTCCCTCTCCCATTGGGGCCTGGTTTTGATTGCCGATTTGTTTGCCCTTTTGTTTATTGCTTCCCTTGCCTGTGATATGGGCCCCTCCTCCCTTCGAAGCGGCCCGCTTGCCGCCTTTTCCAGCTTTTTCCCGCCTTTTTATACGGCGGCGCAGCTTTTCCTTCTATATTTTGACGTAACCTTTGCCACCAACAGTCCCATAAAAATCATTTATGAACTGATGTATATCGCATTTATGTTTACCTTTACTGCCCGAGCCGGACTTTTGCTGCAGCGAAAATCCATCTATCCCCGGTATGTCTTTTCCCTTATCTGTGCTGTAGTGCTGGGCGGTACTGTATCCGTCAGCGCTCTGCTGTGCATCTTTACCGGTATTCCGGGCCATCATTTATCCCTGTCCCGGATCCTGCTTAGCCTTAGTATAACGGTGTATGCCCTTTGCCAGCTTTTTGCTTTGGCTACAGAAAATACTGAAAAGGAAGCGCCGACCGCGGAAAACACAAAGGAGGAACAGTATGAGTGAATCGAATATGAATCATAACGAAAGGAAACGCATCTGTGTAAAAAAGAAGTCCGCCCTGCCCCTTTGGGTGTGCGCGGCCGTTTGGATACTGGCCGGGCTGTTCTATCCCATGTACCGTCTGCTGGACATCGCCATCGTTGCGGTGGTCAGTCTGATCGCCTGGCTGATTGCCTGGCTGGTGGCGCCGGAATATAAAACGTATTATGAAGCGCCCCGTCCCACCTCCGGAAACCGGGATGTGGATGGCCTGTGCGTACAGATAGAAACAGATGCAGCCCGTATTCGCTCTGTGGCGGATCTACTGCCGGTGAATCGGGAGGCCACCGCAATCCGTCTGCAGTCTGTCAGCGATACCCTGGAAAAAATCGCAAAAAATCTTCGGGTGGATCCCTCTGACCTGCAGGATTGCCGGCGTCTGGCAAGCTACTATCTGCCAGTGATCCAAAAGCTGTGTGATAAGTATGTCTTTCTGATCAGCCAGTCCGCGGGGGCTGCAGAAGAGGCAAAGACCCGCACAGAGCTGCAGGCAAAAATTGAAGACACCTTTGCGGGAATTGACAGCGCGCTGAAAAAGCAGCTGGACGCCCTGTATCAGAACGACAGCCTGGATATCTCCACAGACATCGAGGTGCTCAGCCAAATGCTTCGCCGGGATGGTCTGTCCGACTGAGCTACTGTATACGAAACGGTAACAAATATAATAAATAAAAAGGTAAGGTTTGAACCATGGAAAATCAAGAAATGGATAAGCAGCAGATCCCCTCTCTCACCCTGGATCCCTTTGGAAGCGCGGCTGCCCAGGCGAAACCGGAGCAGGCAGCGCCTGCCCAAACGGAAGCAGAACCGGTAGAAATGGATACTACCCTGACGGAAGAAGAAAAAAAGGTTGTAGCGGATTTTGCCGAAAAAATTGACGTAACGGACAGCACAGCCATTCTTCAATACGGCGCGGCCGCTCAGCAAAAAATCTCTTCCTTTTCCGATTCCGCTCTGGAATCTGTGAAAACCAAGGACTTCGGAGAATTGGGGGATATGATTGCGGGACTTGTGACCCAGTTGAAAGGAATCACCGTAGACGAAGAGGAAAAGGGATTTTTCGGCTTTTTCAAAAAGCAGAAGAATAAAATTGCTTCTCTTAAGGCAAAGTATGACTCGGCAGAGGCCAGCGTCAATAACATTGTCGAGTCGCTGGAACAACACCAAATCGTCCTGATGAAGGACATCGCCATGCTGGACAAAATGTATGAAATGAACCTTGCCTATTTCAAAGAGCTTACTATGTACATTTTGGCCGGAAAGAAAAAGCTGGAGACAGAGCGGGGGCAAACCTTGGCAGCGCTTCGGGAAAAAGCGGAGAAATCCGGCCTGCCGGAGGACGCCCAGGCTGTGAACGATTTTGAGGCCCAGCTGACTCGGTTCGAGAAAAAGCTGTACGACCTGGAGCTTACCCGTACCATTTGTATCCAGATGGCGCCCCAGATCCGGCTGGTACAAAATAACGACACTTTGATGACAGAAAAGATTCAGTCGGTGATCGTCTCTACTATTCCCCTGTGGAAAAACCAGATGATCCTCTCACTTGGTATCGAACACTCCAACCAGGCCATGGAAGCCCAGCGAGCTGTTACAGATATGACCAACGAGCTGCTGCGGCAGAATGCCCAGACACTGAAGCAGGGCTCCATTGACATTGCCAGGGAGTCGGAGCGGGGGATCGTTGAACTGGAAACATTGCAAAATACCAACCAGCAGCTGATCGCCACCTTGGATGAGGTGCAGCAAATCCAGGCAGAGGGAAAAGCCAAGCGGGCTGAGGCAGAAAAAGAGCTTGGCCGTATTGAAGGAGAACTGCGGGCAAAGCTGATGCAAAACAGCAAATAATGCGCGGCGAAGACGGGCGGTGAGGATGCCTCTCCCCCTCCCCCTGACGAGGGGGATAAAGTCTGTACAGACTTTCACGTAGAGTGGATCCGCAGCAAGACATTGCAGGGGATGCAAAGGCACTGTAGGCAGACAGTCCAAGGACAGACTTTCAGTCTGCAGGAAACGAACGCGATTGCAAAGCCGGATTCCCGGCTTTGCCCTACAGATCGCTGCGCGATCCGCAGGTACTTTTTTGCTTTGGATAAAAGTACCATCCGTTCCCCTGCTCCCAGAGCAGGAATGAACCTGTTTCTCTTCCAAGAGGAAGGAAAGACTATTCCTCTCCCAAGGGAAAGAGAAAAGGACGTTCCTTTTGTGATGTGACAAAAGGAACCAAAAACACAGAAAAGGAAAGGGGGGATTCCCCTTCCCTTTTCAAACCCATCCCCTTTGACAAATGGGGGCAAAACAAACTTTTCGGTATGCGCAAAGTTTCCAGCAGCTGCAGGATAGAAAGGAAACAAAAAGCTATCGTCTGTCTAAGACGAGACAAATGCAGTTTGCAGAAACGAAAAAGGCTTTCCTCTAAAAAGGGGGATTTTGAAGTCTTCACAGACTTTGCGTAAAGTAGAACGACAAAGAAAGACATTGCAGGGACTGCAACAGCACTGTAGTCAGGCACACCGGTGCAAACAAAAAGTCTGCACAAAACGAACGCAATCGCAAAGCCGGGAATCCGGCTTTGCCCTACGGATCGCTGCGCGATCCGCAAAAAGCGTTTTTTGATACTTTTGCCGCGCCTGGCAAAAGTATCATCCGTTTCCCCTTCTCGTGGGGGAAGGGTACCCCTCCTTCATGGGCGGGAGATGGTGCTTTTGTTGTGTGATCAAAAGTACCATCCCGTCCCCCTGCTTCGGGAAGCAGGAACGAACCTGCTCCTCTTCCAAGGGAAAAGAGAAAAGGACGTTCCTTTTCCATGTGGAAAAGAGGGAAGCTACTTTTGCCGAGTACGGCAAAAGTAGCTACCGCATCCCCTGCCTTGGGCACAGGAATTTTCCCCGTGGAAGACCGAAAAAACAATCTCTCCACACACAACAATCTATTCGCCAATTGGGAACCTGCCGTTGGTCCCCATCTCGCAGAAGGGAGTTATTATGAAATTTTTTCTGGAAAACAGAGTCAGGGCCGGCGTGGTGCTTGCCTTTGTAATCGTACTTGCTTCCGTTTTTGGAACTTGGCGCAGCGTAGCCGTCCAGGCGGGCAAAGTGGAAAAAGCATTTACAAAAGAGGACAGCTTCGGTCAGACGGTATCCTCCACCCTGGCGGATCTTGCTTATCACAGCGCCCTTTTTGCCGACGCCTATGAGCGGGTCCTGGAAAAGGACAACGACAGTATCCTGCTGCGTACCGCGGCACAGGAAATCGAAAAACGGGGAGATAATCCTACCGCCCTGGGAAACGAATACACAGACATCCGGCACAGCGTTCGAAACCTGTACGACCGCCTTTTGGTAGCGGGCCAGTACAAAGACGAAATCCGCGCTGCCCATATGGCGGTGGAAAGCGATCTCTCCATCCTGAGTAAATACGATGAATATAACGCGGCGGCCAAAAAATACAACCAGAAAACTGCTGCTTTTCCTGCTTCCCTTTTTACAGGGGACCAGGCTATCGTCTTTGAATAATTCCACGAAAGGGTCCAACTGCATGCATACTGTTACAAAACGATGTATGGCGGCGCTGCTTGTTTTTCTGCTGCTTTTCCTTGGAGTGCTGCAGGCCGCAGCTGCTGATTTGCCGGCTCCCCCCAAAAACACCTATGTTTATGATCCCGCCGGTGTGATCGGCCAGGAGACAGAAGAGCTGATCAATAAAAACTCCCAGGCCCTGTACGCCCTGTCCGGCGCGCAGATTATGGTGGTAGCTGTGGAGAAGACCGGATATTCCGATCTGAGCGAGTATGCCAATGATCTGTTTAACCACTGGGGGATTGGAGACGCCGAAAAGAACAACGGCGTTCTGTTTGTGATGGAAATCTCCACCTTCAAGTACTGGGCAGCTCTGGGATATGGCGTGGAGGAAATTATCACTCCCGCCGTACTCCAGCGGATTTTCGACAGCGGGATGGAAACTGCTTTTGATAACCAAGAATATGACAGCGCTGCAAAAATATTCTGCCAGGAAGCTACAAGTACGCTGGAGCAGGCCTATAACATAGACGTTGCAGGCTGGGATGGCGTCACCTTCCATTACGGGTCTGCCGACAGCGTAGGACCCGCCGGCGGAAAGACCAGCAGCGCCCAGGGCGTGATTGGTACAATATTTACCGGCATCATCGGATTGCTGATTACCCTCGCGGTGATTGCAGTGGTGATTTTTGCCCTGATACGTTCCTCCTGCTGCGCCTGCGGCGGTCCGGGATATTACGGCGGACCCAGGTATCGGCGTCCCTTCTGGGGCGGTTATCACCACCATTATTATGGACCAAGACCAGGGCCCAGACCAGGGCCGCGTCCCGGGGGATTTGGCGGCGGCAGAACCGGAGGCTTTGGCGGAGGCCGCAGCGGAGGCGGCATGCGGCCGGGCGGAGGCGGAAGCCGGGGGGCCGGCGGCGGACGTCGTTAAGCTGTATATAAATTTTGCTGTCACAAAAACGAATGATAGAAAACACTTCCCCCGCCCTGGTTTCACCAGGTCCCCTCTGACAAGGGGGCTACACAGAAAGGAAGGCGATACTTCTATTTACGCAAGGGGGCTCCCGCGCAGCTCGTTCAACCTATCCGGCCCCCGCCGAATGGACGCAAGCCTCCCATTGTGGGGAGTTGCGCAGCAACTCCTGGGGCGAAGTCAGCGTAGTCTCATTCCCTTAGCCCCCCCTTTTTTAAAGGGGGGTAGTCGCCAAAGGCGATGGGGGGATTGTCAGGAATACAATCCATTTACCACTGCAGCAAAATGGAAGGAAACAATCCCTCGGTCGGCGTTGCCGACAGCTCCCCTCAAGAGGGAGTCAAATAGTTTGAATGTGCTCTGCCTCTGCCGACTGAGGGGCTGTCCGTAGACCCCCCTCTCTTCGTCAGCTTTGCTGTCATGCCTCCAAGCGTCTCCGGTGTCGCCACAGGAGACGAAGGGACGCCCTTGTATCTTTCCCTTTACGCATATCCGTTGTGTCTCGACTGAAACTGAATGTGTTTCCTTATGCCATATTATTGTGGCAAAACTTTATATTTTATCAAGAAGCAGGGCCTGCGTCCGGGGACACAGGCCCTTTTAGATCAATACAGAGGATTTACCATGACTACATTAAGCGTAAACAACCTGTGCTACAGCGTTGGAACCAAAACCATATTGGAGGGGGTCACCTTTTCCATTGAGGAAGGAGATCGGTTGGGCATCGTCGGCGTGAACGGCAGTGGGAAAACTACCCTGTTGCGGCTGATTACCGGAATGGTAAGGCCGGAGCAGGGAAATGTGTATTTTGCGCGGGACAAGGTGCTGGGCATGCTCCGGCAGGACGATCCCTTTCAGGTACTGGAGGGGACGGATACCGTTCTTGCCCAAATGTACGCAGCCTTTCCAGGCCTTGTCCGGGATGAGGAGCGGCTGGCACAGCTGGAAGCAGAAATGGAAGGCGCGTCCGCTGACCGGCTGCTGTCTCTCAGCGCCGAATACGATCGGCTGAACACCCGCTTTATGGACGGCGGCGGACTGCATTACAAATCCCGATGCAAAAGCCTGCTGGAAAAGCTGGGGTTTGGAGAGGAACTGCACCAACGCAGCATCTCCACCCTGTCCGGGGGCCAGCGTACCCGCCTGGCACTGGCCCGGCTTTTGTTTCAGGAGCCGGATATTCTCATTTTGGACGAGCCCACCAACCACCTGGACATAGACACTATGGCCTGGTTGGAGGGACATCTTGCAGGATATAAAAAGACCCTGCTTTTGGTCAGCCATGACCGGTACTTTTTAGACCGGGTCACCAACAAGACGCTAGACATCGAACATCACAAGGCAAAGCTGTATCAGTGTGCCTACACTGCCTACAAAAAGCAAAAGGAGCAGCAGGCCGCCCTGGAAAAGCAGTACATGCTCCAGCAGCGGGAGATTGCCCGGCTGGAGGCCTTTATTGCGCAGCAGCGTCAGTGGAATCGGGAGCGAAACATTATTGCGGCGGAAAGCCGGGAAAAGGCCATCGCCCGTATGGACAAGATTGAACGGCCGGAGGATGCGCCCCGGGTCCTGCAGTTCGCTTTTTCCAAGGCTGTCCAATCCGGCAACGATGTACTGGATGTAAAAAACCTGGCTATTGGATTTGGGGAGAGAACCCTTTTCAGCGGACTGACCTTCTCTGTGAAACGGGGAGAGCGCCTGCTGATTGCAGGCCCCAACGGATGCGGGAAATCTTCCTTATTAAAAGCCCTTCTTGGAAAGCTTCCTACCCGCTGTGGCAGCGTGACCTTTGGCTACAACGTCCGGGTGGGCTATTATGACCAGGAAAACCAAAACCTGTCCCCGGATAAAACGGTACTGGATGAGCTGTGGGACGCGTATCCCACTATCGGCCAGCGGGAGCTGTATTCCGTTTTGGCAGTTTTTATGTTTCGGGGAGAGGATGTGGAAAAAACCGTTTCCGTCCTTTCCGGCGGGGAACGGGCCAGGCTGACCTTGGCCAAGCTGATTCTCTCCAAAGTAAATGTGCTGATTTTGGACGAGCCTACCAACCACTTGGATATCTCCTCCAGAGAGGCGTTGGAAAACGCCCTGGAAGCGTTTGAAGGCACGGTGATCGCCGTATCCCACGACCGATATTTTATGCAGCGGCTTGCCACCCGTGTTCTGTCCATGGGGGAGGCGGTGCGGGACTTTCGGGGCGGATACGCGGAATTTGCCGCTGCGCATGAGCAGGCGGCAGAAGAGGAAGCCGCATCCCCTGCAAAAGCAATCCCTACCGGCAAGGAGCTGTATTTGAAAAAGAAGGAGGCGCAGGCGGCCCTGCGGCGCAAAGAAGCTCGGCGGAAAAAAGTGATTCAGGAGATCGCCCGGCTGGAAAAGGAGCTTGCAAATATTACAGACCGGCTGTATGGAGAGGACGCCTCTGATTACATAAAGGCAGCCCAGCTGGAGGATCAGCGGATTTACGTGGAGGACCAGCTGATGCAGCTGTATGAGGAAGAAGCGGACTTCTCTATAGCAGGAAATGCGGAGGAAACAGAGGGATAGTGCAAACTTGTCTCTCCCCCGTCGCCTACGGCGACACCCCCTCGCATTTCCTGAGCGAAATGCCCCAGTTGGGGGGCATGGAAAGTTTGTACAAACTTTGCGTAAGGTGGATAGTCACAGCAAGACTTGCAGATTCAGCAATAGCATCGTAGTCAAGCAATCCAAGGACAGACGGAAAGTCTGCACGAAATAAACGCAATCGCAAAGCCGGATCCCCGGCTTTGCCCTACGGATCGCTGCGCGATCCGCAAAAAGCGTTTTTGGATACTTTTGCCGCGCCTGGCAAAAGTATCATCCGTTTCCCCTTCTCGTGGGAGAAGGGGACCCCTCCTCCATGGGCGGGAGATGGTGCTTTTGTTGTGTGATCAAAAGTACCATCCCGTCCCCCTGCTCATCAAAGGGGGCTTTACCGAAGGCAGCGGAGGGCATCCTATTTTGCCAACTGTAAATTTCTCCCCTCTTTGTGGCAACAGAGGGGAGAATATGATACAATGTATATAGAAATCTTCAAAGGATGGAATCCCATGCATAAAAAATTCGCTATGGCAGGGCTGCTTGTTCTGCTGCTTTTCTGGATCCCTTTTTTGGTCTCCTGTGACCGGCCCCGGGACGCAGGCCTTTGGCTCTATGCAGACCGTTGTTTGTTGTTTTCCACAGAAAACGGCCCCACGCTGCAGCAGGCCCAGCTTCGCGGGAACGTAAAGCTCACCCTTTACAACAATACAGACAGCGATGCCCAGATCACCTTGTATACCGATGCTGCTGAGGATGGTCAGGCGCTCCTTTCTGCCCCAGCGGGAGAATCGTCTGTCCTCCACCTTTCTGTGTCGAAAAAAACAGAACTTTGCGATGGCGTTCGCCTGATTCAAAGAGAAACAGATCATACATATATTTTATCCGGCAACGCACTGCAGCGTGCCGTGGCAGACGACATTCCAAGGATTACCCTGCTCAAGGATATCTCTCTGGATGGAGAACTGGCTTTTTCTGCTCCCACGTCCCTTTCTACGGACGGGCACTCCCTATCTGTGTCCGGTCCTGTTTCCTTTACCTGCCAGGACCCGGGCACGTTATCCCTGTCCGGAGTTATCTCTGCCGAGGCATTGTACGTGCGGGCCCCGGACTGCGATATCATCGTGCCGGAGGCCCTTATACCGGAAGATATTTCTTTTCAAATTGCTGCCGCCTCTCTGAATGATATGGAACTGGACGGCACCGTCACTGCCGATTCGATGGAGGAATTGGCCAATCTGGCACAGGGACCATCCTACATGCAGGCTGCTGCAAATACGCCGATACGGCTGGACGCGTTTACCGTGAATGAACAGGTAGTATTCACACAGCCGGTATCTCTCATAGACGGCGGTGTCACACTGGAAGCACCTGTTTTTATTGAAACACAGGAAAAGGGAGAAATTTATCTAAAGGGGGCCCTTCCCTGGGAAAGCATCCTTCTGAAGGCGCCGGACTGTGCGCTTGTCTGGGAAGAGCACGGACCTGCCCTGCATACAGTGCAGCAGCTGTATGACGTTGCATCCTATAACGGAGTGAATCCGGACGACTATATCCTGGGCGGCGACTGTGACGGGGTACCGCAAATTTCCCTTACAACCACTGAAAACGCATACATCACCAAAGATATTGCGTGGAGCACTGAAGGAAGGGCGCCATTTGTGCTGGGAGCACAAATAGACGGGGTTGTATCTCCCTCTGTCTTGAAATCTGCCAAATTGACCATTGTGCCGCCTGCGGACTGTACCGTTACGTTTGTAGGTCCAAGCGTGAAGGAAGACGGCTCGGTGGATCTGCTCAGCTTTCTGGGATGCTACTTTACCGTTTCAGACGGTAGCGTCAGTTCCTTATATTATATGGAAACGGACTGTAAATCTGCGCTGCCGGTGGTATGCATCGAAACTGACAGCGGAGAAGCCATTACCTCCAAAGATGACTATATAGGTGCCACCATATCCATTGAAAGCGATTTCTCTGATGGGCTCCCCTCGCTGCAGTCCAGCCCGGTCCAGATCCGGGGAAGGGGCAACACCACCTGGGAATGGTCCGATAAAAAGCCCTACAAATTAAAGTTTGATGAAACGGTATCCCTCTTGGGTCTGCAGGCGGGAAAAAAATGGGTACTCCTGGCAAACTTTTCCGATAAAAGCCTGATTCGCAATTATGTAGCCTTGGAAAGCGCAAAGGTGCTGGATCATATGGACTGCTACGCCACCCAGTATCCGGTGGATGTGTTCGTCAATGGGGAATATGTAGGAATTTACACGTTAGGCGAGCAGGTGGAAGCCGGCAGCGATCGACTTTTTATCCGGGAGGATGCAGGCAATGTAAACACCGGATTTCTGCTGGAGCTTGGTGTGAGCCGTGAAAGCGGGCAGCCTGTTTTTTCTTCTTCTATATTAAGGAACATCGGTGTGCTGTTGCCGGAAAATGCGGACGAGCAAACGCTTACGTATATTCAAAACTACATTGCAATGACAGATCAGGCGGTAGAAAATTTACAGGATTATGACATCTATATAGATGTTCCCTCCTTAATTGACTGGTTTATTCTGACAGAGCTTTCTTACAATGCGGACTCCTGTTTTCGTCGGAGTGTCTTTCTTACAAAAAGTGCTGGAGATAAGCTGCATCTTTCCCAGGTTTGGGATTTTGATCTGGCCTTCGGCAACAACGTAGCCGATTTGGAAGCTTATGAGGAGTGGGCGTGTCTTGCCACCGACAACGGATATGTCCGCTATAACTGGATGTGTCGGCTTATGGAGGACGAAGCATTCGTCAAACAGCTGCGGCAGCGGTGGAACACAGTGAAGGACGCGCTTTTGGAAGCGGCGATGACAGCGGTGGACGAGGGATATCGTCTGACTGCGCCTTCTGCAGACGACAATTTTACGAAGTGGAATATTTTATACAGCCAGGTAGGAATGGAACCCTACAATATTGTGCAACGGACGACCCATGCGTCTCAGGTAGAATTTCTGCGGGAATTTATTCAGCAGCGGTGGAACTGGATGGATGAAACGCTAAATACTACGTGAAAGTCTGTACAGACTTTCTTTGTCTCTGTCTCAGACAGACGGTAGCTCTCTGATTTCAATCCTATCCTGCAGCTGCTGCAAATCCTGTGCATATCAAAAAGTTTGCTTCGCCCGTATTTGTCAAAGGGGAAGGGATCGAAAAGGGAAGGGGGGCCCCTTCCCTTTTCTGTGCTTTTGGTTCCTTTTGTGCCATTACAAAAGGAACGTTTCTTCTTTTCCCTTGGAAAAGGAACCGTTTCTTTCCTGCTTTCCGAAGCAGGAGAAGACGGTTGGTACTTCTCCTCAGCGCAGGAAAATGATACGTTGCTTCAAGGGTACACCCAAAGTGCGCTTTCGGACCGTCCTGCGATCCGTGGGGCAAAGCCGGATCCCCGGCTTTGCGATCGCGTCCATTTGGTGTAGACTGGCGCCTGTACCGGGACTGCAAGTCTATTGCGCTGCAGGGTTCTACTATGGTGATCCACCTTACTCCAAGGTTGTGCAGACCTTGGAGTCTTTCACTGTGGTATTTCATTTACGAAATACGAGGGGGGCTTTCGCCTGCGGCAAAAGACAGGGGGAAGAAAGAATCCAGTCTCCCCCGTAATAATACGCAAATCATTACACGCAAAAATTGGCTTTACCTGGCTTTTCCATTTTATGGATTTAAAAATACAAAAAATTGTACCTTTGTCTAACATTGTTACAAAATGTAAAAAAAGAGGGGCGTAGCCCCTCTTTTTTCTATTCTGTTATCCGCAGTATATCCCATGGCGTAATCATCCCCATCAGGGGACTTTTTTCCTTTCCACTTGCTGTGACAAACACCGCAGCTACCCGGCGGCTGCCTGCCTCCTTTTTCTGAAACAGCTTTCGAATCGTAAAACAGGAGGCGTCTCTGTCAACAAAATAAAACTTCTCCATGATATGCTTTTCGGGAGGTAATATCATTGCCATATCCTGAATACGCAATCCCGCCGCTGGCACATCCGGCTGGGCTCTGGTAAAAGCAAAAAGAGAGCCTACACTGAACACCCCGGTAAGATGCCGTTTTTCATTTACCACCGGAATATGGGAAAATCCTCGTTTTTCCATCACCGCCAAAAGATCAGTAATCAGCTCCCCTCCCCGGGCGCAGTACAAATCGTCTGTACGGGTAGCAATCGTCAGAGCCGCCGGAGGATGCTTCGCATATTCCAAAATTTCTTCCAGCATTTTTACTGTGGGATCTGCCGGCAGCACCGGAGGCTGTCCGTCAATTCTTCCATGATGGGACAGTAAGTTGCGCATCTCCCGAAACAGATTGAGCTCCTCACGCCATCGGCTTCCCTCATTTGCCCCGAAATGCTGCACCGCTCCGGAACGCATCTGATACTTTACTCCCAATACCTCTTCCAAATCTCTATATAAATTTAAAAACCGTTCGCTGTTATCCACAGGTTTTCTTCCCCTGCCTTTCTTTGCATACTTTATTTTTTAAAATATTTTCCCCAAATTAAAAAATAAACCCTTTTATTCCATTTCCCTTTCAAAGACATACTTTATCAGCACAATACTACAGCATTTTCTATATGTTGTGCCTTTTCTTGACTCTAAAAACAAAGAAACACAATATGTATATTTTTGTGTCTCTTGCCGAAAGGGAAAACATTTGTGCGTTTATTGTTGAAAGATTCCGAAAAACCTTACTTTATGCGTCTTTGTTTGGTCATTTTCTGTCGAAATTGATAGCAGTCCGTTGCTTTTTTACGAAAAAGATCAAATGTTTCTTAATCTTCAACTTCATACAATTGCTATAATTTGCATATGCTAACAACTTCATAGAAAGGACGGACGGTATGACACATACAAAACTTGAAAATAATCTGGAAGAGGTAATTCGTACATCTATTAAACGGGCTGCAGGGGATATCATCCTCTTATACCGTCTGACGCAGGAACCCCTGCATGACAACCATACTTCCAATACACAGTCGTCTCAGTATTCCCTTACAGTTACGAAAGTAGACTGCGGCGGTACCAGACGAGAAGTCCGCCGTCTGCCGGATCTTACCAGGAACCGGACCGAAGCGGAACAAATTTATGAATTACTCAGCAGGGGATTGGTTACGCCCTGCACTTTGGATGAGGTTATCGATGATTTGTTTGCAATGTAAAGTCCCTTTATATCGGCATAACCTCCAATATTATTATATGTGCCGTCCCTTACAGCCGAATTTCTACCGGATCGGCGATTTCCATTGTATTGTCCCTGACCCGGCAGTCTCGCGCCAAGAGCGTCACTCCCGCGGCAGCAGCTTCTATTAGCGCATCGGCAAATACAGGATCGGTTCGGCGATTGGAAGTAAAGTAGGAAACCCCTTTCATTTGAATCACAAAAAGGACACAGGCCCTAAATCCTTCCCCTACCAGCCTGGTAAGGGTCCTTAGGTGCTTTGTTCCCCGTTGGGTAGGCGCGTCCGGAAAACGGGCCACCCCGTCTTCTTCCAGTGTGACCCCCTTTACCTCTAAATATACTGGCCCATCCTCCGTCTCTATGCAGAAATCCAGACGGCTGTTTCCAATTTTGTATTCCGGGCGAATGACTTTCTGAGGAAACAAAGTGGGCAAAAATTCTGCCGCAGCCTGATTCGGCGCCTGGGAATCTATGTTGATCAGGCGGTCGCCTTTTTCTACTGCCACCAGGTCAAAAGCCGTTTTTCGCGCTGGATTTTTCGCCGCACTCAGCACCACACCGGCACCAGGGATCAAAAGTTCCCTGCAGCGTCCGGTGTTTTTTACGTGGCAAATCTGTTCCGTACCGTCTACGTCTACCAAAGCAATGAATCGATTAGGACGGGAGCGGAACCGTCCCCGGACTGTGTCTTTATATTGCATAAATCGCACATCCTTTCCGTTCCAAAGTCTGTCAACCAAAGTGGCGACGCTCCACAGCGGGAGCGTATCATTATCAAAAATCTGTATCCTTCCTCTGGCAAGGAGAACAGCCTTTCGCAGTCGCTGCTATGTCTTTCTTTGGTAATCTGCTTTACTCCAGGTTTACACACACTTCATAAGCCTCTCATGGGGCACTTCGCCGCGGCCCGTCAGAGACGCCTTGCGTAATGCAAGGGGGATGTCGCCGTAAGCGGCAGGGAAAAAGATTGTCCTCTACGATCAAAGAAGCCTTACTTCCTACCACTCTATCCCCGATGGGGATTCCCTCTGCCGGCGGGATGGCCCTTTCGTTTTCCCCCATGACCGGACTGCCCCTTTTTACCCGTCTTATCCGTTTTGTCTTGCTGCCTCCCGCTTCGTCCGGGACGGATCAGACAATCTGGGCCATATCCGATCAAGTCCTCCCGGCCGCAACGGTGCAGTGCCTCCATCACCAGTCGCCGGTTTTCTGGCCGCCAGTATTGCAGCAGGGCCCGCTGCATCTGCTTTTCTTTATAATCTGTCGCCGTATACACTTTCTTCCCCGTCAGGGGATCGATCCCCGTATAATACATCACCGTTGAGGCCGTTCCCGGAGTGGGATAAAAATCCTGCACCTGTTCGGGAGACAGCCCAATCCGCCTGATATAAAGGGCCAATTCCACCGCGTCGGACAACCGGCTTCCAGGATGGCTGGACATGAGATACGGCACCAAATATTGCTCCTTTCCAGCCTTTTTTGTCAGTCTGAAAAAATTTCCCCGGAAATCGTCATATACGCCGATATCCGGCTTGCCCATGCAGCGCAGCACATGGGTTGAGCAGTGCTCCGGCGCAACCTTCAGCTGTCCGCTTATATGATCCCGCACCAGCTTTTCAAAAAAGGCATCGCTTTTGTCCTCCAGCATATAGTCAAACCGGATGCCGCTGCGGATAAACACCTTTTTCACCCCAGGCACCTGCTCCACTGCCCGAAGCAGTTCTATGTATTCTCTGTGATCTGCATCTAAGTTCTTACAGGGGGTTGGCACCAGGCACCGCTTTTCCTGGCACACGCCATGCTTCAACTGCTGCTGGCAGGAGGGATGACGAAAGTTTGCCGTAGGCCCCCCCACATCGTGAATATATCCTTTAAAATCCGGCATGGCAGCAATGATTTCTGCCTCCCGGACCACGCTTTCTATACTTCTGCTGCGCACGCTCCGCCCCTGGTGAAACGCCAATGCGCAGAAATTGCAGCCTCCAAAGCATCCCCGGTTATGGGTGATGGAAAATTTTACTTCGGAAATGGCAGGTACACCGCCGTCCTTCTCATACATAGGATGGACCGCCCGCATGTAGGGCAGGGCATACACCCGGTCCAGTTCCTCTCGCTCCAGTGGCGGCATAGGAGGATTTTGCACCAGCATCCGATCTCCGTAATATTCGGTAATTGCACGACCGCTGATGGCATCATTATTTTTATATTGTATGGCAAAGGCTCTGGCATAAGCCGCTTTGTCTGTTTTCAGCTGGTCATAGTCAAAGGATTCCTCCACCGTCGGGTAGTGGATGGCATCCTCCCTTTTGCATAGATAGGCGGTGCCCCTCACGTCCCGAATTTTCTTCACTGGTACGCCCTTGTCCAGCAGCTGGGCAATTCTGAGGATCGACTTCTCTCCCATTCCATAGGAGAGGATATCTGCCCGGCTGTCTACCAAAATGCTCCGGCGCACCCGATTATCCCAGTAATCATAATGGGCAAACCGGCGCAGGGATGCCTCCAGTCCACCGATGATGATGGGTACGTCCCCGTATGCCTCCCGAATCCGGTTGCAGTATACGATCACCGCCCGATCCGGACGGTACCCGGCACGGCCGCCGGGAGAATAATAATCCGTGGTACGCTTTTTCTTTGCCGCCGTATAATGACATACCATGGAATCGATGTTTCCGCTGGATACCAAAAAGCCCAGCCGCGGACGACCGAAGGTCTTCATGGCCTGACAACTTTTGTAATCCGGCTGGGGCAACATCGCCACCACAAAGCCGGCATCCTCCAGAACCCGACTGATAATAGCCGCCCCGAAAGACGGATGGTCTACATAGGCGTCCCCGCACACATATACGAAGTCCGGTACGTCCCGACCGGCGGCGTGTACTTCATCCGGGGTGACCGGCAAAAATTTGTTTTCCATTTTTACTTTCCTTTTATAAAGCCTGAGTCCCGTGGTAAATTGTTTTCAATGGTGGGTTACGTCAACACGAAGGAAAAGTCTGCACAAAAGCAGCAAACCAATCCTCCCCAGCTCGCCAAAGGTGAACCTCCCCCCTTTGCACAAGGAGGCTTAGTTTGTCAGGGGATTTGTCAGCGCAACACCCAATCTAAGCCTTCCCTTCCCTCGGGAAGGGGAGGTGCCCGGCTGCTGCCGGGCGGAGGGGTTTTCTATGCAGCTTCTTCCTCCGATTTCTGCTGCGACCGCGCTTTATCAAACACAAACACCCGGCTGACAATATAATTGAGTATTGTAACGATCACAAGCACCGGCAGGCGCACCACATTTTCATTCCAATGAGCAAATTCTACAAGTACCGCCAGACATACCGTCTGAACGCCAAAGGAGAAAAGCCGCCCGGATATAAACTTTGCCATTTCTGCCACCATGGCCATCCCCCGTGCCCGGCTTGCAAACACATACCGTTTGTTGGTAGCATATGCAAATAAAACGGCGACCACCCAGCTGATGGTTTGTGCGATCAGATAATGGACAGAAAACAGATTGTATAGTATATAGTACACTGCCAGATCCATGACCGTCGTCAAACTGCCAAACAGGGTGTACAATAGAAAATGCTGATATTTCAGAAGGAATCGCCTAAGCATCTACCTTCACCGTTCCCCCCTGGGGGAATCCTTTCTTTTTCGGTGGTATTTCTATTTTGCGCAGGGTACAGCTGGATTATCCTTTCTGAATCGCTGCCATATTCTCTTGGTATTCCGGATAGTCCAGCAGCATATTCACCGCTGCCAGCAGTGCCGTCGGTGTCATGTCCGCCGGAAGAGACAGGCGGGCACACAAGGCATTACGCAGTACCGCGCTGCCTTCCCTGCCTGTTAGTCCATCAGCAAAAAAATCCGCTTTGGTGATAGACCGCGGTTTTTTTTCTTTCATTGCATGCCGGTCAGCAAATGTTTGAAACAACTGGCGCAGCAGTTCCGGCTCCATTCCCTCTACCCCCAGCGTTCCCGCCTTGGACGGGGTCTTCTTTCGCTTTTCTTTTCCCTCTATCTGGGGAATATACAAATGATATATTTTATCCGGCGGGATAAAGGATTGGATATGGGAGCGGATCATGCTTCCCGCTCCATCACTGTCTGTCAAAAGAATAATACCATTTTTCGACAGGGCCTGCAGCAGGGCCCGTTTTTCCCGATTGTTAAATATACCAAAGCCCTGGGTGGTCAAAATCGTGGCGTCGATTACAGAGGAAAGCCTGATCTGATCATACTTGCCCTCTACCACTACCGGCAGAGAAATGGGAATCTTATCCACGTCTCGTCCCTCCCGCCCTTTTGGATGGAATGGTACAGATCAACCGCTCCAGGGCAATATAGTCCAGCTTTGTACTCTTCAGAAGCACATCCGCCTGCCGACAGCGATCCGCCGCTGCGGCAAGCCGTGCAGGCTCCATCCCGCGCACTGCGGATAAATACAGTCCTGCCCGGTAGGTATGCATTTTCAGCGCTGCAGCAATCCCCGCCTGATCATACCCTGCCCCTGCAAGGCGGCTCACCGCCAGCATATCACAAATCGCTTTGGATACGGAGGCAAGGGCCGCGACAGCGCTGACTTGATTTTTTTTATAATAGGAAAGTACAGAAAGCGCGCGCCCCCTGTCTCCGTCCAGCACAGCGTTTGCCAGAGCAAAGGCATCCTCTTCCCCGGCGGCGCAGGTGACCAGCTCGACCTGATCCGGTCCGATTTCCGAAAACCCGCCGGCGCCAGCCCAGGCAGTTAGCTTGTCCAGCTCCCCGGCCAAAACATACATATCCCGTCCACAGCGCCGGAGCAGGGCGTCTGCAGCATCCTCACGCAGGGAAACGCCGAAGTGGCCCAACCGCCGGACCATCCACTTTTTCAGCTCTCCCGGAGCATAAGCGGACAAATCCACCATTGTACACACGCTTTCCAGCTTTTTATACAGGGCGGAAGGCTTTCCCCGTCCTGGCTTGCCCGGATCAAAGCCGCCGGCAGGCGGCGTCAAAAGACATACGGTGACGGCAGGGTCTACTTTTGCAAGAATCTCCATAAGCTGCTTTTGTCCGCCTGCTCCAAGTGCGGCAAGACTTCCCCGATATTGGATATACACCCGCCCTCCCATAAGGGGAAGGGCTAAAACGGCTTCCTCCAATACGTCCAGATCCGGGGCGTCTGCCCCCATTACATAGCTGTTAAAGGCTGCCTGGGTTTCATCTCCCGACAAAGTCAGCGTCTGGGCGCGGCCAGCATAAAACCGTTTGAGGTAATCCTCCTCGCCGTACAGCAGATACACACCGGCCAGCCCGTTTTTCATTTCTCTCCGAAATGCTGCTTCTGTCACACCCGTCGCCTCCTTTCTACTTCATTTATAAAATTATTTTCCGATTTTGTTATTGCTCCGGTAAGGCGGCCTTTGCCAAAGGCCGAGGGAAAGATATATGCAGGCTTAGCCGACTGGCACCCTTTAACAAGGGAGCCATAGTAATTGTGTGTGCTTCGCGGAAGTTCCCCCTTAAAAAGGGGAGCCTTTTATTTGTAAGTCATGCGGGAGCCCCTTACGAGGGGAGAGACTTATTATAGTATTTTTATCGCCATGTGAGGCCGTTTTATTTTCGCCGGCATGGAGTGCCTTTTCTTTTGTACTTGCCGACCCGCCGGGAAAATTTGCGTCCAAAAAGCCCTTTGCACCTGCCGGCATCCAGACTTCTCCGGACTGCAAAGCCGTCTTAGCCGTCTTATGGTTCACACTTCTCCGGCCTTACCCGTATGGTCATTTTCGTTCTCTGGGCAATCATCCCCCGCAGCTCTACCGCATAGTCCAGCAGCAGTTCTCCGCCATTTGGCCCAATCCTATTCTGAATTTTTTTCCCGATTACGCACATATCCACCTGTCCATATGGGGTATGGTATGTGCTGTATTGCCGTGCACCCTGCTCTACAGTAAAAATCGTGCGCATATCGCCGCTGCGGCTTACGGTAACCGGTCCGCTTTTTTCTACGGAAAAGGTAAGGCGCACCTGTGTAGGCGCAGACGCGCCTTCTTCTGCGTCCAATTCCTCCTGGTAGGTCAGCTGCAGCAGTTCCCCTTCCTGTGAAAGCATACCCCGACTGACCATAGCATACTTTCCCATCTCTTCTTCTCCGGGGAAGTCGGCTGGCAGCAGCGTGTCCAGATACGTCTCTTCCTCCGGCAGGTATGATCCCCCACCCGCCTGGAAAGGCGCTGCAGGGTCTCCGAATAATGTTGCGTCCTCCAGCTGGTACTGCAGGCTTTCTACCTGAATGATAACCTGCATGCCTTTGGTATATTCCGTGTTTTTCTTGTCTTCGTATTCAAAGAGTGGCATGTTCTTCCGCCTTTCTCTGTCTTGCCGTATGGAGCCGCAGCAGCCGGAGTATACCCCGGCTGCCGTCCTGATTAAAATGCAGCGCTACAGCCCGGCTTTTCTGAGACATCCATTTCCCATACTTCATAGCCGCAAATTTTGGAGGCCAATACGCCGCTTGATAATTTTATCCTTCGATCCTACAGCCGTCTTCTCCCTTTTTGCCGTGGTTCCAAGATTGAACAGCCGGAGGCATCTCCGGCTGCTGCGCAATATTCCATAGTTTCTTCCATAATTAGAATACCACATTTTTCACCTTTTTGCAATAGAATAAAACGATATCCACAAAAATTCCCTGACGCGCATGTTGGCATAACGATTGGCCAAATCACTGTAGCGTCTGTTGGTGCAGACGAAAAGTCTGCTCCGGGCGGTGGGACTCCCCCAGAGTCGCTTCGAGACACTGGGATGGTGTCGGCACTATTTGGCTCCCCTGTCAAGGGGAGCTGTCGGCATAGCCGACTGAGGGGCTGTTTCCTTCCATTT
>CANQWE010000039.1 GCA_947627475.1 uncultured Clostridia bacterium
ACCTATATGAGTCATACCAAAATGCGCCTCTCTTTCCTGCTCCGCAATATGATGGACAACGACTGCAGGTATTTTCTCCTGTACCACCGTAACGGCCCTCATGAGGAGTTTTCCAGATGCTGATATGGTAAAACCGATGTGAAATAGAGGGGCAGCTTTTGCTGCTCCCCCTATTTCTGCAATTAAAATACGTTTTTCACCAAAGGCGCAGAGCGCCGTCATACATGCAGCAATCCGCCGCCTTGGAGGCAGGAGACATCTGGATTTTCGTTATAGGGTCGTATCATCATCCGAAAGATCATCTTCAGCGAATGCATCATCGTACAGGTCGCTGACATCAATTTCAATGTCATCATCCAGTTCTTCCTCCGGATCGCCGTCAGCATCCCCTTCGTCCAGCAAGTCCTCTGCGTAGTCTTCCACGCCGTCATCCGGGAGAAGATCGTCCTCCTCGTCCTCCCGCAGCGGATCCTCCATAGAGATAGCGGCAAAGTTTTTGTAAAACTCTTCATCCGCAGCGGTGTTGACTTTCTTTACTTCCACGTTGCGGTAGCAGGGCATACCGGTACCGGCGGGAATCAGCTTACCGATTAGGACATTTTCCTTCAGACCCATCAGATGGTCTACCTTACCTTTGATGGCAGCTTCGGTAAGAACCTTGGTGGTCTCCTGGAAGGATGCTGCCGACAGGAAGGATTCTGTCTGCAGGGACGCCTTGGTAATACCCAACAGAACCGGTTCTGCGGTTGCAAGCTGCAGATCCCGTTCGCCTGCGTCGATACGCGCCTGGATCTCCTTGTTGGCATCCAGGAAATCGTTCTTTTCTACGTTGATGCCGGGGAGCATATCCGTACTTCCTGGATCGTCGATACGCATTTTCCGGGTCATCTGGCGGGCGATTACCTCGATATGCTTGTCGTTGATGCCGATGCTTTGGCTGCTGTAAACCTTCTGGACTTCCAGAATAATATAATCATACACTGCATCGATACCGTTGATCCGCAGAATATCGGCCGGGTTCTTATATCCAACGGTCAGTTCCTGACCGGCGGTCACCATATCCCCTTCGTTGACAATAATGGTTGTTCCATAGGGGATGGGATATTCCTTTTCCTCGCCGCTTTCCGGATTGTGAATAATAACATTGTGGGTTTTCTTCACATCGCGGATGGAAACGGTGCCGGCAAATTCAGCCACAATAGAGGTTTTCTTGGGCTTTCTGGCTTCAAACAATTCTTCAACACGGGGCAGACCCTGTGTAATATCGCTTCCTGCAACGCCTCCGGTATGGAAGGTACGCATGGTAAGCTGTGTACCAGGTTCACCGATGGACTGTGCAGCGATGATACCCACTGCTTCGCCGATATTGACGGGAGTAGAGCTTGCCAGGTCGGCGCCGTAGCAGTGCGAGCAAACACCGTGACGCGCGCCGCACTGGAGTACGGTCCGGATCTCCACGCTTTTGATACCGGCTTCTTCCACGGCTTTCGCCTGGGCTTCTGTAACCATGGTGTTGTCTTCTACGATCACTTCGCCCGTCTCGGGATGGACAACGTCTCCGATTACATACCGTCCGAAGATACGGTCGCTGAGCTTTTCAATGGTCTCGTTGCCGTCTTTGATATCGGAGACAACGATGCCATGGCGTGCGCCGCAGTCTTCCTCACGGATAATCACATCCTGTGATACGTCTACAAGACGGCGGGTCAGGTAACCGGAGTCGGCGGTCTTTAACGCCGTATCGGACAGAGACTTACGCGCGCCGCGGGCTGCTACGAAGTACTCCAAAATGTTCAGACCTTCACGGAAGTTGGACTTGATCGGCAACTCCATGGTTTTACCTGAGGTGGCAAACATCAGTCCGCGCATACCAGCCAGCTGGCGCATCTGTGTGATGTTACCACGAGCGCCGGAATCGCTCATCATTTTAATTGGATTATATCGGTCAAAGTTACTCTGGAGAGCAGCGACTACATCGTCAGTGGTTTGCGTCCAGGTTGCTACCACGCTCTGGTAACGCTCTGTTTCAGACAGCTTACCGCGCATAAACTCTTTGTGGATTTGATCCACTTTCTTTTCCGCTTCGGCAACCAGGGCATATTTTTCCGGCGGAATCGCCATGTCCGCAACGGAAATGGAAATCGCTGCCTTGGTAGAATACTTATAACCCATATCCTTGATTTCGTCCAGCATTTTGGCAGTGGTTTGAAATCCGTGATACTTGATGCAGCGGTCGATGATCTGGCCAAGCTGCTTGGAACCGCAGACGAAGGTAATTTCCAAATCAAAATATTTGTCCGGATCGCTTCTGTCTACATATCCCAGATCCTGGGGGATCGGCTTATTGAAGATAAGCAGGCCAAGAGTGGCATCGATGACTTTGGAAAGCATCTGACCATCTTTTTCCTTGGTCACCCGCACTTTAATGGGTGCGTGCAGTCCAAGCTCGCCGTTTTCATACGCCATCATCGCTTCGTTAAAGTCCCGGAAGACTTTGCCTTCGCCTTTCTCTCCAGCTCGGTCGATGGTCAGGTAGAAGGAACCCAGCACCATGTCCTGGGAAGGAACTGCGATGGCGCGACCGTCCACAGGTTTCAGCAGGTTATTGGCAGAAAGCATAAGAAAACGGGCTTCCGCTTGAGCCTCCGCAGACAGAGGCACGTGAATCGGCATTTGGTCTCCGTCAAAGTCTGCGTTGAAGGCTTTACATACCAGCGGGTGCAGCTTAATTGCGCGGCCCTCAACCAGTACCGGCTCAAACGCCTGGATGGACAGCCGGTGCAGGGTAGGCGCACGGTTGAGAAGTACCGGATGGTCCTTAATGACATTTTCCAGTGCGTCCCAGACTTCCGGGCTTGCCTTTTCTACTTTCTTCTTTGCATCCTTAATATTGGCAGCCTTCTGGGTTTCGTGCAGGCGCTTCATGACAAAGGGCTTAAACAGCTCGAGCGCCATTTCCTTAGGCAGCCCGCACTGATAGATTTTCAGGGAAGGACCGACCACGATAACGGAACGGCCGGAATAGTCGACACGCTTTCCCAGCAGGTTCTGCCGGAAACGTCCCTGCTTACCGCGCAGCATTTCCGACAGGGACTTCAGCGGGCGGTTGTTGGGGCCGGTCACCGGTTTGCCCCGGCGCCCGTTGTCGATGAGGGCGTCTACCGCTTCCTGCAGCATACGCTTTTCGTTGCGCACAATGATATCCGGGGCGCGATAGTCCATCAACCGTTTGAGACGGTTGTTCCGGTTGATCACACGGCGGTACAGATCGTTTAGGTCGGAGGATGCAAAACGGCCACCGTCCAGCTGTACCATAGGCCGAATTTCCGGAGGGATAACCGGAACCACGTCCAGAATCATCCACTCCGGCTTATTACCGGACTTACGGAACGCCTCCACCACTTCCAGACGTTTGATGATACGCACCTTTTTCTGGCCGCTGGCTTTCGCAAGGTCCTCCTTCAGACTTTCAGACAGTTTTTCGATATCGATCCGGCGGAGCAGCTCCCGTACGGCCTCGGCGCCCATACCCACGGTGAAGTCGTTCTCATAGGCGGTATAGTATTCTCGATATTCCTTTTCGCTCAGCAACTGATTCTGTGCCAGGGGAGTGGTACCGGGATCAATGACAATATAGGAAGCAAAATACAGGACTTTTTCCAAATGTCGGGGAGAAATGTCCAAAAGCAGGCCCATTCGGGAGGGAATGGCACGGAAGTACCAGATGTGGGATACGGGGGCGGCCAGCTCGATATGGCCCATACGCTCTCGGCGCACCTTTTTCTGGGTAACTTCCACGCCGCATTTTTCACATACTTTATTTTTATGACGAATCCGCTTATATTTACCGCAAAGACACTCCCAGTCCTTTGTGGGGCCGAAAATGCGTTCGCAGAACAAACCGTCGCGCTCCGCTTTCAGGGTACGGTAGTTGATGGTCTCCGGCTTTTTTACTTCTCCGTAAGACCAGGACCGTATCATTTCAGGAGAGGCCAGTCCGATTTTTATAGAATCAAATGTATTGTGTTCCATCGGCAAAATACCTTCTTTATTCAAATTCATTCATTTGTCTGCTGCGCATTAAAATGCATCGTCGCCGTCTTCAGTGCCCTCGGCGTAGAAAATGCCTTCTGCGTCGGCCTGACCGCCGAAATCTTCGCTGGAGAAAGTGTCATACACATTCTCCGGAGCCACGGTTTCGCCCACATCCTCTGCCGTTACTTGCTCACGATAGGGACGGTTTTGGAATTCCGGTTCTTCCTCACCCAGCTTGGAAAGCTCGATTTCCTCCCCGTTTTCATCCAGCACGCGAACATCCAGCGCAAGGGCTTGCAGTTCTTTCACCAACACCTTGAAGGATTCGGGAACACCAGGTGTGGGAATATTTTGGCCTTTGACAATTGCTTCGTAGGTTTTTACACGTCCGACCACGTCGTCACTCTTCACGGTCAGAATTTCCTGGAGCGTATAAGCGGCGCCGTAAGCTTCCAGTGCCCAAACCTCCATTTCTCCGAAACGCTGGCCGCCGAACTGGGCTTTGCCGCCCAGAGGCTGCTGGGTAATCAGAGAGTAGGGGCCTGTGGAACGGGCGTGAATTTTATCGTCTACCAGGTGATGCAGCTTCAGATAGTACATAATACCGACAGTTACCGGGTTATCAAATGCTTCGCCGGTACGGCCGTCATACAGAACGGTTTTACCGTCTACCACATACAGGCGATCTTCGGCGCGCAGGGCATCGATATACGCCTGTCGGTTTTTGTGATCGTCCGCGATTTTTTCATAGGTCTTTGTACCGTCGGCAGCGACAATCTCTTCCAGAAGATATTTGCCGTCAACATTTTCACCAGGCATGACTTTTCTCTGCATGTTTGCCATGCGCATGCATTCGGTGATATCCTGCTCTTTTGCGCCGTCAAAGACGGGGGTCATGATTTTCCAGCCGAGACGCTTGGCTGCAAGTCCCAGATGGACCTCCAGTACCTGACCGATATTCATACGGGAAGGCACACCCAGAGGATTAAGCACGATATCCAGCGGGGTACCGTCTGCCAAAAAGGGCATGTCCTCCGGCGGAAGAATTCTGGACACAACACCTTTGTTACCATGGCGGCCTGCCATCTTGTCGCCTACGGAGATTTTTCTCTTCTGGGCAATATAAACGCGAATGACTTTGTTGACGCCGGGGGCAAGCTCATCGCCGTTTTCTCTGGAAAAGACTTTTACATCAATGATGATACCGCTTTCTCCGTGGGGTACACGCATAGAGGTATCACGCACTTCGCGGCTTTTTTCTCCAAAAATTGCACGGAGCAGGCGCTCTTCTGCCGTAAGTTCCGTTTCTCCCTTAGGCGTTACCTTACCTACCAGAATATCGCCGGCGCGAACCTCCGTACCAACTTTGATGATACCTTCTGCGTCCAGATCTTTCAGAGCGTCCTCGCCTACATTGGGGATTTCTCTCGTGATCTCCTCCGGACCCAGCTTTGTGTCTCTTGCTTCGTGGGAATATTCTTCAATATGGATAGAAGTGTAAACGTCATCACGAACCAGACGTTCGTTCAGAAGAACTGCGTCCTCGTAGTTGTAACCTTCCCAGGTCATAAATCCGATCAGGGCGTTTTTACCCAGTGCGATTTCTCCGTCGGAGGTGGCAGGGCCATCCGCAAGGACGTCGCCTTTCTTCACCTCATCGCCAACCTTTACAATGGGAATCTGGTTAACACAGGTGCTTTGGTTGCTTCTCTTAAATTTAATTAAATGGTAAACTTTCTTTTCCCCTCCCTGGGCGCGCACGGTGATATGATTTGCGTCTACGCTTTCGATAACACCGTCCACATCGGATACGGTACATACGCCGGAGTCAACAGCGGCCTTGTATTCCATACCGGTTCCAACGATAGGAGAATCGGTGACCATAAGCGGTACTGCCTGCTTCTGCATGTTGGATCCCATCAGTGCGCGGGAGTTGTCGTCGTTTTCCAGGAAGGGAATCATTGCAGTTGCAACGGACACCACCATCTTGGGGGATACGTCCATGAAGTCTACCGTAGATGCATCTACCTCGATGATTTCTGTCCGATCACGGGCAGCAACTTTTCGATTGACAAAACGTCTTTCCTCGTCCAGAGGCTCGTTGGCCTGGGCAACGATATAACCGTCCTCCACGTCTGCGGTCATGTAGACTACCTCATCGGTAACTTTACCGGTCTCCTTGTCTACCCGCAGATAAGGGGCCTCGATAAAGCCATACTTGCTGATACGCGCATAAGTGGAAAGGTAGGAAATCAGTCCGATGTTGGGTCCTTCCGGAGTTTCAATGGGGCACATCCGACCGTAATGGGTATAGTGTACGTCACGGACTTCAAAGGATGCTCTGTCACGGGACAAGCCGCCTGGACCCAATGCAGAAATACGACGCTTGTGGGTAAGCTCTGCAAGCGGGTTCGCCTGGTCCATGAACTGTGACAGGGGGGAGGATCCGAAAAATTCACGGATTGCGGTAACCACTGGACGGATGTTAATCAGATTCTGGGGTGTAAGATTTTCATTGTCCTGAATATTCATGCGCTCTTTGACAATCTTATCCATTCTGGAAAGACCGATCCGCAGCTGGTTCTGCAGCAGCTCGCCTACGCAGCGCAGACGCCGGTTGCCCAGATGGTCGATATCATCTGTTTCCCCTACGTCATTCGCCAGGCAAAGCAGGTAATTAATAGAGGCGAGGATATCTTCCTGGGTAATATGGGAAGGACAAAGATCGTGGAGACGGCGCTTTGCAATATCCTTCAGCGCTTCCATATCTCCGCCGGCTTCCTGTGCGATTTCCTGAAGCACATCCATCCGGACCTTCTCACTGATACCCACATCCTCCAAATCGATACCAATCACATCTTTGGGATATACGGCGCCGTTGGAAAAGACTTTGCACTCGGTGCCGTTTTCCATACGCAGATATACCGTATCGATGCAAGCATGTTCGATTGCCAGGGCATTTTCTCGGGAAAGGAGCGTTCCTTCATCAAAAAGAATTTCCCCGGTCAGCATATTTACTGCGGGACGGTTCAGAGTGCCGCCTGCAATACGTCTACCAAGGCTGAGCTTTTTGTCGAACTTGTAACGTCCTACCGGATAAAGGTCATAGCGCTTGGGATCAAATAGCAGGTTGTTGAGAAGAATTTCTGCGCTTTCTACAATGGCAGGCTCGCCTGGCCGGAGCTTTTTATAGATTTCCTTCAGCGCTTCGTCCCGGATTGAGGAGTTGCTCTCAATGGCGAGACGTTCACAGTCATCCTTTTCCAGTGTGGCGTCCAGTCCGCAGTCTTCTCCGAAATGTTCTTTGATCTGCTCGGGTGATTCAATCCCCAGCGCACGGATCAAAACGGTGAGCGGCAGCTTGCGGTTTTTATCGATCCGGACATAGTACACGTTGTTTGCATCTGTTTCATATTCCAGCCAAGCCCCGCGATATGGGATGACAGTGGCAGAAAACATCTTCTTACCGGATTTGTCGATGGAACTATCATAATAGATGCCGGGAGAACGGACGATCTGAGATACAATGACACGTTCAGCGCCGTTGATTACAAATGTACCAGTATCTGTCATCAGCGGGAAATCGCCCATAAAAATATCGGATTGTTTTACCTCACCGGTCAGACGGTTGGTCAGACGTACTGCAACTTTCAGAGGAGCAGCATAGTTGGTGTCCCGTTCTTTGCATTCCTCTACAGGATATTTCGGCTCTGCGTCAAAGGAATACCCGACAAATTCGATAAACAGGTTCCCGGTATAGTCCGTGATGGGGGAGATATCCCGCAGAACCTCCATGAGTCCTGTTTCCAGAAACCATTTGAAGGAATCCTTTTGGATTTCAATCAAATTCGGCAGCTGGATAGCCTCGTTGATCTTCGAGAAGCTCATTCTCGTGTTTTTGCCCACTGCTTGGGGTTTGACCATTGAGTTATCACTCCATTCTTGCATATGACGTGCGGCACCGGCCGGGCATTTTCGGCGGAATAACACTGTCATAAAGTAAATTTTGCGCTCCAAAAGCGAAATTAAGGCAATATAATATTATAATGATATTTCAGGCAATGTCAAGGCAAAAGGGATTTTTTTGCAGGAAACGCCGGAAAAGTTCAGAAAATTTTAAATAATCAGCATAAAATGTTACAAAAAATTAAAATGTAAACAATTTGTAAAATATTGCAATGGCAAGATTGATCAGTATATATGTTGTGTAAGGATTGTGAAATATGATGCTTTGAAACAACGGCGATTCGTTTTGCCGCCAGAGGTGACTTTCGCGGAAAATTGTTTGTTGGTTATCACAGATAAATAATTGAATGGCATAGGTGTCTTGCCTTCCGTCCTTTGCCATAGATAAGGAAAAAGCTTCCAGCATCTCTCTTTGGAAAAGCTGTATTGAATGGTTTTCTGCGTACCATTGCTTCATCTGATGCGGGAAGGCATGGCAAAGCCATGACAGAGGGAGAGATATTACAAGACTCCCCCCCTGACTCACCGCTGGTGAGTCACCTCTCCTGACAAGAAAAGACTTTTTGGGGGGCATCTCGCCGGGAGTCTTCCACTATTTTTTAACAAGGGGAGGTACACAAAGTTCAAGGTTTCCGGTATGGTATTTTGAGAATAAAATGTTGGGGAGTATCAGCAAGCTGACGAAGGAAGATATGAACGTGAGACTCCTTCTGATAGGGGGAACTGTTTTGGCGGAAAGGCGTACGAGCTTGAGAGTCTTACTCTGCAGTGTTTCACCAGCGAAACGCCGGGGGCGAGTGTTAGCGAGGCGGAGTGGAGACAATGGCAAGTGATAATCCCTCCGCCCGGCAAAAACCGGGCACCTCCCCTAACAAGGGGAGGTTTTTTTATTTATGACACCGCCTCGGAAGCGATTCGGGATCCCCTGACAAGGGGAAGCTTTTATGTTAAAATAAAATTTTCGCTTTTTTGATATGTTTTTCAAAATAAATTATGTAAATAGGTAAAGTCTGTCATTTGTTCTGCCAGTTCTTTGTATTTTGAGAAATAGGTCTTGCTGCAGTGCTTTGCCGGCGAAAAACCAGGGTGCTGTCAAGTGTTTGCGAGACTGTGGGAGGGAAATACTCCCCTTTGCCAGCTATCGCGTCACTTATCCAGCATCCTGCAAACAAGCACCTGCAAATATCCTCAACTGTTTTCCATTACAGTGTTTCGCAAAGCAAAACACAAACAAGGGATGGCTTTATTTTTCTGGGTTTTCCCGACAAACAGTTGCTGGGAAAATCGTGTACAATTCCTTTTTACATTCTACCTTACCTGCGGTAGACCCCACTCCCTCAGCTTTTTGCTCGTGAAAAGCCACAGAAGGAGGCTACTTACCTTATGCTACCTCTATAGCGTTTCTTTGTGAAATGTTGGGAGAGTGTTTGTGAAAGCTGACGGACATGCGTTTGGCGTCCTTCTTTTCTTCCATCCATGTTAGAGAGGTCCTTAGTTTTAAAATTTTTTTCTACGGTTTATTTTATTGAATTTTTTCAATCCTATATAATATTGTAAGATATATAAGACTTTATTCGACAAATTTATATAAAAATTTCCATAAATTACCAAAAATATATTGACAAATAGGGATGACCTAATATATAATTAGGTCATCCCTATTGTGAAAGGAGGCATCAAAGTGGCTGTAGGGAAGAAAAGAGGTCCGAAAACAGACAACCCCAAAATGTACAGAATGACCATAAAGTTGGATCAGGAATCGAAGGATATCATCGACGCATATTGCGCAAAGGAATGCGTATCCAAAGGAGAATGTGTGCGTCGCGGGGTTAAACGGCTGAAAGGGGAAATCTAAAAAAGGAAGACGGTGCCTGCATGAAAAGCCGCACCGTCTTCCAGAAAAACGCACTTGACATTAGCCAAGCAGCGCCGGCAACAAAGCCCGTAAGCTTTGCTGCATAAATATTTTACCATATGCTTACAATTCTTGCAAGCGTTTTTTTGCCGGAATTATTAAATTGGAAGGAATTATTTTAATAAATCATGAAAGAGTGGAATCAATTTATGAAAAGCATGGTGAATCATGCACGAGAACAGTACAAAAGTAAGGAGGCATACGAGCATTACAAACATCGTAAGGAAGAAATCGATGCTATTTTGGACGGTTGTCTTTTAGAAGAACAAAAGGAAATCGTGGATTCATTTTTGAAAGAGCTGGATGATGCAGCGCATCGAGAGCTGGAGTCGGTATATTTTCAGGGAATGCTGGACAGCATTTCGATTTTGCGGATTCTTGGTGCTTTGGTGTAAGGCAGGCGAAAGGAAACCGCTTTCGAAAATCCTTCTGGCATCGGAATAGCAAACCCATGGAAAAAAGCCTCCCTCTGCAGTGTTCTCCGGCGAAACACCAGGATGGTGTCGAGCGTCAGCGAGGCGGAGGGAGAGCAGAGTAAACGACGGCCTTTTCGTGCCATTCCCTCAGTACCTTACAAGTGATCTGCCTGCAAGAGGGGGCAACATAGGCAGCGTCCTCTGACGGGGGAAGCGGAGCTGACAGTGGAAGAGACAAAAGAAGATATTACATAGTCCTCTTTGATTGAAAAAAGTAAATAACAATCCCAGAAAAATGAAAGAAGAAGGGAGTACCCCCTTCTTCTTTCATACAATATTTAAATCTTGCAAGCCCTCCAAAACCCGGTTTAACCCAAAATTAACATGACCACGATTGTTGATTTAACACAATTTGGGTATGCTAAGAGTAATCTATCCAACGGAGGATTTATGAGACAAAAAATTCAATGGACAGCGGCAGCACTGTCGCTGCTCTTTCTTCTGGGTTCCTGTACTGTGGACGCGGGAGATATTGTGGTGGTCACAAGAGAGGAAGGATCCGGAACCAGGGCGGCTATGACACAGCTTTTGGACTTTGGAGCAGATATGTACATCACACCCAGGGCAGAGGTGGTAGGCAGCAACGCAGTGATGCTGCTTTCTGTTTTGGGATACGACAGGGCCATCGGATATGTTTCCGCCGGTGCTATGGGGAAAGACGTGAAAAGTGTATCCATAGATGGCGTATCTCCCACCCAGGAAAATATACGCAGCGGTACCTATCCTATGAAGCGCAGCTTTCTTTTCGTAACAAATGACAATATCCACGCGGTGGCACAGGATTTTATCCGCTTTTCCTGCTCTCCTGCTGGGGCAGCTTTGATCAGTGACGCGGGATATGTTCCGCTGGAAGGGGGCGATGCATATATACCTTCCGGTATCAGTGGGAAAGTCGTTCTCGCAGGTTCCACATCTGTAGCTCCTGTGGTGGAATTTCTTGCTGATGCTTATACAGAGATAAATCCGGATGTACACATAGAGGTGCAGCAGACGGGCTCTTCCGCCGGAATTTCCTCTGTATTGGAGGGCGTTGCGGATATCGGTATGTCCTCCAGAGAACTGACGGATACGGAGCGTGGCAGCGGCCTTACAGACACGATCGTTGCATATGACGGGATTGCGGTGATCGTACATGAAACCAGTCCGGTGACGGACTTATCCATAGGGCAGGTCCGGGGTATATTCAGCGGAGACATAACCAAATGGCAGACAGTATACGATGCACAGGAGGGATAGAGAATGCATTCAAAAGCATCAAAGGTTCGGGAGCGGGGTATGCAGGCTGTGTTTCTTTTGTGCGCCTGCTTTTCAATGGCTGCGGTCCTTCTGATTTGTCTCTTTCTTTTTACAAACGGGATTCCTGCTATGCGGGAAATCGGGATTTGGAATTTTCTTACAGGGATGGAGTGGCGGCCTTCCCAAGATATATATGGGATTTTCCCAATGATTGTAGGAAGCTTGTATGTGACAGCAGGCGCAATTTTGACTGGCGTACCCGTGGGGATACTTACTGCCGTGTTTTTGGTAAAATACTGCCCGAAAAAGCTATACGCTGTGCTGAAACCGGCCGTTCAGCTTCTGGCAGGGATCCCATCCATTATCTATGGATTTTTCGGTCTGATGGTATTGGTACCGGCGATACAGCGGCTATTCGATACCAGCGGGAAAGGGGTGTTGACGGCATCGCTTCTGCTTGGAATGATGATTTTACCTACTGTAATCAATACATCGGAAGCCGCATTGCGTGCTGTTCCTGCCTCCTATTATGAGGGGGCTCTTGCTCTGGGTGCTACCCGTGAACAGAGTATGATCCGGGTAATGCTTCCAGCGGCAGGCAGCGGGATTTTATCCGGTGTGGTCTTGGGGATCGGACGGGCAATCGGCGAGACAATGGCGGTAGTTATGATTGCAGGAAACCAGGCGATCTTGCCGGACAGCATACTATCCGGTACCCGAACGCTTACCGCGAATATTGTGCTGGAGATGGCGTATGCGGCGCAGCTGCACCGTGGTGCGCTGATCGCTACTGCCGTAGTGCTGTTTGTATTTATTTTGCTGATCAATTTAAGCTTTTCGGCAATAAAAAGGGGGCGGCGCATATGAAGCATTCTTTGCGTGCATATGCGCGCCGGCCTTCCTCATTTATATGGATGATTCTGATTTATGCGGCGGCAGCGTTGACAGTAGGCGGAATGCTGTTTTTGATACTGCATATCCTAGTCCGTGGAATTCCTCATTTGCATCCGTCTCTGTTTTCCCTCCAATATACTGCGGAAAATGTATCCATGCTGCCGGCTATCTGGAATACGATTGTCATGACAGGCATGACACTGCTGATCGCCGTTCCACTGGGCATCTTTTCTGCGATTTATCTTGTAGAGTATGCCCGTCCCCAGTCCAGGCTGGTCCGTGTAATCCGCATTACGACGGAGACGCTGGCGGGAATCCCTTCCATTATCTATGGCCTTTTTGGATTCTTGGCATTTGTGCTGTTTATGGGATGGAGTTATTCACTGTTAGCCGGTGTGCTGACGCTGGCAATCATGGTGCTTCCCACAATTATTCGCACGACAGAAGAAGCGCTTCTCGCTGTACCGTCGTCCTATCGGGAAGGAAGCTTTGGCCTTGGGGCGGGAAAGCTGCGGACAATTTTTAAAATTGTGCTTCCGGCAGCAATGCCGGGAATTTTATCCGGAATTATTTTGGCGATCGGTAGGATCGTGGGAGAGACGGCGGCGCTGATTTTTACTTCCGGAACGTCTCCCCAGGCAGTGCTGGGACTGCATGACAGCGCGAGGACTTTGTCTGTCCATATGTACTGCCTGTTATCGGAGGGATTATATACCGATCAGGCTTATGCTACAGCGGTTGTTTTGCTTGTGATCGTCGCGGGAATCAACGGATTGTCGGGGACGGTCGCAGGGAAGTTATCTGGAAAAGGCAGAAAGGAAAGGTGAGGGCCGTGGAGAAATTTTCTATTCGGAATATGGAGCTGTTTTACGGGGATTTTCAGGCCATACGAGGGATCGATCTTTCTATTCCTGCGCGGGAAATCACTGCGTTTATCGGGCCCTCCGGATGTGGAAAATCCACCGTGCTGAAGACACTCAACCGGATGAATGATTTAGTGGACGGCTGTCGGGTGAGCGGAGAGATTTTACTGGACGGAGAGAATATTTATAATGGAATGGATGTGAATCTGCTCCGAAAACGGGTGGGTATGGTATTTCAAAAGCCTAATCCTTTTCCCATGAGCATTTACGACAATATCGCTTATGGTCCCCGGACCCATGGAATCCGGGGAAAGAGCCGGCTGGACGATATTGTAGAAGAGACGCTTCGCTGTGCGGCTCTCTGGGAGGACGTGAAGGATCGGCTGAAAAAAAGCGCTTTGGCCCTTTCCGGCGGACAGCAGCAGCGGCTGTGTATTGCCCGTGCCTTGGCGGTGGAACCGGAGGTTTTGCTGATGGACGAACCTACTTCTGCTCTGGACCCAATTTCTACTTCTAAAATAGAAGACCTTGCAATCCAACTGAAAAAGCAGTATACTATTGTTATCGTGACGCATAATATGCAGCAGGCTGCAAGAATATCAGACAAAACAGCGTTTTTTCTTCTTGGGGAAGTGGTGGAATTTGCAGATACAGACAAGATTTTTTCCATGCCGTCTGACCAGCGGACGGAAGATTATATTACCGGGAGGTTTGGATAATGCGAAATCAGTTTGACGAGCAGTTGGAAGCGTTAAACCTGCAGATGATTCAAATGGGAGGCCTGTGCGAAACGGTGATTTCCCTTGCCGTACAGGCGCTGCAGAAGGAAGATAAGCATTTGATCCAAAAGGTACATGAAACAGACAGTGAAATCGATCAGATGGAGCGGGATATAGAAGCGTTTTGTATGCGTCTGCTTTTGCATCAGCAGCCCGTAGCCAGAGATCTGCGGCAGATTTCCTCTGCGTTGAAAATGATATCAGATATGGAGCGGATTGGAGACCAGGCCTCCGACATTGCAGAAATTGCTGAATATATGCCCGGCATGCGCACTCTGGGGGAGGACTTTATCCGCAAGATGGCCAGAGAAGCGGTAAAAATGGTGACAGACAGCGTAGATTCCTTTGTGCGCCGGGACTTGGAGCTTGCCAGAAATGTGATTCAATATGATGACATTGTGGACGACTGGTTTGCAAAAATCAGGCAGGAGCTTATCGGAGAAATTGCACAGGACAATACGGTAGGCGAATACTGTATGGATCTTCTGATGATTGCAAAATATTTGGAACGGATCGGCGACCATGCAGTCAATATTGCAGAATGGGTGGAATTTTCCATCACTGGAGAGCACAGAAAATATTAAAGCTATGAAGCGGGAGTAAGATTGGAAAAGCCGGATGAAACAGTCCCGCAGGCGCAAATCGTCCGTGATTTGTGTGGATTAGGATTGAAAAGATCGAGGGGGAGCACAGATGTTGATATATCTGCTGGAGGATGATGACAGTATCCGAAACTTTGTGGCATATGCGCTGAACAATTCCGGTATGGATTCCCAGGGCTTTGCAGCTCCCTCCTGCTTCTGGACTGCCATAGCACAGGAGGTGCCGGACTTAGTACTGCTGGATATTATGCTGCCGGAAGAGGATGGCATGGAGGTACTGAAAAAGCTGCGCGGAAGGCAGGAAACTGCGCAGCTGCCTGTTATTATACTTACTGCAAAGAGTACGGAATACGATCGGGTGCTGGGGCTGGACAGTGGTGCGGATGACTATATCTGTAAACCCTTTGGAATGATGGAGCTTTTATCCAGGATCAAGGCACTGCTGCGGCGGACCAAGCCTGCCGCAGCAGGGAAAGAGTATACTTCCGGCAGTCTTTATGTGTATCCGGAAAAACATATTGTCCGGGCAAGCGGGAAAGATGTGGTACTTACGCTAAAGGAATTTGAATTGCTCAGCCTTTTGATATCCAATCCGGGAACGGTTTTTACCAGAGATCAGATTCTGCAGAAAATCTGGGGATTTGAATTTGACGGGGAAAACCGTACTGTGGATGTACATATACGGACCTTGCGTACCAAACTGGGAGACTGCGGAGAACAAATTGAAACAATTCGGGGCATTGGCTATAAAATCTGTGAATAGGAGGGCCCTTTTCTGACAGCAGGAGGCGACTACATATGATAAAAAAAATCTTTCGCAGCATTTTCCTTGTGTCGATTGTTTCCTTTTTGTGTTCCATGGCGGTATTGCTGCTGGTTTTATATGGATATATTCGTCCTGTTTTTATAGATGCAATTATAGAGGAGACAAAATATATCGGGGCAGGTGTGGAGCTTGGCGGCAAGCCCTATCTGGAAAAGCTGCAGATAGACAGCACCGTCATCTGGACCGACACGGACGGAGCAGTGCTGTTTGATTCCCGGCTGTCTATGAACCAGCCGCATGAGATCGATTGGCAGGAGGCCGGAGAAGCAATAGAAGCGGGAGAAGGAATCGGCGTGTGGCACACGGGTCAGACGATTAACTGTGCGCTGCAGCTTCAAGACGGATCTGTTTTGGTGATCTCCCAGGAGCAAAGCGGGGCTTGGGGTATTGCGCGCAATATGTTTGGACCCATACTGATCGTATTTGCCCTGCTGCTTGTATTATCCATTGGTCCCTCCATTGTTTTATCCAAAAAAATTGTCCAGCCCATCCATAATATCGATATAGAAAATCCCAATGTCCATGCGGATTATGCGGAGCTTTCCCCTCTGCTGCAGCGGATTAACCGACAAAATAAGCTGATTCAGCGTCAGATGGACGATTTGCGCAGCAGGCAGGAAGAATTTTTGACGATAACAGAAAACATGTCCGAAGGACTGATTCTGATAGACAACAAGATGCAGGTGCTTTCCTATAATTCGAGCGCGGCTAGCCAACTTGGACCCGGAAACCTTACCTATGGGAAAAGTATTTTGTCTATGCATCGGAGCAAGGCCTTTTCCAGAGCGGTTCACGGGGCTCTTTCCGGAGAGAGAAGTGCACCGGTTTTGGAATCGGGAGGCCGCATTTATCAGCTGTTTGCAAGCCCTGTTGCTGTAGAAGGAAGTGTCAGCGGCGCCGTTTTGCTGATTTTGGATGTGACTGAAAAAGAACAAAGGGATGCTATGCGTCGGGAATTTACTTCAAATGTATCCCATGAGCTGAAAACGCCTCTCACCTCTATTTATGGAATTTCCGACATGATGATGAACGGGATCGTGAAGCCCCAGGATATAGAAGGATTTGCGAAAAACATCCACGACGAGTCTGGTCGGCTCATTGCACTGATCGATGACATCCTGCGGCTGTCTCAGTTGGATGAAGGCGCGCCGGAAAGCCAGCAGGAGGACACAGATTTGTTTCATATTGCGGCAGATATTGTAAAGCGCTTGAACCAGGTTGCCAAGAAAAAAGACGTGACCCTTACTTTGTCGGGGGAGCCCGCCCCGCTGCGGGGGATTCCTTCGATTTTGTCGGAGATGGTATATAACTTATGTGATAATGGAATCAAATACAACCGGGAGGGCGGCCGCGTGCAGGTGGACGTGTCCCATCAGGGGGGACAAATTGTTCTGACGGTACAGGATACTGGTATCGGCATCCCGCTGGAGCATCAAGATCGGGTATTCGAGCGGTTTTACCGGGTAGATAAAAGCCATTCCAAAGCAATTGGCGGCACAGGTCTGGGACTTTCTATTGTGAAGCATGGAGCGGCTTATCATGGTGCACAGGTGTCCCTGTCAAGCAGAGAAGGGGAAGGGACTACGGTACAGATCCGTTTTGGGATGAAATAAAATACAGGGGGCCTTTGCAGCTCCCGTGTAAGAAGATCGCTGTACGCCTTTTAATGGACTTTCACCGCAGGCAGGCCTAAGGGCGAAACATAATAAAAGGAAGGGGTAAAAGTCCCCTTCCTTTTATTATGTATAATAGGTGATCCGATCGATCAGAATGCTGTCCCCTGACTGCAGCAACTCAAAATACAATGTTTTTGCGCCGTCGCTCCCAATATCGTTTCGAAAGGTTCCATTGTTCCGGTAAATTTTGTAAGTTACATTGTAAGCGTAAAGCACACCCTTTGTACTTTCTGTGGCGGACAGCTTTTCAATCACGATATCATAAATCATCTGCTGTGTAAAGCTGTAATACGGCTCATTGGATTCATAGTAATGATCGGTGAACAGCTGATTGTAGGCTTCGTAATCTCCGCTTATCGCATAGTCGAAATACCGCCTGAAAAACTGTACATCTGGACCGTAAAATTCCAGGTTTGCGTCGGTGATCATTACAGTTTCCGGGCCATCCTTATAATGGATGTCCCGGTCCAGCTCCATATATTCCCTCACTGTGGTAATTTCTAAATCATAGTCGATGGGATAATATATATAGCTTTCCTGGCTACCGTACATGCCCGCAACATGCTGACGAATCTCCTGAAAGGCATTGGGTAATATATCGGGATTGCCGTATAGCACATACCAGCCTCCGGCGCCAAACAGGCACATGGCAAGCAAAATACAAATAAAAATAATTTTTTTACGCTTTTTAGATTGGGGCTTCTTCTTCTCACCCTTAGGGATAGGAGTCCCGGCGGGCATCGTTCCATCAAAAGGAATCGCTTCTTCCACAATTTTTTCTCTTTTTTTATTCTTCATCTAAAAATCGCTTTAAGTTTGCGAGGCTGGTTCTAATGCCCCACAGCGCATCTTCTCCCCCTTCAAATTCAATAGAATAAAACCCGTCATATCCTGCCCGCTTTAGTGTTTGCAGACTTTGTGCAGCCCCTGCAGAACCAAATCCTACTACAGAACCGCGCAGCCAGTTGCCGGCTCTGGTTTGAAACCATCCCTCACCTGGAGCGATTTCCACGCCGCTTTTCCAGTAAAAATCCTTACAGTGTACATGATAGGCATACGGTGCAAGAATGCCAACGCTAAGGGTAGGATCCTCGTCTGCACACATAAAGTTACCGATGTCCACAAGGGCGCCGAAGTTGGGATGCCCCACTGTATTGATCAGCTTTTCCACACGGGCGGCGTCCTGAGAGAAAAATCCGTGATTTTCTGTAAGGGTGCGGATTCCTCTTTTTTCTGCATATTCTGTAACCTCGCCAATCGCTTCCGCCATATAGGGAAGCGCTGCATCAAACCCAGTGCGGTATTTTCTGCTGAAGGGGGCATATCCGGCGTCATGACGAACCATGGCAACTCCCAATGCGCTGGCCACATCGATTGTCTCTTTAACCTTGCTGACCTGCTCTGCCAGCTGATCGGGATCTTCCTTTGCAAAATCTGCGCCGGTGCAGAGATTTACCAGGGCAAGTCCTGCATCCTGGCAGTATTTTTTGATTTTTGGTGCGCTCTCCAGTGTGATCGGACCGCCATCTATAAATTCAATTCCGTCAAAGCCCATTTCTGCTGTTTTGTCGATCACTCCATTAATCCCCAGTTGGTTATCGCCGATCAGACCGCCGAAGCTGTATGTACTGACACAAGTTTTTATCATGTTCGTGTTCAGTCCTTTCATAATATTTGATTATATAGCATTATATAGCACAGAAGCAGAACTTGCAAGGTATTTTATAAAAAAATATTGTGAAAAAACTACAAAAACACTTGCGTAAAATATGAAATAGTGGTAAAATTTACTTATACAAAATGTGAATATTTGCATTTGAAAGGAGTATTGTAATGAAAAGACGCGTCATGGTGGTCGCTCTTGCGGCGGCAATGCTGTTTTCCCTGCTGATTTTTCCTGTACAGGCGGAAGAATATAAGATGGGAGATGTAGACGGAGATGGTGAAGTTACTGTTCGTGACGTGGGCGTTCTACGTCTGTATTTGGCTGATAAGGTAGGTGCGGATACGCTGACCATGCAAGCCGGAGACGTGGATGGAGACGGGGAAGTTACCGTCCGGGATGTGGGAATGCTGCGTCTGTATTTGGCTGATAAAATTACGCTTGAGCCAGTTGAAAAGATCGATTTGTCTTTGTATACCATCGTATATCCTGCTGTTTATACGAAATATGAAATGTATGCAGCCCAGCTTCTCCAGGACTATGTGCAGGATACATTTGACCTGAATTTACCCCTTTCGGATGACACAGCTGCAGAGACAGAGTATGAACTTCTTATCGGAAATACCAATCGGGCCGCAAGCAAAGCGGATATTTCCTATGAAAGCGGAGAGTATCTTTTAAAGGCGGTAGAAAAGCAGATCATTTTGCAGGGACAGGGATATATGATCGGCGGAGCCGTAGGTGCGCTCACCTATCAACATTTGGATGACGGTCAGATTATACTCTCTGATATTTCTGAGGCAAATGTACCTGCTGCCTATACCCCTCTGCCGGCAACTGGTGTAATTCTGATGATCGGGGACGGCATGGGCTATAACCATATTAAGGGCGCAGAATTTTATTGGGGGTTTACGGATGAAGACTGGGATGGATTTACTACCAAGGAACTGCCCAATCAGGGAAGTGTTTCCACTTTTTGTCTGAAAGGCAATCCCCTAACTGAAAAGGTCTTTCAAAAGACAATCACAGACAGCGCCGCCTCTGCGACAGCAATGGCAACGGGCTGGAAAACCTATGCTGCACACCTTGGAGTGAACTATCTGGGCGATGCGCTTCTCAATGTACGAGAGATTGCGGATTCCCTTGGATATAAAACAGGGATTTTGACAACGGATGAGGCTTTCAAGGCCACACCGGCTGCTTTCACCGTACATAATTCCAGTCGGTATGAATATGAACAGATTCAGGCAGATCAGCAGGCGCTTTTGGACAGCGGGGATCTTACATATCTGCGTGGGGAAGCGGGAGAAGCGCTGCTGGAGTATACAAAAGAGGTGTTGGATACTGTTTCTGCAGACAGCGAGGGCTTCTTTGCGATGATCGAAGAGGCTTATATCGATATTTACTCCGCTCCGGGAATTCATTTCACCGATCTGCTCCATGCAGTAGCCCGATTGGATAGCGCTGTGGAATATGCCATGACGTTTGCAGCCGCGCGTCCGGATACAGTGCTGATCGTGACTGCTGACCATGAGACGGGGAACGTAGACGAATATGGAGTCATTGGCAATAACGGCCAGCACACTATGAAGGATGTACCAATTTTTGCTATGGGAGCGGGAACCGAGATCTTCCATGAGCAGAGAATCGAAAACAATGAAATCGGACAATTCATTGCTTCTGTTTACGGTGTGGAAGAT
>CANQWE010000040.1 GCA_947627475.1 uncultured Clostridia bacterium
CACGTACCCCAAAATGCTTTTTACGGATCGCACAGCGATCCGTAGGGCAAAGCCGGATCCCCGGCTTTGCGATCGCGTTTGTTTTGTACAGACTTTTTGTCTGTACCGGACTGCACGACTACAGTGCTATTGCAGTTTCTGCAAAATGTTGCTTTGCCGATCCACTTCACGCAAAGTCTGTACTGCCTTCCTTTCTCTTAGAAGAGGAACAGCTTCGTTCCTGCTTCCCAAAGCAAGGAGAAGCGATGGTACTTTTCCTCAGCGCAGGAAAAGGGTACGTTGCTTTCGGGGTACGCGCAAAAGTGCGCTCTCGAATCGCGCCGCGATGCGGACAGGGCAAAGCAGGTGGCAGCCTCCCTTTTTCTTTTGAGAGGAAAAACCATAAATAAAAAGGGGGATATTCCCCCTTTTTATTTGCTCTCTTTTATGGTATGATAAGATATCACATGAGGCCCTCGTTCCCGTTTAAAAATGCTGCAGATCGTTCGATGGAATCCTTTGCATCGTTCCAGGGCTCATCGGCATACCGGTAGTCGAATTTCTTCACAAACCAGCTCACATCTCCCCCCAGCTTCTCCAGAAAAGCGGCCTCTTTTTCATAGATTTGCTTGTAAAAGGCACCAAAGTCTTTCCCCTTCATCCGCTCCTTTGCCGCCTGCAAAAATCCGGCGAAATGCGGCAGGCAAAAATACGGCTGGGAGAGGCACTTTTCATGAAAAGCCGGATCGTTTTCCTGGAGAAGGGCCGCCGTTTCCAACATATGCTGGAAATGAAAATCGATCCGGCCGCATATGTAGCAGTCCCCGGCAATCGCCCCCAACTTTTTCGCCGCGTCTCCGCCGGCAGCAGCCGGCAGCACTCCGGGCTTTTTCATAGCATCGCCGATTTGTGCCAGGTGACTTTCCAGTATCAGGGCCAACGGCAGCCGTTTGCCTGCCGCGATCAGCTGTTCCATATGGCGCCCGCAAAATCCGTGGGCATTGGTCTGCTGCCGGGTGTCCGGCTCCATCATAGAAGCACCCAGCACCCGATCTACTTCTTCTTTTGCAAGCTTATCCCGCAGACGGCAGAAGGGACATCCCCTCGCGGGATCCTCCATACCTGCCTCAAAGGCTTCGTTTACCGGTATTGTATAAATCTGTTCCATTGTATGCTCCTTATTATTCTGATCAAACTGTAGCATAAAAACGCCCGTTTGTCAACGAAATTCAGAAAGGACACGTATGCAGAGCCCTACTATTTTATCCTGTGAAAACGGCTGGCTGAAAATTGCCGGCGCCGGTGTTTTTTCCACCGCACGTACCTTCGACTGCGGCCAGTGCTTCCGCTTTGGCCCGATGCCCGCGCACCTCCCGCCACCTCCTGCCTCTGACGCCGTATGGGGCATTGCCTATGACCGACAAGTGGCTTTCGCAGACGACGGTGTTTATTTGTACGTATATGCAGACAAAGAAGCTTTTGAAAGCATTTGGCTGCAGTATCTTTCCCTGGACGCAGATTATGCATACGCAGACGAGCGTCTTGTCCACGCCCTGTCCGGCCCCTCTCAGGCGCACATGCAGGCAGCCCTGGAAGCGGCCAGGGGAATTAGGATCCTGCGGCAGGATCCCTGGGAGACCCTTTGCTCTTTTATCATTTCACAAAATAATAATATCCCCAGGATCCGTAAAATCATCGAAGCCCTGTGTCGGCAGTATGGGCAGGAAATCCCTGGCGGCTATGCCTTTCCCACGCCGAATGCGTTGGCCGGCGCGGGCCAGGACGCTATTTTTGCCTGTGGAGCAGGTTTTCGGGCAGCCTACATATGGGAGGCTGCGGAGAAAATTGCCGGCGGCGCCTTTTCTCTTGCTGCAGTACAACAGGCGCAGTCCTATGAAGAAGCAAACCAGCTGCTGTGTAGCCTTAGGGGGGTGGGCCCGAAGGTGTCCGCCTGCACCTTGCTTTTTGGTTTTGGCAGAATAGAAGCGTTTCCCATAGACGTATGGATGCAGCGGGTGATCGACCGCCGGTTCGGCGGCAAACTGGATCCGACGGTTTTTGGGGACTGGGCTGGTCTTGCTCAGCAGTATCTGTTTTATTATGAACGGTACGCCTCCCACTCCTCTTGACAGACTGCGTCGGAGAGAGTATACTAACAAAAAAGAATCTTGCAACCTTCCTCGGCCAGGGAAAGTACGGTGCAAATCCGTCGCAACCGCCATTGCTGTGTTAGAGAAGCTTCTCTTCAGTCAGAATGCCTGCCGCAGATGTACGTGGGTTACACTTTTGGGCAATTGGGAAAGTGGTAAGCGTATTTTGTTGACCTTCCGCCGCAGGCAGCGGTTTTTTTGCGGCGGATTTTAACAGTACAGCTCCTTTCCAAAAAGGGAGTTTTTTTCTTTTTTCTCCCGTTAGGGGATATACCCCAGAAAGGAACAAATATGACGACGAAAACAAACATGAAAAAATGGACGGCCCTGCTTCTGGCAGTAGTTATGCTCTTTTCTCTGGCTGCCTGCAGCAGTGCAGATCAGGAAAAGAAAGGCGACGTGACCACAAAGCAGGACTCCGGCACTACAGCAGAAGCTGCAGACAGCGTCACGGTGAAAATTCTCTGTGACGACACAGTGACAGCGGACGTATGGGAGGAAACGATCCTTCTGGAGGAAACAAAATATTCCTTTGAAGGAGAAACAGATGCCTTTACTATACTGAAAGAAGTAGCTGAAGAAAACGATATTGTTCTCGTGCACAGCGATGGATACGTCACCGGCATCGGCGGTCTGTCCACCGGGGACGCCGGCGAAAACTCCGGCTGGATGTTCCAGGTGAACGGCGAGCTGGCAGAAGTAGGCGCACCGGATTATACAGTGCAAAATGGGGACCAGCTGGTATGGTTCTACACCGCCGATTTTAATACATATTTTAACGAACACTAAGACTCAGACGCAATAACAAAAAAACGAGAAACAGGAAAAGCGTAAAAATCTGTCCCCCCCCGACAGCTGCGCTGTCCCCCTTATCTGAGGGGGCTTAGGGGCCGAAAGGCCTTCCCGTGTTGGGAGATCGCCGCACAGCTCCCGGGGATGTTTCGCTGCAGCATCAGCGTAAGGGTTTCCTCTGGCAAGGGGAACTCCCGCATGACTTACAAATAAAAGGCACCCCTGTGATGCGGCTTGCGGGGCGACTCCTCCAGAGTCGCTTCGAGGCGCTGGGGTGCTGTCAGCAGAGCAGACTGAGGGATACTTTCCTATCGCCTTTTTTCATCTGATAGGCATGAGTCAACTGTAAAAGGAGCCGCCATGAAAAAAACAGACACCTGCCATCCGCTGCCGCTGCTGCTGTTTTTTCTGGCGGCTGTTCTTTACTCCGTACTCTATACGCATCCTGTTCCCGCCGCCCTGTCCCTGATTGGCGGGGCATGTTTTCTCGGCTTGTATCATCCCATCCCCCTGGGGGAGATTCCTTTTTACCTACTGCTGTTTTTGACGGTCTGTCTGGGAAATCCCATTTTTGTTCCAAGAGGGCGGACGGTGTTGTTTTTTCTTTTCAAAATTCCCATCACCATAGAATCCCTTGTGGCCGGCGTAGTGAACGGCATGCTGCTTCTCTCCGTACTCCTGTGGTGCAGAGCTATGTTCTACGCCCTGCAGGGGGACCGCCTTTTATATCTTTTGGGAAAGCGGGCGCCTAAAACGGCGTTGATTCTTTCTATGACCCTACGCTTTATCCCCATGCTCACCCGGCGCTTTCGGGAAATCCGCTCGGCCCAGAGAGGCTGCGGCGGCACGGGGGCGGGAAAAATCCGCTCTGCCGCCCTCTATTTCGGCGCCCTGGTTTCCTGCGCCCTGGAAGACAGCGTCACCGCAGGCACTTCTATGGAATGCCGGGGCGGGGATCTGCCTGGCCGCAGCTTCTACGCGCCCTATGTATTTACCCGGCGGGACAAATGGATCACCGGGATCCTTATGCTGTTGATTTTGGGGATTCTTTCGCTGACTGTTCTGGGGGCCGGATCCTTTCGCTTTTATCCGACTCTGTCCGGGATAGGAGACGCTCGCCTTGCATCCCCGTTTTATATTTTATACGGCTTTTTTATGCTGCTGCCCAGCCTGTGGGAACTATGGGGCCGTATAGTCTATGCCCGGTCCGTTTCCCGGGCCTTCCCATCTGAAAAGGAGGTACTGTCATGACCACATCCTGCTTTGCAGTGGAAAATGTAACCTTTACTTATCGGGGATCCAGTGTGCCTGCCCTGGATCATGTATCTTTCACGATAGAAGAAGGGGCCTTTGTTTTGCTGTGCGGAAAAACGGGATCTGGTAAAACCACTTTGCTGCACATGCTGAAAAAGGAAATGACCCCTCATGGGATCCTTCACGGAAGGCGGCTGTATAAGGGGAAAGAGATCAGCGGGCTGGATTCCCGTTTGTCCGCGTCCCAGATCGGCTATATCATGCAGGATCCGGACAGCCAGCTTGTATGCGACTCTGTTTCCCGGGAACTGGCATATGGCCTGGAAAATTTGGGAACTCCCTCTGACAGGATCCGGCGTATTGTAGCAGAAACTGCCAGCCTGCTGGGACTGTCGGAAATCTTCCATGCCCGTACAGATCAGCTGTCCGGCGGACAGAAACAGTTGGTAGCCCTGGGGGCGGTATTGGCTATGGGCGCGCAGGTCCTGCTTTTGGACGAGCCCTGTTCCATGCTCGACCCCCTTGCCGCTGCAGATTTTTTTGCTGTGCTGGAGCGGCTGAACCGAGAGGCAGGGATCACCGTGATTCTGACGGATCACAGACTAGAAAGGACACTTCCCCTCTGCAGCCAGGTTTTGCTGCTAAAAGAGGGACAGCTGCGCTTTTTCGGTCCTTCCGCGGGGTCTCCGGCCGCTCTGGTCGACGCTGGAATGGCAGCGGCTTTGCCTGCCGCTGCTAGAATCTATTTGAAAACCGGCGGGACAGGACCATGTCCACTGTCCGTAGGAGAGGGAAGGCAGTATTTGTCACGACTGGCGAAATTGGAAGAAAAACCGGTGCCGCCGGATCCCCTCCCCCGGGGAGAGCTGGTTCTCTCTATACAGGATGCCTGGTTTCGGTATCAGAAAAAGGGACCGGATGTGGTACGGGGGCTGAATTTTTCCCTATATGCCGGAGAAATTTTTGCGCTGATCGGCACCAACGGCAGCGGGAAAACCACCGCTCTGTCTCTGATGGCCGGTTTGCTCCGTCCTTACAGCGGAAGGATCAAGCGGGTCCGGGACACAGCTATGTTGCCACAGAACACGAAAACGCTGTTTTTACAAGACACGGTGGGAGAAGATCTGCGCCGGGCCGCTGCCCATCTGGGCCGGGGACAGAAGGCAGTGGAGGACGTGAGTCAACAGCTGGGCATTTCCCAGCTGCTGGATAAAAACCCACGGGATCTCAGCGGAGGTCAGCGGCAAAAATGCGCCCTTTGCCGTCTGCTGCTGACAGACGCCCCCGTCCTTTTGCTGGACGAGCCGGCCCGGGGGCTGGACGCACCTGCACGGCAGGAGCTGTCCCAGCTTTTGCAGTGTCTTGCCGGACAGGGGAAAACTGTCCTGTTTGTGACCCACGACGTGGAATTTGCCGCCCAGACAGCACACCGGTGCGGCCTGTTTTTTGACGGGACAGTACTCGCTGCTGCAGAAACCTTTTCCTTTTTTATAGAAAGCACGGCCTATACTACAGCCGCCCGGCGAATCTCCCGAGGAATCACTCCGCCTGCTGTTACTGTAGAACAGCTTGCGGCGTTTTTGGAGGCGGACCGTGAAGCGTAAGGCGCTGTTTTCTCTTTTCATCCTTGTGATCATCGCTGCAGCCGTAGTCGGCGCTGTCCTGTTTCCGTCTAAGGGATGGGCATGGTCCAGCATGCTTCTTTCCATCGGGGCTCTGGCGCTGTGTCTCTCCGCTTTCGAAAGACGGCGGATACGTGCGGGAGAGGCTGCGATTCTGGCAGTGCTGTGCGCCTTGTCCGTTTGTTCCCGTGCCGTTTTTGTATGGCTGCCCCATTTTAAGCCGGTGAGTGCCATGACGGTGATCTGCGGTATGTATCTGGGGCCCCGTACCGGATTTTTTACCGGGGCTATGACTGGGCTGGTGTCCAACTTTCTTTTCGGACAAGGACCCTGGACCCCTTTTCAAATGCTTACCTGGGGGCTGATCGGTCTTTTGTCCGGTTTCCTTCAGGGACCCCTGCAAAAAAGCAGGATCCTTCTCTTTGTCCATGGCGGGATATGTGGGATTTTGTTTTCCCTGTTGATGGATCTGTGGTCGATGGTATGGCTGGCAGGGGGAGCCAGCTTTGGGGCGTGGCTGACACTGATCGTTGCCGCACTGCCTATGACGGTGACGTACGCCGTCTCCAATATAGTATTTCTTGCACTGCTTGCAGGCCCCATCGGTAAAAAATTGGACCGCATGCGGCTTCATTACGGCTTTTTTTCTACGGAATAAGGTGCTGCTGAGATATAGGTGGGGGTGAACTCTTTTCCATGCACAGTGAACAGTCTTTCCACCGACCTTGTCCTTTGGCGAGGATTGTCCCCTGCATTTCGAGATCGAGAGCGAAATCCCCCGGAGGGGGTTTAAAAAGTCTGTACAGACTTTCGCTTAAAGTGGATCGGCAAAGCACCACTTTGCAGGACATGCAGGAGTACTGTAGTCAAGCAGTCCAAGGACAGACGGAAAGTCTGCACCATACGAACGCGATCGCAAAGGGCAGGGGGCCTTCTGTTATCAGTTGCTGCAGCTATAAATAAAAAGGAGGGGATCCCCTCCTTTTTATTTATTTCCCTTTTCTGCAGAATCTTCAGGCAGTGCGCTGATACTTCTTTTTTTACCCGAAAAATTTTTTCTGCCCCTACAGCGCATATAAATGAGCAGGCCCAGTGCCGCTGCCCAGGCCAGGGCTGCCGCTGCCACAACATACCAAACTCCTTCTGTAAGGATACGGGGATGTAGCAGCGTTTCCCGGGCGGCCCCACAGCCGTTTTTACAAACTGCCACCCTTTTGCCGGAATAAAAAATCCCCGGAGCCTTCTCTATCTTCTCTTCGTCCCATACATGACCTGTGGCCGGCAGGATTTTTTTCTTTATGCCTGCGCACACGGTACATTTTTTTATCTGTAGTCCGTCTGTGGTACAGGCAGGCGCTGCCTGCACCTCTTCTTCTGCAAAAATGTGGCCTGTGGCCTCTATCGTCTCTTCCTCCATGTACCCGCACACAGTGCACACCTGCCTGCGGCATCCGGGCGTATCGCAGCCCGGCGCTATGTAGATTTCTCCATCCGGATCAAAGGTATGGCCCGGCGCCGGGGTGCCGTCTGTATAGGTATCCCCGCAGGCCGTGCACTGGTATACGTTTCCCCCTGCCTGGGTACAGCTGGGTTCTGTATGTTCTACAAATTCATAGGTATGTGGCTCGCCCTTCTCCGTCTCCCGAAAGCTGCTTGCGCAGTTCGTACACCGATATACAGCGTATCCGTCGTGGCCATGCCCTGCGGGGTCATGCTCTGTCTGGACATATTCATGCTCCGTTGGAGCAGGAATCGTTTCCCGCCACGTATGGTTTTCGGCTGGGTATCCTTTTTCGTTTAAATTGGAAGTGATCCGGCACGTATACTGGGTATATCCGTCCACGCCGCAGGACGCCGCAGCCTGATCTGTGATTTCCCAGTAATGCCGGTCCGGTGCCGGCGCCAGGCTTTGCACGTTCTGCCGGTGGCCGCAGCGCACACATCGGCTGCTGATTTTTCCGGTAAACATACAATTGGAGGGGAAATCCTGCTCCGCTTCTCCATACGTATGGGTGTGCCCTGTATAATACCGGATGATCGCCTGGGCTTCTGCATCCGCCATGCGCTCCAGGGTTCCGTCGGCAAAAATGCGGGCACGGTCCCCGTCGTTGGAAAAAAAGCCGTGCTCCATAATCATCGAAGGAATGCCGAACTTGGCACACCAGGTAGGAATGCCGTAGTAGTCGGACAAAGTGCCCAGGCTTTTGTCTTTGGCGTCCCATTGAAATGCTTCGTTCCAATAGTAACCATTTGTATCGTGCTTTTGGCGTACTCCGTTGGAGGAAAGCCCCGTGGCGGCGGAAAGACCGTTGCAAATGTCGGCCCCCAGCTCTACAAGGGCCCACTGATCAAACACAGAGGTATAAGCGGTGACACCTCTGTCCCCGGGATTGGGACTGCCGTCGAAGTGAATGCTGATGAGCAGATCTGCATTTACTCTGTCTGCCAGCACGGCACGCTGGGGCAGGGAAACATCTGTATCCGTCTCTCTGGTCATATACACAGCAAAATTTCCGTTTTCCTGGAGTCTCTCTCGGATCAGCGTCGCCAGACGCAGGGTCATCACTTTTTCTCCAATGTCGCCGGCAGCTGTACCGATACTGCCTCCTCCATGGCCGGGATCCAGCATGATTACGATTTTGTCATTGCCTGTAGCCGCCAAGCCTGAACCGGGAAGAAGCGGAAGCAAAATCAGTACGAACAGCACTGCACAGCATAGTTTTTTTCCAAAGTTCTCCATAAACCCGCCTGTTTTTATCGTATAATATAATATTTGACAAAATTATACCATTCTCCTTTTGCCCAGTCAACCGGATTCTTTCTGAAAAATACCCGCTATGGACAGCGGAGAATAAAAATCCTGTGTATCTGTTGACTTGACTGCCCCGTTAGTGGTATAATAAAATCCTATAAGTGGGCTTTTAAACGGGATTTGCCGATGCAGGGGGAAGGTGTGGAAATATGACGGAAAAGGTGCTGCTGTTTGCCTCCTCCAAGGGAGGGGTAGGAAAATCTACCGTGGCGCTGGGACTGGCCCGTGCACTGGCAGCGCAGGGACAGAGAATCCTCCTTGCAGATTTCGATTTTTGCAGTCCTTGTCTGGACCTGCTTTGCGGGGTGGAGGATCATGTTTTATGTACCGTTTCCGATTTGGCGCGGGAAGCCTGCACTGTGGAAAACGCTCTGCTTCGCCCGTATGAGACCCAGGAGCTGTATCTCCTTCCCGCGGCCCAGGACGACATACTTCCTGACGATGGAAGAGAACCTGTGCCGCCGGATCGGATTGTACTTTTGGCACGGGCTGTGCAGCAGGCCGCGGAGCATACGCATGCCGATTTTGTTCTCATAGACACAGGCGCCGGTGTCAGCACTGGCTTGCAGGCTGCTGCGGCCATTGCCCACAGCGCCGTTATTGTGGCGGGACACACCCCTGCCAGCATCCGCGCGGCCGGCCGAACCGGGCAGAGACTGCAGACATGCGGCATTGCAGACGCGCATTTGATTATCAACCCCTTTGACGTGCAGGGCGCAGGCGCGAAAAAAAATATGCGCCACAGCATGCTGGAGATTATTGACGGGGTGGGCGTTCCCCTGCTTGGCGTGGTGCCCTACGATTATGGGCTGACCTTGGAACAGGAAGGCCGCGGAGGGGCTGACATAGCCGCGTCCGCGCTGCAGAATATTGCAGGCAGACTTCTTGGCAAGACGGTGCCCTTGTTTTCCGGACTGCCCAAAATACGCAAGAAAAAACGCACGTTATTTCGATAAAAATCCGGATATTATAAAGGAAAGGCATGGTAATTTGCATTATGGAAATCGCTTTGATCGCAGATGACGCAAAAAAAGAACTGATGACCCAGTTTTGCATTGCATATTGCGGGATTCTCTCCAAGCACAAGCTGTGCTCCACCAGTATTACAGGCAGATATGTTGCGGAGGCAACCGGGCTGGAGATCGAGAAGCTGCTTCCAGGCAGTCATGGGGGCGTGCAGCAGATTTGCTCCCGGGTATCCTATAATGAGATCGATGTGGTGCTGTTCTTCCGCAGCTCTGAGAGAGGAGCTTCCCCCAAGGAGGAGGAATATGAGCTGCTGCGTACCTGTGACACCCAAAATATTCCCGTGGCTACCAATATCGCCACAGCGGAGATCCTGATCACTGCGCTGGATCGGGGGGATCTGGATTGGCGTGAGATTGTCAACCCCAACTCTGACTATAACAAAAAGAAATCGAAACGGTTTTCATGAATACAATCAAAATACTGGCCGTGGGGGACGTTGTCCGCACCTGCGGCGTGGATTATCTGTCCGGCGGGAAGCTGCGCCGGCTACGGGACGCCCTCGGGGCAGGGCTTGTGATCGTGAACGGGGAAAATTCCTCCCACGACAACGGTCTGTCTCCTGACAGCGCCAGCGCGATTTTGGAAGCGGGGGCCGACGTAATTACCGGGGGCAACCATACCCTGCGCAGAAAGGATATCGTTTCCTTTTTAGACGATCATGGCAATGTATTGCGCCCGGCAAACTATCCCGCAGACGCCCCGGGATACGGATATACCATTACAGAATGCTGCGGCAGCCGGGTGCTGGTGATCAGTCTCCTTGGCACCACTTTTATGGAACCGTTGGACAGTCCCTTTAAAACCGCAGACCGCATTCTGTCTGAGGCAGCAGGCCGGTATGATTTTGCCCTGGTGGACATCCACGGGGAGGCCACCAGTGAAAAACTGGCCCTGGCCAGATATTTGGACGGCCGGGCGGCGGCAGTGTTCGGCACCCACACCCATGTGCCCACGGCAGATATACAGGTGCTCCCCGGCGGAACAGGGTATATCACCGATTTGGGTATGACCGGATCCACAGAGGGAATTTTGGGTGTAAAAACGGAAAGCGTACTCCATAAATTTTTAAAACGGACGCCGGTATATTTTGAACCGGCCGCCGGCCGCTGCGCCGGTCAGGGGGCACTGTTTGCCATCGATCCTGCCACAGGCAGCTGTGTGGGAGCAGAGCGGGTAGATTTCTAAGCAGTCCAGCGGCCTGTGCGCTGCGGGGCAAATTTATTTTTTTATATTTTTCTGTGCCGCCTGCAGGCGGCACAGAAAGCATAGTACAGGAAGGGCTTCCATATCCATGAATCCTTTTGCACTTCAAACCTATATTCTATCCGGCGGCGTGGACGACGCCCTGATTTCCTGCGCTGCCGGCGCCCATCTGGACGCCAGACGCCATCGCCTTGCCGACGTGGCAGTTCGTTTTGCAGGGCTGTTTGGCGAGGATCGCCCCGTCTCCCTGTATTCCGTGGGGGGAAGGACAGAAATTTGCGGCAATCATACAGACCACAATCTGGGCCACGTGCTGGCCGCGGCAGTAGATATGGACATTTTGGCGGCAGCAGCGCCCAGAGTGGACGGGTGCGTCACCATCCACAGCGAAGGGTTTGCACCGGATACAGTGCCGCTGTCTGAGACGGCCGCTCCCGATCCCGACGCTTTTTCTACCTCCCGTGGGATGATTGCCGGGGTGATCCGGGGATTTTTGGAACGGGGCTATCAGGCAGGCGGCTTTGACGCCTACACAGTCTCCACGATTCCCCAGGGTTCGGGCCTCTCCTCGTCGGCAGCCTTCGCCGTGATGGTGGGCAATATTTTAAACCACCTCTATAATGGGGGCGCTATTGACAATGTAGAAATTGCAAAAATCGCCCAGTATGCGGAGAATACCTTCTTCGGTAAGCCCTGCGGACTGATGGATCAGCTGGCCTGTGCGGTCGGCGGCATCGTCCATATAGATTTTAAAGATCCCCAGAAGCCTGCAATACAAAAGATCCATTGGGATCCGGAAGAATCCGGATATACCTTATGTATTGTCAATACCGGCGGCAGCCATGCGGATCTGGGGGAAGAATACGCCTCCATTCCCCGGGAAATGCGGCAGGTAGCCGCCCTGTTCCATCGGTCTGTCCTGCAGGGGCTGACCATGGAAGATTTGTTGGGCCGCGCCGGTGAGATCCGCCACGCCGCAGGAGACCGGGCGCTGCTGCGGGCTATCCATTTTGTCCGAGAAAACGCGCGGGTCTGTAAGGAGGCCGACGCTCTTTTGACAGGAGATATCCGTGGCTTTTTAGACCTTTTGCTGGAAAGCGGCCGTTCCAGCTTTCAGTACCTGCAAAACGGATACGCGCCTGCATCTCCAAGAGAGCAGGGGTTGTCTCTTGCCCTGTGTCTCACAGAGACTTTTCTGCACGATCAGAATGCTGCCTGGCGGCTGCACGGTGGCGGTTTTGCCGGCACCATTCAGGTATTTTTACCCAGCGCTCTTGCAGATTCCTATAAACAGTTTATCGAATCGTTTTTTGGACCGCACTGCTGTCATTTTGCAGCGATCCGTCAGGCGGGAGCGGTGTGCCTCTGGGGCGAAGGAGGCAGCTATGCAAAAGGGTAAAAAATTTGCTCTGCTGATCATCGTCAATTTTGTGTGGATGTTTCTGCTCTATCAGGGATGTATTCAGATCGGCGAAAAAATAGGCTCGCCTCTGCCTTATCAGGTCTGCACCATCGTTTACATGGCCGCAGCGATTTTGCTGTTTTTGATATACTGGATAAGGAGTCATCCCAAGGAAGAAGATGCAGGGCCCGCAGAAACTGCGAAAGGCGGGGGAAAACTATTGCTTACCTGGGTGTTTCCTATTTTAATTATCTTTTTACTGGATTTATTTGATTTATATGTTATCCAGCAGGTCAGAGAGCTTCTGTCTTCCATCCGATGACCTGCGCGGACTTTTGCATGGGTGCGGAGGCACTGCGGCAGCGCTGCAAATACAACTCCCCCGGGCCCGGAATCCTTTCTCCAAACTTTGTATGCTATGAAACTCAATCTTCCCAATAAGCTTACCATTATCCGGATTTTTCTGGTACCCGTATTTATGATCATACTGATTGCGGTGCCAAACGAGACGTTATGCCGTGTTTTGGCTGCGCTGGTGTTTATCGCAACGGCCCTCACCGACATGCTGGACGGTAAAATTGCCAGAAAGCGAAACCTGATCACCAATTTCGGCAAATTTATGGATCCTCTTGCAGACAAATTTATGGTGTTTGGCGCACTGCTGTCCATTTTGTACCGGTTTGCAGACATCCGCCCTGTATTTATCTGGGCGGCCACCATCGTTATGTTTCGGGAACTTGCTGTAACTTCCATTCGTCTGATAGCCAGCGGGCAGGAGGGAATCGTGATTGCGGCAAGCTGGCTTGGAAAAGTGAAAACCGTCACCCAGGTGGTGTGTATCGCTACGGTGCTGCTGGAGCCTGTAGTGCTGCCCTGGACGCCCTTTACTCAGTGGCATATTCTGTCTTACATCACCATTGCCGCTATGATCGTGATGACCGTTTGGTCCGGTGCAGATTATCTGCGGCATTACTGGAAATTTGTAACGCCCAACGAATAAATCCTATGTAAAAAGGAGCCCGGGGTCTCTCCGGGCTCCTTCCCTGTTACTTTTTGCGCTTGGGTACGAAGGCGAAAATCAGAGCGATAATGATTACAATGATAATAATTGCAATAACAATACCCCATACGCCTGCGTTGCTTGCAGCCTCTTCTGTGTCTTCTGCAAGGTCCTTTGAGGTGTCTTTTTCTGAGGTGTCCTTGCCCTTATCGGAAGTTGCCGCGTCGGTGTCTTTACCAGAGGTAGCCGCATCCTGATCAGATGTAGCAGCGCCGTCGGATGTGTCCCGGCTGTCGTTCGTCCCATCGGAGGTATCGCCGCCGTCATGGTCCACATCGTTTTCCACGGTACCGTTGTCCGGATCCAATACATCACCGCTTCCGTCTCCGTCTACAGCTCCATCGCTGCTGTCTCCGGTATTGTTTCTGGCCATTCCCATGTCCCCGGGAAGCATATCGGATACGGCAGCCTCGGCAGCCCCGTTCTCCTGAACATAACCGGCGCCTGCGGTAATGGGCAGGATCACACATACAGCTGTCAGCACCAAAACTGCAAAAAATACCGAAATTCCCTTTTTGTATTTCTGAAACTTCATTGTGCATGCTCCTTTATCTTTATAATGATAGATTTTTGCACAGTGATAGTATTTCCCAGCCCGGGCCGATCTATGTACCGGTAAAAGCATTTTTATATTTTTGAAAGGTTCTTTATACTTTATGGACAGCAAACGATTTCAAAAAAAAGACAGTGGGTTTATCTGTGGCCACTGTGGCGCGGCGGTAGAACCCCTGGGGTTTACTTCCAGAAATCATTGTCCCTTTTGTCTTTGGAGCCGCCATTTGGACGAGCTGCCTGGAGATCGGGCCAGCGAGTGTGGCGGGTTAATGGAGCCGGTATTTGCCGAGCCGGATCCAAAAAAAGGGTACATCATTCACCACCGGTGTACTGTCTGCGGCGCGCTGCGGCGCAATCGGGCCGCCTATGGGCCAAATGTAAAAACACAGCCGGACGATCTAAAAAAAATCATTGTCCTTACCGGCCGGCATGATTGATGGAGCTTATATGATCCCCTATAGAAACCTGGAAGTAAAGGAAATTCTGTTTTGAATATTCGACGCCTTCCAGCGCAGACAAATTGTGACAAAATGCTGGCCCAGGGAAACGGGGCAGTGGGGAATCCGGACGCCCTCTTTATTGATGACTGGTTGCCACAGGACTATACATTTTTAGTAAAGTGTCTGCAGAATACTGTGACCGCCGGTGGCTTTGTGTGCGGGGCATTTTGGGATCAGGCGCTGAAGGGATTGATCTTTGTAGAAGGGTAATTTTTTGGTGCGGTTCATCAAAATATGGATCTTACCAGCCTCCACGTATCCGCAGATATACGCGGACCGACATCGGCCGGCAGCTGTTTTGCCTGGCGAAGGCATGGGCCAGAGAACGCGGCGCAAAAAAACTGTATATATCCTCCCATTCTGCTTTAGAAACGCAGGCTTTTACAAGGCCATGGGATGCAGGGAAGCGGCAGTATATCAGCAGGCCCATGTGGAGACGGAACCATTCGACTGCCAGCTGAAATGTATTATATAGATAAATGGAGAAAATAATGGTATACGAAAAAGAAACCTTTATCAGCGAATTTATTAAGCTTGCCCGCCAGGCCGGGCTGGAATCCTTTGGGGATCCGGCAATCGGCGCACGGCTGCACTGCATTGCCCAAAATTTAGATGAGCAGGGGCGCCATTTTAACCTGACTGCCATTACCCAGCCGGATGAAGTGCTGCGTAAGCACTTTATCGACAGCCTTTTTGCAGCCCGCGCAGTACAGGATTTGCTGGAGGGGGATCATTCCCGGGGAAATACTCTTCTGGACGTAGGCAGCGGCGGCGGTTTCCCATCCCTGCCCATCGGCGCGGCGCTGCCCCAGCTGCAAGTGACTGCACTGGACAGCACCGCAAAAAAAATTGCCTATATCCGGGACGCAGCTACCCTGTGCGGCTTGGAAAATTTTCAAACGGTGTGAGTGCGGGCGGAAGACGCCGGACGGGGAGAGCTGCGGGAGCGCTTTGCCTTTGTTACCGCCCGGGCGGTAGCCAGGCTTCCTATATTGCTGGAGTTGTGTATTCCCCTCCTGCAGCCAGGCGGGCATTTTATCGCCATGAAGGGCAGTACCGCGCCGGAGGAGGAGCGGCAGGCCCAGCGTGCCGCACAGCTTTTATCCTGCAAACTTCTGTCTGTTACGCCATATTCCCTGCCGGAGTTGGAAGAAAAGCGATATTTACTGATTTACACAAAAATTTCCGCCACATCGCCTACATATCCCCGCAGCGCGGCACGGATTGCAAAAAAACCGCTTTGACCGTCATTCCCCTGCAGTACCGGGGAATTTTTTCCAAGGGGCTACAAAAACAAATTTTAAATGCACCCCTGATTTTCCTTTATATTTTATCCGGCCATGCTATCCTATATGCAGAAAATTTAAAGTAAAGGATACATAAAAATGGCAGGAACAATGTTTTTTCAAAAAACCAAAAAAATGCAGGCAGAGGAAAACACAAAAATTTTTGACACCCCGGTCCCCCGGGAGGACAGCACGCTTTTTTCTCTGGGAGAAAAAAGCCGGGTGCAAATGATTTTTATGCTCTCTCCCGGAGAGATCACCCCCAATCCCTCCCAGCCGAGACGCTTTTTTACAGAAGATGCGATTTTGCGTCTGGCGGACAGTATCCGGATCCACGGGATCATCCAGCCGCTGGCAGTACGCAGACCGGAAGGAGGCAACGGATATGAGCTGGTCGCGGGAGAACGCCGGCTGCGCGCGGCAAAGCTGCTGGGACTGGAACAGGTGCCCTGTGTGCTGATGCAGGCGGACAGTGAAGAGTCTGCGCACCTTGCGATCATCGAAAATATCCAGCGGGAAAATCTCAATATGTTTGAACAGGCGGCGGCGATTTATACTCTGATGCAGGTCCATTGTCTGACCCAAGAGAAAATCGCGACGCAGCTGTCCTGTTCCCAGTCCTATGTAGCAAACAAGCTGCGGCTGCTGCGGATCCCCGAGGAGGAGCGGGACGAGATTCTATCTGCGTCTCTTACGGAGCGGCACGTACGCGCCCTACTTCGCATCAAGGACGGCGCCCTGCGCAGAAGCGTGCTGCATACCATTATTCGGCGGGATATGAATGTAGCGGCCACAGAGGAGTATGTGGACAAGCTGATCGCCCAGGCAAAGGAATCGGAGCGCGCGGAGGGGGAGTCTAAGGGATCTACCCGGCTGATCATCCGGGATGTACGCCTGTTTTACAATACCATTGACCGGGCCATTGAGACGGTACGCACCAGCGGGATTCCGGTGGAAACCTGCCGCAGAGAGACGGGAACAGATACGGAAATTGTAATCCGTATCCCCAAATCGTGAGATCTTTCAGAAATTTGGCCGGTTTTTGCGTAAAAAATATTGACACAGAAAAAAAATGCGATTATAATGGTTTTGCAAATAAAAAAAGGAATTGAATTAAAATGAAAAACGGTATTTTCTTTGCATACAGCTATTTTTACTTTTACTTTATGGTAAAAGATTTTTGTGCTGCATGAATGGCCGTTTTTTATAAAAAACAAGGAATTTCACGCAGCCACCGCTGCGTGATTTTTTTTGTGTGATGCAGGGGGAGGCAATACTCTCCTAAAGCCCCCTTGTGTAAAGGGAGGCAGCGCAGCGAGACGGGTGAAGAGAAAGTCAATTTTTATATTACAAACAAACGATTCCCACAAAATAGAAAGGACCAAAGCAATGATAGCAGTTTTACGGCAGGACGCCACAGAATCTCAAATAGAGGGCCTGTGCGATTGGTTTCGGGAAAAAGGACTGGACGTTCATATTTCCAGGGGCGAATATCAAACCATCATCGGGCTTATCGGCGATACCAGCCGGATCGATACAGACCTTCTCTGCGGACTAAGTATCGTAGAATCCGCCACCCGTGTATCCGAACCCTATAAAAGCGCCAATCGAAAATTTCATCCACAGGATACGGTAGTAAATATATCCGATACCGTGAAAATCGGCGGCGGTTACTTTGTCATGATTGCAGGCCCCTGTTCGGTGGAAAGTGAAGAGCAGATCATCACGGTAGCCCAGGCAGTCCAGAAGGGCGGCGCGGCTGTGCTGCGGGGCGGCGCTTTTAAACCCCGCACCTCCCCCTATGATTTCCAGGGACTGGGCACCGAGGGCATCCGCATGCTGGTGCAGGCTGGGAAGGCGGTCGGTATGCCTATTATTACAGAAATCATGAATGCATCCCAGTTGGAGCTGTTTGCAGATGTGGACGTTATCCAGGTGGGAGCGAGAAATATGCAGAATTTTGACCTGCTGCGGGAACTGGGACGCTGCGGCAAGCCCATCCTGATCAAACGGGGTCTGTCCAGCACCATCAAGGAACTGCTCATGAGCGCGGAGTATGTCATGGCAGGAGGCTGCAGCGACGTGATTTTGTGTGAGCGGGGGATCCGCACCTTTGAAACCTACACCAGAAATACCCTGGATCTCTCCTGCGTAGCTGTCCTGCGGGAAAAGACCCATTTGCCTGTAGTGGTGGACCCCAGTCACGCTACCGGCGCCGCACGTCTGGTTCCCCCTATGGCCAGAGCTGCCGCTGCTGCCGGCGCAGATGGAATTATGATCGAAGTGCACGGCGACCCCTCTGCCGCGCTGTGCGACGGGGCCCAGGCCCTGACGCCGGAGCAATTTGCAGCAGCTGCTGCAGATGTGCATGCAGTGCGCAGGGCTCTGGGAATGGAAAAGAATGGAGAAAATTGATATGACGGTAGGCATCGCAGGGCTGGGCCTGATCGGAGGGTCCCTGGCAAAAGCATATAAGGCGTCCGATCCAGGGATAACCGTTTTCGGATTCGACCGGGACGCCTCCATCACGCATATCGCCCAAATCGACGGGGCTCTGGACGGAGAACTGACCCAGGAACGGATCGGGGAATGCGATTTGATTCTCATCGCCCTGTATACAGGGGCGGCAGTGGAGTATTTAGATAAAATTGCCCCCTATGTCCGACCGGATACGGTGGTGGTAGACTGCTGCGGCACTAAACGCACCATCTGCAAAGCTGGCTTTGCCATCGCGAAAAAATACGGTTTTACCTATGCGGGCGGCCATCCGATGGCAGGCTCCCAGTATTCCGGCTTCAAATACAGCCGGGCCAATCTGTATCGCGGGGCTTCTATGATTCTCGTTCCGTCCCGCTTTGATGACATCCATCTAACCGCCCGAATCAAACGCCTGCTGGAACCGGTTGGCTTTGGCCGGATCACCATCACTACAGCCCAGGAGCACGATCAGATGATCGCTTTTACCTCCCAGATGCCCCATGTGATATCCAACGCTTTTATTAAAAGTCCCACGGCCCGCTCCCACAAGGGCTTTTCTGCGGGAAGCTACAAGGATCTCACCCGGGTGGCATGGCTTAACGAGGATATGTGGACAGAGCTGTTTTTTGAAAATCGGGACTTTCTGCTCCAGGAAATGGACTACCTGATCGACGCCCTCCAGGCATATCGAACCGCGCTGGATAAGGGCGATCGGGAAACAATGAAGCACCTGCTGGCGGCAGGCCGCCGGTGCAAGGAGGAAATAGACGGATAAATGAAAACCATACAAGTACACGCATCCAGACAGTATGACGTCTGTATCGGGAAAAATATTTTAAAGGATATAGGAGAGCATATCCGTTCCCTGTTTGGGCCAGATACCCGCATCGCCGTGGTCACAGACGATACGGTAGACCGTCTCCATGGGGAAGCGCTGGAGGGGGCCCTGGATGAAATCGATTTTGTCAAATTTGTCTTTCCAGCCGGAGAAGCTTCCAAATCCATCGCTACCTACAGTGCCCTGCTGGAATTTTTGGCCCGTCATCAGCTTACCCGTACGGACGCGGTCCTGGCCTTTGGCGGCGGAGTGGTGGGGGACCTTGCAGGCTTTGCCGCTGCCACGTATCTGCGGGGGATCCCCTTTATCCAGGTTCCAACGACCCTGCTGGCCGCAGTGGATTCCTCTGTAGGCGGGAAGACGGCAGTGGATCTTG
>CANQWE010000041.1 GCA_947627475.1 uncultured Clostridia bacterium
CCTTTTCTGTGTTTTTGGTTCCTTTTGTCACATTACAAAAAGAACGTCCTTTTCTCTTTCCCTTGGAAAAGGAACATTCTTTTCTTCCTCTTGGAAGAGGAGCAGGTTTCTTTCCTGCCCCCGAAGCAGGGAATACGGTTGATACTTTTTTCCAAAGCAAAATGGTACTTTGCGCAGTAAAGTACGCGTATCCAAAAATGCATTTGCGGATCGTGCCGGGATCCGTAGGGGCAAAGCCTGACCCCCGGCTTTGCGATCGCGCCGGTTTCGTGCAGCCTTTCCGTCTGCTCCGGACTGCACGACGCCAGTGCTTTTGCAGGTGTTGCAAAGTGCTGCTTTCCCTCCCCTGAGGGGGACAGTAAAAAAGAGGGACAAAGCCCCTCTTTTTTACTGTCTCTCTGATGTGCTGTTTTCCTTTTGCTTTGCTTCTACTTGCTGCCGCAGCTCTGCCAGCGCGTCTGCAAGGGACCCTACTCCATCTATCAGACCGATTTCTACCGCTTCCCGACCGTCTATGAGAGAACCTACATCCGTTGCAATCTGATCTGTTCGCATCAAAAGCTGTCGGAATTTTTCTTCCTTCACCTGGGAATGCTCCGTAATAAATCGAACGATCCGATCCTGCATCCGTTCAAAATAATAATAGGTCTGGGGCACGCCTACAACAGTACCGCTCATCCGCACTGGGTGAATCGTCATGGTGGCAGACGGCACAATAAAAGATTTTTTCGCTGAGACGGCCAATGGCACGCCGATGGAATGGCCGCCCCCCAGCACCAGGGACACAGTGGGCTTGGACATTCCCGCAATCATTTCCGCAATGGCCAGTCCTGCTTCCACATCGCCGCCCATGGTGTTCAGTACAAGCAGCAGTCCGTCAATTTCGTCCGACTGCTCAATGGATACCAGCAAAGGGATAATATGCTCGTATTTGGTGGCCTTTTGGCCCTCTCCCAAAATAAAGTGCCCCTCCACCTGGCCGATGATCGTCAGGCAGTGTATGGTTTCCCCGTCCTTTTTGGAAATTACGCTGCCGCTTTTCATAATAAAATCCAGCTGATCGTTTTCTGCGCTGCCGGAACCGTCCCCGCTGGCGTTGTTTTCTAAATCCTCGCTGTTTTCACTGCCGGCCCCTCCGCCGTTTTCCTGGAGTCTATTTTTGTCTTTATCCATATTAATCTCCAATCTGCCGCCGAAGCGGCGGCGCAAATAATAGCGCGGGAGAAAGCCTCGCCGCACTAAGCTATGTTTCATATTGTGCGCAATTTTGGAAATTTCTATACCTGCAGCCGTTGACAAAAAAGCATCTTATGCTATCATAAAATGCAGAAAGAAAAATTAAACGGGGAGTTACTGAATCAATGCAACTAAAGGAAATACTAAAACGGGTGGACCACACGCTGCTGTCTCCAACTGCCGTATGGGCGGATATCCAAAAAACCTGCGATGAGGGGATGTTCTACGGCACCGCGTCTGTGTGCATTCCCCCGTCCTATGTAAAGCAGGCCGCTGCCTATACCGCGGGGCGGGTGCCTATATGCACGGTAATTGGGTTTCCAAACGGATACGCCGCGACTGCGTGCAAATGCTTCGAGGCCGCCCAGGCGGCATCGGACGGCGCTGCGGAAATCGACATGGTGGTGAACCTGGGCTGGGTACGGGAAGGCGCGGACGACGCGGTACTGGGAGAAATTAACGCGGTGAAAGACGCCTGCGGGGGACGGCTGCTGAAGGTAATCATCGAGACATGCCTTCTCACTGAGGAAGAAAAAATCCGTATGTGTGCTGCTGTTTCCGCCTCCCAGGCGGACTTTATCAAAACCTCTACGGGATTTTCCACCGGCGGCGCCACACGGGAAGATATTATTTTGATACGGCAGCATATGAAAGGCGGCAAACAGATCAAAGCGGCCGGAGGAATCAGCGGGCCGGCCGACGCGGCGGAGATGATCCGACTGGGTGCCCACCGGATCGGCACCAGCCGGGTAATCGCCGCACTGGAACAAATGCAGAAGGAGGGAGTAGAGTATGAAACCATATCCAACACCGCATATTGATGCGTCTCCGGAGGATTTTGCGCCGGTCGTACTAATGCCGGGGGATCCGCTGCGGGCAAAATATATTGCCGAAAACTTTCTCACAGATCCTGTTCTTGTCAACAATGTCCGGGGCGTGCAGGGGTACACAGGCTCCTACCGGGGCAGCCCGGTATCTGTCATGGCCAGCGGCATGGGTATGCCCTCTATGGGTATATACAGCTATGAGCTGTACAACTTTTTTGGGGTGGAGGCCATTATTCGGGTAGGATCTGCCGGGGGCATGCAGGAACGTGTGCGACTGCGGGACATCATCATGGGGCAAGGTACCTGTACAGACTCCGCTTTCGCCCACACTTTCCAGCTGCCGGGCGCTTTTGCGCCGCTGGCAAGCTATTGCCTGCTGGAGCACTGTGTGGACGCAGCAAAGGCAGCGGGCTTCTCCTACCATGTGGGCAATCTGCTGTCCAGCGATATTTTTTATCATGAGGACCCGGATTCTGCGGCGCGTTGGAGCAAAATGGGCGTGCTTGCGGTAGAGATGGAAGCGGCGGCGCTGTATATGAACGCGGCCAGAGCGGGAAAGCACGCGCTGGCGCTGTGCACTGTGTCCGATCATCTGCTTACCGGAGAGGCTACCACAGCACAGGAACGTCAGACTTCCTTTACAGATATGATGCATCTTGCGCTGGACACTGCCGCTGCATTTTTGGGATAGAGGAAGGCGGCCCTTTGCCTCAGGCTCCCCGGTGCTCACCGTTTTCCCAGCGATTTGCAGATGAACTGCACTGACGACTTTTCGTCAGCTCCGGGACTACACGACCCCAGTACCTTTGCAGGACCTGCAAAGTGCTGCTTTACGTGAAAGTCTCTACAGACTTTCTTTGCCTCTGTCTTAGACAGACGATATCTTTTTGTTTTCAATCTGTCTTGCAGATACTGCAAACTTAGTGCATACCGGAAAGTTTGTTTCCACTTTGCTGTCAAAGGGGAAGGGGATTCCCCTTCCCTTTTCTGTCTTTTGGTTCCTTTTCCACATGGAAAAGGAACGTCTCCTCTTTTCCTCTTGGGAAAGAAACGTTCTTTCCTTCCTCTTGGAAGAGGAGCAGGTTCTTTCCTGCCCCCGAAGCAGGGGAACGGGTGGCGCTTTTCTCCAAAGCGAGAATGGTACTTTGCGTAGCAAAGTACACGTACCAAAAGCGCTTTTTCGCGGATCGCGCTGCGATCCGTGGGGCAAAGCCGGATCCCCGGCTTTGCGATCGCGTCCGTTTGGTGCAGACTTTTCGTCTGTACCGATGCGCCTGACTTCAGTACTCCTGCAGTTTCTGCAAAGTGCTGCTATGTCGTTTTACTTTACTCCAAAGTTTGTTCAAACTTGCTATACCCCCTGGGGCATTTTTCGCCGTAGCTCTCCAGAGACGCCTTGCAAAATGCGAGGGGAGAATACGCCCCATTGTCTCTATATTTAAGTTTTTGTCATACCCATGAAAAAGCGGGAAATACTAAAACTATCACAAAATCCGAAAGGAGCCCGCTATGGATAAAAGGAAAAAGAAAACAAAGCCTATTGAAAACGAACAAAATTGTGTCACCGGCCTGGAGGATTTCACCGGTCCGGACGAACCGAACGGTGTTGCCTCTGCCCAGATTTATCCGTCCAACGAACTGGAGGATGGTCTCCGCCCCCGGATGACCACGGCGGACCTTGCCGGGGAAGAATATTCCCGGTATCCGGCGAAAAATACCCAGGACGGAGGCAGGACTCCGGTAGGAGAATAAGAAAGAGAAAACGGCTCTTCCCCGACACGCCTGCCAACGTGCTGCAGGGACGTATCAGGATTGCGCATTTCTCAACCTGACAGGAAAGCCCTGAAGAAAAGAGACCCCGGGAGGATCCTTCCCGGGGTCTCTTTTTTATCTTTTTTCTACATGATCCAGTGCTGCCCTGATCAGGCCGTAAAACAGAGGATGCGCGCGGTTGGGACGGGACTTGAATTCCGGATGGAACTGGACGCCGATAAAATAATCGTTTCCGGGAATTTCCACCGTCTCCACGATCCGGCCGTCCGGGGACGTGCCGGAGATCACCAGTCCAGCTTCCTCCAGCGCCGCTCTATATTCATTGTTGAACTCATACCGATGCCGATGCCGTTCTCCGATCAGCTCCTCTCCGTAGCACTGATGGAGCAGCGTGCCGGGAGTCACCTTACAGGGATACCGGCCCAGACGCATGGTACCGCCCTTTGCGATGCTTTCATTTTGATCCGGCATAAAGTCGATCACCTTGTGTGGGGTATCCTCGTCAAACTCACCGGAGTGGGCGTCGCTAAGCCCCAAAACATTGCGGGCATATTCAATCACGGCGATCTGCATACCCAGACAAATTCCCAGATAAGGGATGTTATGGGTTCTGGCATATTCACAGGCCAGGATTTTGCCTTCTACACCGCGATTTCCAAATCCGCCGGGGATCAGGATCCCGTCGCAGGCGGCAAGAATATCTCCTGCCGTTCCAGGGGTGATATCCTCTGAATCGATCCATTTGATATCGATCCGGCTGCCCAGCGCGTATCCCGCATGACGCAGGGCTTCTACCACAGACAAATACGCGTCGTGGAGCTTTACATACTTGCCCACCAGGCCAATGGTACATTTACGGCTGCGATTTTTGATGTTGTCCAGCATATCCAGCCATTCGCCCATGTCCGGCTCGTCCGCTTCGATGTGCAGCTCCCGGCATACGATCTGGGAAAAGTTGTTTTTCTCCAGCATAATGGGGGCTTCATATAACACCGGCAAGGTCGTATTTTCAATGACGCAATCCGGTTTCACGTTGCAGAAGAGGGCGATCTTTTGGCGGATCGCTTCGTCTACAGGCTCATCCACCCGCATGACGATGATATCGGGAGACAGGCCGGTAGCCTGCATTTCCTTGACAGAATGCTGGGCAGGCTTGGATTTGTGCTCTCCGGAGGATTTGATATAGGGCACCAGAACCACATGGATATACAGGCTGTTTTCCGGCCCCACCTCTGTACCCACCTGGCGGATCGCCTCCAAAAAGGGCTGACTTTCGATATCCCCGATGGTGCCGCCGATTTCCGTGATCACTACGTCCGCGTTGGTCTTTTTGCCCACGGTGTAGATAAATTCCTTGATCTCGTTGGTGATATGCGGAATGATCTGCACTGTTTCGCCCAGGTATTCCCCCCGGCGTTCCTTGTTCAGCACATTCCAGTACACCTTGCCGGTGGTTAGGTTGGAATATTTGTTGAGATCCTCATCGATGAACCGCTCGTAGTGACCCAGGTCCAGGTCCGTTTCCGCACCGTCTTCTGTGACAAAGACTTCTCCGTGCTGATAGGGACTCATGGTTCCGGGGTCAATGTTTATGTAAGGATCCAGCTTTTGCGCCGCCACCTTCAGTCCCCGCATTTTGAGCAGACGTCCCAGAGACGCCGCCGTGATCCCTTTTCCCAGGCCGGACACAACGCCGCCTGTCACAAAGATATACTTTGTCATACTTCCTCCATACCGCACAGCGGTGTTTTTATACTTATTTTTTAGTTTTAACACTGTAAATGACTGAAATGGCTCTTCTCCCTCCGTCAGCTTCGCTGACACCCCCCTCTCAAGAGGGGGGCTATAAGGAAAAGATGAACCGTAGCGCCCTCACAGGAGGGCTACTGAGAAAATATAGCCTCTGTCATCCTCTATGAAGAAGAGGGCTAAGTTGCTTTGCTTCCATATCGGCGACGCAAAAGTCAACCGTCGGGCCCACTTGTGAAATGGCAAGGTGAAAGATTTTCTTTTTATGCCTCCCCTTTTGTGTTTCACCCTGTGAAACACAAAAGGGGAGGTGGCACCGTAGGTACCGGAGGGGTAGTCATCCAATATATTCCCTTCAACCATTTTTACTTTTTAAGGGCAGCCTGCTGCCCTTTTGTACCGTTTCAGCATTTCTCCGGGTAGCACGTCCTCGATAAATCCGCTGATATCCGCAAAACGGACCGCCTCTTCCAACGTTTTTGAAAGGATAGGAATCTTCCCCGGCTCCGGAAGGGAGCGCCCCTGCCGGATACCGTCCATTCCTGCAAACAGCAGCAGGGCAAAAGCGATGTAAAGATTGGCGCTTTGATCCGGGGCATAAAGAAGAATATCTTCTCCTACCTGTCGAATCCAACAGCCGGCCAGTTCCCCCAGCCGCTCATAACACGGACGGGTAGGGCACAGAAATACTGTCATATCCCGGATATGTGTAAAAATTCCTGCCAGAAAGGGCTCCATCCATTTTTTACCGCCGCTTAGAGAAATACGCACGCAAAAATTATTGCACGGCTGATGCATCAAGGGTTTGGGCGTGAAAGAACCGTGCAGCCCGTTTAAGCGGGCATACGCCTCCACTGCCGCCTGCAGCGTCATGATTCTGTCGGCTGTCTCCATAGGCACCCCCGCCGAAAGAGAGATCCGATGCTGTGCGGCCCCTTGTCCGTTACAAGCGAACAAAGGAGAGATCCCCATGCTCTCCAATCCGCGGCAGATCTCCATGCGGACCGATTCTCCCTGTGCAGCATACGGATCATCCCTGTATCCGCCCTCATAGGACCGGCGGACAGGTGTATCCCGGGCGTCCCCAGGCAGCAGATAAAAGGTACTCTCTGCCTGAAACGTGACAGACAGCCCCATGTCCCGCACTTCCCGCTGGGCACGGTGCAGAATATTTCGGCTGTCCAGCCCCAGCGGCACGCCGTTTTCAGCGCATATACCGCAGTATATTTGGGCAGTTTTGGTCTCGTGGAGCCAAGGCAGGATCTGCAGCGTTTCGAGATGGGGAAGCAGCACAAGGCCCTCCCCTGGGAAATCCATGGGAAAGGCGTCCAAAGGAATTCCCGCTTCCACGGCCCTGGGCAGCTGCCCAGGCAAAATGGAAATCGTTTTCCTATGGCCCAGGGCATCAAAAAAAGCAAGACGGACACACTGCACGTCTTCCTGTTTTACATACCGGAAAGCCTCATCCGCAGTGTACAGCATGGAATAGTTTCCTTTCCCTGCCCCGGGATCGGTTGTCATTTATTTTAAATACCATAAAAACAAACGCAGCCGCGTTTGTTCATGCTATATAGTATACCATCTTCTGCTTGCTTTGTCTACAATCTTCCATTCTTTTTTTCAGATTTGTGGATTCTTCCAAATAAATTGGCAGCTTTTGACATGGTGGAATTTTGTCGGGGCAGACCGTTGATTTTTCCCTGCTTATAGTATATAATGGTAGTATTCGCATTATGATAGCATTCTGCCGCGCTCCGCGGTATTTGGGAGGATTTGAATATGGTAAAACTCATCGAACACGGCGTATATCTGAAGGGCAACGAATTTGTCAGTCAGGGAGGAGACCCGGATGCAGCCCGACAGGGAACCATCGCCTATTCTATTCTGAAGGACCACAACGTGGGCGGCGACGAAAAGCACCTTAAAATCCGCTTTGACGCCCTGGCTTCCCACGACATTACATACGTAGGCATTCTCATGACTGCCCGGGCCGGCGGCCTGGAGGAATTGCCCCTGCCTTACGTGCTTACCAACTGCCACAACAGCCTGTGTGCCGTAGGCGGCACCATCAACGAGGACGACCACATGTTCGGCCTGTCCGCCGCAAAAAAATACGGCGCCATTTACGTGCCTGCCCACCAGGCGGTGATCCACGCCTTCATGCGGGAGATGATGAGCGGCTGTGGGAAAATGATTCTGGGCAGCGACAGCCATACCCGATACGGCGCCCTGGGCACCATGGCCATTGGAGAAGGGGGGCCGGAGCTGGTAAAGCAGATTCTGAACCGCACCTACGATGTGGACATGCCCCAGGTCATCGCCGTGCACCTCACCGGCGCGCCCCGTCCGGGCGTCGGTCCCCAGGACGTGGCGCTGGCCATTATCGGAGCAGTATTCTCAAAGAAATTTGTAAAAAACAAGGTGCTGGAATTTGTGGGAGACGGCATTGCCAACCTGCCCATTGAATTTCGGAACGGCATCGACGTAATGACCACAGAGACTACCTGCCTGTCCTCCATCTGGACCACAGACGACGAGACCAAGCGGTATTTCCAGATCCACGCAAGACCTGAGGCGTATCGCCGTCTTGCTCCTGCGGACATGGCATATTACGATGGAGCGGTGCTGGTAGATTTATCTAAGGTAGAGCCCATGATCGCCCTGCCCTTCCACCCCTCCAACACCTATACGGTACGCCAGCTGAATGAAAATGCAGGGGACATCCTGCGCCAGGTAGAGATCAAGGGAGAGGCGCAGCTGGGACTGGCGCCCGGCACCCTGCAGCTTACCGACAAAGTAGATCCCGCTACCGGCCGGGTGCGGGTAGACCAGGGTGTGATCGCCGGATGTGCCGGCGGTACCTACGACAACCTGTGCGCCGCGGCTGATATTCTCCGGGGTGCTTCCATCGGAGCGGACAGCTTTGCCCTTTCTGCATATCCAGCCAGCCAGCCGGCCTTTGTACGGATGCTGGACACCGGCGTCGCATCGGATCTGATGCGCGCGGGGGCCACCCTGCGCACGGCCTTCTGCGGTCCCTGTTTCGGCGCGGGAGACGTGCCCGCCAATGGAGGACTGAGTATCCGTCACTCCACCAGAAACTTCCCCAACCGGGAAGGAAGCAAGCCAGGAGAAGGACAGTTTGCCTCTGTGGCCCTGATGGACGCCCGGTCTATTGCAGCTACTGCGGCTGCCGGGGGACTGCTCACCGGCGCGGACGAGCTGGATGTAGAATACCGGACGCCGGATTATACCTTTGACACCTCCATTTATGAAAAACGGGTTTGGTTCGGCTATGGCAAGGCAGATAAAAATGCCCAGCTGAAGTTTGGCCCCAATATCAAAGACTGGCCGGCGATGCCGGCGCTGGGAGACAACCTGGTGCTGGGCGTAGCTTCTGTGATTGACGACGAAGTGACTACCACCGATGAGCTGATCCCTTCCGGCGAATCCTCTTCCTATCGGTCCAATCCCTTCCGCCTGTCCCGGCTGACTCTGTCCCGCCGGGATCCGGAGTATGTAGGCCGTGCAGACGAGATCCACGTCATCGCCCAAAAGCAGGCCGGAGAAGCATATGATACTGCCCTTCTAAATGCGCAGGCAGAAGCTGCTATGGAGGCCGCCATTGCCGCTTGCGGACCCCTGTCCGGTTCTGTCAGCGTAGGAAGCCTGGTTTGCGCTGTCCGTCCCGGGGACGGAAGCGCCAGAGAACAGGCCGCGTCCTGCCAGCGCGTGCTGGGGGGCGCTGCCAATATTGCCCGGGACTACGCTACCAAGCGGTACCGTTCCAATCTAATTAACTGGGGTATGCTGCCCCTCACCTGTCCCGAAATGGCCATGGGCAAAAACAGCGGTACCATGGAGGACGAGATCCTCTGCGGCGACTGGCTGGTGCTTCCCGGTATCCGGGCGGCTGTAGCCGGCGGGGCCCAGACAGTAGAAGGATATCTGTACCACACAGGGGACAAAACCCTTACGAAACATACATTTTCTCTGGGAACTCTTACGGAGGATGAGCGGAAGATCATTCTTGCTGGCAGTCTCACCGGAAGAGCGAAAGAGGAGCGGGAAGAAGCAGGAAAATAAAGGCGCGGCTGCCAGACCTTTTTATACGAAATATGACATACTGTTGTCACATTCTGTTCTGTAGAATGGAGCAAAGTACCCTATCAGCAGGGACTTAAATCTACTCCTTTCCAAGTATGTGATTTCTTTGGGGGAGAGATAGCCTGCATGTATCTCTCCCCTGTCGTTTACGGCGGCATATCCTGCATTACGCAAGTCTTCTCTGCGAAACGCGGCAAAAGTACCATTGTTTCTTCCTACTAATGGCAAGCAGGAAGAAACCGGCATCTCTTCCAAGAGGAAGGAAGTCTATTTTTTCCAAGGGAAAGAGAGAAGGACGTTGCTTTTGTCACAAAACAAAAGCAACCAAAAACACAGAAAAGGGAAGGGGATTCCCCTTCCCTTTTCAAACCCAACCCCTTTGACAAATGAAGGGGATAGAAACTTTCCGGTATGCGCTAAGTTTGCAGCAGCTGCAAGACATACCGTCAATCAAAAATAAGGATGATCGTTATGCCAAAATATCTCACCGTGCGGGGCGCCCGCGTAAATAATTTAAAAAACATCGATGTAAAGGTCCCCCGGGACAAGCTGGTGGTTTTCACCGGCTTGTCCGGCAGCGGAAAGTCCTCTCTTGCCTTTGACACCATTTATGCAGAGGGACACCGTCGTTTTGTGGAAAGCCTGTCCTCCTACGCCCGGATGTTTCTGGGCCAAATGGACAAGCCAGATATTGACTCGGTGGAGGGACTTTCCCCCGCCATATCCATTGATCAGAAAACCACCTCAAAAAATCCCCGTTCTACAGTGGGCACCGTCACGGAGATCTATGACTATCTCCGGCTTTTGTACGCCCGGCTGGGTGTTCCCCACTGTCCTGTCTGCGGCAAGGAGATCCGCCAGCAAACCACAGATCAGATCATGGACCGGATTATGGCGATCCGTGAGGGCAGCCGGTTTATGATCCTGTCCCCGGTTGTGCGGGGGAAAAAGGGACGCCACGAAAAGCTGCTGGACGACGCAAAGCGAAGCGGGTTTTCCAGAGTACGCTGCGACGGGATTATCTACGATCTCTCGGAGGACTTTGAGCTGGAGAAAAACCAGAGGCACACCATTGAAATCGTGGTAGACCGTCTGGTGATGAAGTCGGACATCCGTACCCGCCTTTCGGACAGCGTGGAGACAGCCCTGCGGGAAAGCGGCGGGTCTCTTTCTGTAGTCATCTTGCCCGGGAAAGAGGAGGAGGCAGAGGAAGAACTGCAGTTTTCCACCAACTATGCCTGCGAGGAGCACGGCATCAGCTTTGGCGAGCTGGAGCCACGGATGTTTTCCTTCAACAATCCCTTCGGCGCCTGCAAAAGCTGCGCCGGCATCGGGGTCACCCGGAATATCTCCATCCCCAAAATTCTGCCCAACCGGGACCTTTCCCTGCTGCAGGGGGGCATTGCGGTAAATGGGTTTAAAACCCTTGGCCCGGATACCTGGACCGGTCCCCTGATCGAAGCAGTGGGCAAACGGCACGGATTTCGTATGGATCAGCCCCTGTCCACCTTTACCGAAGAGGCCCTGCACGCGCTGCTCCACGGAACAGGAGACGAGACCTACGATATCGTCCGGGGCTTTGGCGGATATACCCGTCAGCAGCGGGTGAAGTATGAAGGCATTCTCCATACCATCAGTGCCCGGATGGAGCAGGGCGGCGCGGAAAACGAATATTATGAGCAGTTTATGGAAGAACAGGACTGCCCCGCGTGCGGGGGCAGCCGGCTGAATCCGGAGGCTCTGGCTGTTACCATCGGCGGACTGAACATCGACCAATACTGCCGGCTTTCTGTCACTGACGCCCTAACCTTTACCATGGGATTGCAGTTTTCCGAAATGGAAGAGAAGATCGCCCGACAGATCGTCAAGGAGCTGAAAAGCCGCCTTGGTTTTCTTCAGTCTGTGGGCTTGGATTATCTCACCCTGTCCCGGCGCAGCGGGACCCTGTCCGGCGGGGAGGCCCAGCGGATCCGCCTGGCTACCCAAATTGGTTCCTCTCTGGCAGGTGTGCTGTATATCCTGGACGAGCCCAGTATCGGCCTGCACCAGCGGGACAACAGCAAACTGATCCAAACGCTCAAACAGCTGCGGGATATCGGCAACAGCGTAATTGTGGTGGAGCACGACGAAGAAACCATGGAAAATGCAGACTATATTCTGGACATCGGGCCGGGCGCGGGCATCCATGGAGGCCAGGTGGTAGCTGCGGGAACGCCCAAGCAGATCATGGCCGATAAAAAATCCCTTACAGGGGCGTTTTTGTCCGGACGAAGATCTATTGCCGTGCCGGAGCAGCGTCGGAAGGGGAACGGGAAAAAGCTGACTGTTGTAGGCGCTAGAGAAAACAACCTGAAAAATATCACCGTAGATATTCCCCTGGGGTGCTTTGTCTGTGTTACCGGCGTGTCCGGTAGCGGAAAATCTTCTCTGGTGAATACGATTTTGTACCGCTCTCTTGCAGCGTCCCTGAACCGTGCTGCTACGATTCCCGGAAAACACAAGGAAATCCGGGGAATAGAAGGCCTGGACAAGGTCATTGACATCGACCAAAGTCCCATCGGGCGCACCCCCCGGTCCAACCCGGCCACCTATACAGGGTTGTTTACCGATATCCGGGAACTGTTTGCCAAGACCCCGGCGGCCAATCTGCGGGGATTTAAAGCGGGCCGATTCTCCTTCAATGTTCGAGGCGGGCGCTGCGAAGCGTGCGAGGGAGACGGAGTCAAAAAAATTGAGATGCACTTTTTGCCGGACGTATATGTCACCTGCGACGTGTGCCACGGCAAACGATATAATAAAGAAACCCTGGAGGTCAAGTATAAGGGCAAAAGCATTGCGGATGTGCTGGAAATGACAGCAGAAGAAGGAACCCAATTTTTTGCCGATTTGCCCCGGATCGCCGGCCGGCTGAAAACCTTGTGCGATGTGGGACTGGGGTATGTCAAGATCGGTCAGTCCTCCACCACGCTCTCCGGAGGCGAAGCCCAGCGGGTTAAGCTTTCCGCGGAGCTTTCCCGGCGCAGCACCGGCCGCACGATTTATGTGCTGGACGAGCCTACCACCGGGCTGCACACCGCGGATGTGGAAAAGCTGATCAGCGTGCTCCAGCGGCTGGTAGATGCAGGCAATACGGTGCTGGTCATAGAGCACAATCTGGATATTATTAAAACGGCGGATTATATTATTGATTTGGGGCCGGAAGGGGGAGACGGCGGCGGAAATATTGTATACTGCGGTACTCCGGAGGAGGTTGCCCAGTGCGAGGCGTCTTATACCGGGCAGTATCTGCGGGGCAAGCTGCCAAAACTGGAGAGCTGATTTATCCTGCGCAGAGAGGAAAATGCCTGCCCCAATTCAAGGGAAACGGCGGTACTTTTCTTCGGCACAGGAAAATGGTATGTTGTTACAAGGGTACACCAAAAGTGCGCCCTACGGATCGCAGCGCGATCCGTAGGGCAAAGCAAGCCGGATCCCTGGCTTTGTTGCTATCGCGCTGGTTTGCGCGACTTTTTGCCTGCACCGGGACTGTGAGACTACAGTGCTTTTGTAGAATCTGCAAAGTCTTAATACTAAGGCTATCCACCTTACACCAAGTCCCGGAAACTATATTTGTCTCTGTCGTAAGATATGCTTATCTTCATATCCTGCAATTGCTGGAAACTTAGCGCATACCGGTAAGTTTCCCCGAACCATATTTGTCAAAGAGGAAGGGACAGAAAAGGGAAGGGGAATTCCCCTTCCCTTTTCTGTGTTTTTGGCTACTTTTGTCACATTACAAAAGTAGCATCCGTCCCTTTTCCCGCTTCCCACCAAAGCAGGGGGAATCCTTCTCCCCCTTCGGGAAAAAATTCAAAAAGAGGGGCTATAGCCCCTCTTTTTTTATTCTTCCGCGTTGCTGTCAGCTGCATCAACTGGGATCGATGTAGTCGCCGGTGCCGGACGAGGCCCCCGCCGCCGGCGGTCTACCTTGTCCGCTCCTTCGTAACATACTACGATCTTGCGGTTCTCATCCCGTCCCACAGAGTGGGTGGATACATTTTCAATATCCTGGATCTCAGAGTGAATGATCCGCCGCTCGAAGGGATTCATTGGCTCCAGCACAATGTTTCTCCGATACTTCTGTGCTTTGGCTGCGGTGCGCCGCGCCAGGCTGCGCAAAGTATCCTCCCGTTTGCGCCGGTAATTTTCAATGTCCACAATGATTTTCACAAAATCCTTGGAGGATCCGCCACCCTTGCGATGGGTGCATAAATTCACCAAATATTGAATCGCGTCCAAGGTTTCTCCGTGGTGCCCGATCAAAAGGCCTGCACCCTGCCCGGAAATCTCCACGCGGGGGTAGGTGTTCCCGCCGATACCGGAGGGCTCGCTGCCTACAAATTCCGCACGGGCATCCACACCCATATCGGTGAGCAGTGTGGTGAGAAAATTCAGCGCACATTGCCGTTCCTCTTCTGTGATTTCGATTACTTTTGTTTCTTTTTGCTCTATTAATCCGGCGTCCTGCTCTGCCTTTTTCGGTGCAGGCGCGATTTTTTCTTCTGTTTTTTCCGGCTTTTCGGATTTTACAGTTTTTTTAGGAGAAGCAGCTTTTTCCTTTTTGGGTTCCGGCTTTTTCTGTACCGGTGCTGCCGCTGCAGGCGAGCTGCCGTCGCCGCCTTTATTAGTAGTGACCTTGAGTCCCTTGATGGATGCTACAATACCGGACAGGTCTGTATCTTCCTCCACGGGATCCGCGATGATCACCTTAATTTTTGCAGGGGAAGCGCCGATACCGAAAATTCCCTTTTTGGGCATTTCCAGAATCTCATACTGGACGTTTTCCCCACTGTATTCCGACTGGGCCTGTGCCATTGCCTCCTCAAAGGTCTTACCGGTAATAATAATTTCTTCAGCCATTTTAAAATCTCCATTCCGTAAGGGGAGACCGAAAAAGGTATCCCCGGATTGTCTTAAAGTAATACTGAAAGGGAAAGTGTCCCGGCCTTACAAATCCTGTAAGGTAGTAGTGTAATCCCTCAGTCACCTACGGTGCCAGCTCCCCTAAGTAAGGGGAGTCTTTTTCATTGGATGTACTTCGCGCCGGCTCCCTAAGTAAGGGGAGCCTTTTTCATTGGATGTGCTTCGCCCCAGCCCTCTTGGTAAGGGAAGTCTATCTATTTCCGGCCTCCCCTTTATAAGAGGAGGTGTTGAGCGTAGCGAAACGGAGGGGCTGCAAGCAAATCCCCTACTTCGACAGCACATAACAGGCCTTTGCATGCAGTTAGATTGTCACGCCATCTCCCAAAGCTTTTACCTCTTTTTATAATGCTTTGTGCCCTTATCCTCTTTCATAACCGGGGCATTTTCAGGATCTGCCGCAGGCAGCTCCCTTTTTATTTCTTCTTTTTTCTCTTTCTCTGCAGGGGCTTTTCCTGCCGGGGGAAGCTGATCTTCATCCTCATCGTCTATGTGATGGAGAGAGCGTACTTTTGTTCCTCCGCCGCTGCCGGAAGGCAGAGCGCCGCCATGCTTCTTTTTCTTTTTAGAAGAACCGTTCAGTTCCCGTTCTGCCGCCTTATAGTCCTCTTCGGTAAATTTTGGCGGCGGCATCAGCTTATAAAGCACCATTTGCTGCAGGGTAGCCGCGATAGAGCGATAAATCCAGTAGATACCAACTGCCGCAGGCATATAAAACGATACATACACAGAGAGCAGGGGCGTGGAGTACATCATGATCTTCATGGAAAGGCTGTTCTGCTGCTCTTTCACCATAGGATCCTGGTATGTAAAATGGCGCGTAATAATTTGGCTTACAATCATGACCACAAAAATCAGAATCGGCACCAGCACCAGGATAGAAGTAAATTCAGGCGTCTGAGACATATCAAAGCCGCCGATAGAGAAGGTAGGCAGCACAGAAGGATCCTGCCCCTCTAAAAGGGTTTTCACATGCTCGGTTTCATCCTTATGCTCTACAATATACCGAATAATGTCATACTGCTGAGTCCGCAAGTCTTCAGAAATGTGGATGCCTGCGTCTTTAAAATTTTCTACAATGGTGGCGATTTTGCTTCCATCAAAGCGGAAGATCCCGCAGATATAGCGCAGGGGATTCACGATAACCTGATACAGCGCCAGAATAATGGGAAGCTGGATCAGCATGGGAAGACAGCCGCCCATGGGGTTGAAGCCGTTTTCCTGATACATTTTCTGAATTTCTTCCTGCATTTTCAGACGGGTAGCCTGGTCTGTTCTGCCTGCATATTTTTTACGCAGGGCCGCCACCTTGGGCGCCAGGGCAGCCTGCTTTAAGGAATTTTTTTGGGTCCGGATCCCAAAGATAAAACAAAGGAGCAGCTGGATCAGGACAGTAAATACGGCGAGAGCCGCCAGGTAGTTCGGGAAGATCCAGCAGCAAAACTGCATGACGTACCCAAACGGAACGATCAGATAATCAAAAAAGCTCATGTATCAGATACCTTTCGAGGTTTTACAGAGTCGTTTTGTCCTTTTTTCTCCGCTTAGCCTTTCGCTTTGGAACCGGGTCAAATCCACCCTTGCCCCAAGGGTTACAGCGGAGGATCCGCCAAAGGGACAAAGCAAGGCCCCGGAATACTCCCCACTCCTGGATGGCAAGGATGCAGTACTGAGAACAGGTCGGTGTGAAGCGGCAGCGGGCCGGAAAAAGAGGAGAAACAAATTTTTGGTACAGGCGCACGGGCGCCTGAAAGAGTTTTTTAAACATTTTGACTGTTGGCCGCTGTGCGGTCGTTTATGCTGTTGTCGAATGAAGCAAGCATGTCCAGTTTGCGCAGGCAGAACTGCAAATCACGCAAAACGTCCTGCATTTTGGATACCGTGGCGGCATGCCTTGCGGTGATCACCACAAGATAGCCTTTTTTTATGCCTATTTGTGCGTCTGTCAGCCGGTATGCCTCGCGGATCACCCGCTTGGCACGGTTACGGGCCACGGCGCCTCCGATCTTTTTTGAGGCGGAAATGCCCACGCGGTTGACTGTTTGCTTCATGGGATGGGCAGCCCGCAGGAAGCGGGCCTTTTTATCCCCCAGGATATAAACGCAAATCGTTTTTGCCGCGGCGCGTCTGCCGCGGGTGTAAGCTTTTTGGTAAAGATGATTTTCGCAAATTGCGATCTGCTTCACAGCTGACCTCCCGGGTTCTACAAAATACTGCAAAGGCACAAAAACGAAAGAACGCCTCCGAAGGGTCCGGGGGCCGGAACCGCGGCGGAGGCGGGCGGGGAAATCCCGCTGTTTCTCATAGTGCAGGCGAGGTACGCCCCGTTTTAGTGCGTCAGTCTTGCTCTGCCTTTGGCACGGCGTCTTTTCAAAACTTTTCTGCCGTCGGCAGTCTTCATTCTTTTACGAAAGCCGTGTTCCTTTTTTCTCTGACGTTTTTTCGGTTGATATGTCCGGAGCATTGTTGCACCTCCTTACGATTGTATCGAAATTTTGATTATTTCCTGAAATTTGTATGGACAACTCGTCCACAGACGCATAGGCAATCCTTATTATACATAGAAGAGGGTATATTTGTCAAGGGTTTTCTGAAATTTTGCCCCATCAAAAGGAGATTTGCCGGGAGGAAAACTATATCTTGTACTTTGCGGCGTGTCGTGGTACAATAGAGACAGAAAATGGAATGGGAAAAGGGGAATTTTACCGATGTATGATTATCTGATCGTGGGAGCGGGCCTGTTTGGGGCCGTTTTTGCCAGAGAAGCCATGGACAGGGGAAAAACCTGCCTGGTTATCGACCGTCGGGACCACATTGGCGGCAATTTATATACAAAAGAGATCGCAGGGGTGCAAACCCACATGTACGGCGCGCATATTTTCCACACCAGCAACCGGCAGGTGTGGGAGTATGTAAATCGGTTCGCCGAATTCAACCGATATACCAACAGCCCGGTGGCGCTGTATCAGGGGAAGGTGTACAATCTGCCCTTCAACATGAACACCTTCAACAGTCTGTGGGGCGTGGTCACGCCGGCTGAGGCGCGGGAGAAAATCCAGCAGCAGATCGCAGAGGCCGGCATCAGTAGTCCGCAGAATTTAGAGGAGCAGGCACTTTCCCTGGTTGGGCGGGATATTTATGAGACGCTGGTGAAAGGATATACAGAGAAGCAGTGGGGCCGCCCGGCCACAGAGCTGCCGGCCTTTATCATCCGCCGTCTGCCGGTGCGCTTTACCTACGATAACAACTATTTCAACGACAGCTTTCAGGGGATCCCCCAGGAGGGATACACCAAAATGATTGCGCGGATGCTGGAGGGGGCGGTCGTACGGCTGGGATGTGACTTCTTTGCAGACCGGGGGTCCCTTTCTGCCCTGGCCCAGACTACGGTGTTTACCGGCATGATCGATCAGTTTTATGACTACTGTTACGGGATGCTGGAATACCGGAGTCTGCGTTTTGAAAATCAGGTGCTGGATATAGAGAACTATCAGGGCAACGCGGTGGTGAATTACACGGAATATGCGGTTCCCTACACCCGGATCATCGAACACAAGCACTTTGTGTTCGGAACAGGACCCCGCACGGTCATCACCCGGGAATATCCGGCCACGTGGAAGCCGGGAGACGAGCCGTATTATCCCATGAACGACGAAAAGAACAACGCGCTGTATGAAAAATACAAGGCGCTGGCGGATCGGGAGGAGAGAGTACTTTTCGGCGGCCGTCTGGGCAGATATAAGTATTATGACATGCATCATGTGGTGGCCGAGGCGCTGGAGCTGGCACAGCAGGCTTTGGGATAATCTTCCAAAATCCGGAAAGAGGGGCAAAGCCCCTCTTTTTTGATGAACGCCCGAGGCGAAGGGGGAGCGTACGACACTCCAGCCACCTGGAAAAGGAGTACCTCCTTTGCTTTGGTAAGCAGGAACGAAGCTGCTCCTCTTCCAAGAGGAAGGAAGAGTATACCTCTTCCAAGGGAAAGAGAAAAGCATGTTCCTTTTGTGATGTGACAAAAGGAACCAAAAACACAGAAAAGGGAAGGAGGCTTCCCCTTCCCTTTTCAAACCCAATCCCTTTGACAAATAAAGGGGATAGAACCTTTTCGGTATGCGCAAAGTTTCCAGCAGCTGCAGGATAGAAAGGAAACAAAAAGCGATAGTCTGTCTAAGACGAGACAAAGAAAGCCCGTACAGACTTTGCGTAAAGTGGGTCACCACAGCAAGACATTGCAGAACCTGCAACAGCACTGGAGTCGTGCAAGCCGGTACAGACTGAAAGTCTGCACAAAACAAACGCAATCGCAAAGCCGGATCCCCGGCTTTGCCTCCAAGGATCGCTGTGCGATCCGCGAAAAAGCGCTTTTGGTACGTGTACTTTGCTACGCAAAGTACCATTCTCGCTTT